>DASSSV010000640.1:0-4653 GCA_035708265.1 Thermomicrobiales bacterium | reverse complement strand
ACCCCCTATCCTCCTCCCACCCCCGCGAGTGCCAGCACCGGCCGCATCCGCGCGACGGCGAGGTCGGGGTCGCGCAGGAGGCCGGCGCGGTCGGCCAGGACGAAGAGCTCGGCCAGGTGGACCACCGAGCGCGCGCCCTCCTGCCCGCCGACCATGCGGAAGTGCGCCTGGTGGCCGTTGAGGTAGGCCAGAAAGACCACGCCGGTCTTGTAATGGCGCGTCGGCGCGGCGAAGATGTGGCGCGCCAGCGGCACGGTCGGCGCGAAGAGCGCGTCGTAGCGGGCCAGATCCCCGGCGTCGAGCGCCTGGAGGGCGGCGGCAGCGACCGGCGCGATCGCGTCGAAGATGCCGAGGAGCGCGTCGCTGTGGCCGCGCGCGTCGCCGCGGATCAGCGCGGGGTAGTTGAAGTCGTCGCCGCTGTAGAGGCGCACGCCCGCGGGCAGGCGGCGGCGCAGGGCGACCTCGCGCGCGTCGTCGAGCAGCGAGACCTTGATGCCGTCCACCTTCGCCGCGTGGTCGCGGACGATCGCCAGGCAGGTCTCCGCGGCGGCGTCGAGGTCGCGCGACCCCCAGTAGCCGGCCAGCGCGGGGTCGAACATGTCGCCGAGCCAGTGGATGATGACCGGGTCGGCCACCTGGGCGAGCACGCGATCGTAGACGCGCGCGTAGTCCTCGGGCCCGGCCGCGCAGGCGGCGAGCGCGCGGCTCGCCATCAGCACGATCCGCCCGCCGACGCCCTCCACGTAGCCGCACTGCTCCTCGTAGGCCGCGACGACGTCGTCCACCGACAGCCCCGGCCGCGGGGCGAGGTGGTCGGTGCCGGCGCCGCAGGCGACCACCCCGCCGACCGCGCGGGCCTCGGCGACCGAGCGACGGATCAACTCCTTGCTCGCCGGCCAGTCGAGCCCCATGCCCCGCTGCGCGGTGTCCATCGCCTCGGCCACGCCGAGCCCCAGCCCCCAGAGGTGGCGGCGGTAGGCCAGCGTCGCCTCCCAGTCGAGGTGCGCCCCCTCGGTCGGGTCGCCGGGCGCCAGCGGGTCGCAGACGACGTGCGCCGCGGCGAAGGCGACGCGGCTCTGGGCCGGCGCGGCCGTCGCCGGCAACTCGACCGGCGCGCCCGGCGTGTACGGGGCCAGCGTGCCGTCCGCGCGCGGCAGCAGCAACGGCTGGGGCATGGCGTCCCTCCTTGCGAGTCGGGAGTCGGCAGTCGGCAGTCGGCAGTACCGGCCCTGCCACCGTTGACCGCCTCACATACCGGGAGCCGCCGCTTCCGACTCCCGACTCCCGACTCCCGACTCCGTCAGCGCCGGTACCTCCTGCCAGCAGCGCTCGCGCCAGGAGCGCAGCGCGAGTTCGGCGAGTTGCACGCCGCGCGCGCCCGCCAGGAAGTCCCAGGGGAAGGGCGTGTCGCAGGCGACGTGGCGCAGGAAGAGTTCCCACTCGGTCTTGAAGGCGTTCTCGAAGACGCCGTTGTCGGGGACGTCCTGCCAGCCGGCGCGGAAGTCGTGCGGGTTGGGGACGTCGGGGTTCCAGACCGGCTTGGGCGTGTGGGCGCGGTGCTGCGCCCTGCACTCGCGCAGGCCGGCGACCGCGCTGCCGTGCGTGCCGTCGACCTGGAAGACGACGAGTTCGTCGCGGTAGACGCGCGTGGCCCAGGAGGAGTTGATCTGCGCGATGACCCCGCCGGCCAGCTCGAAGGTGGCGTAGGCGGCGTCCTCGGCCGTCGCGGCGTAGGGGCGGCCGGCCTCGTCGACGCGCTCGGGGATGTGCGTCGCGCCGAGGCAGGAGACCGCGCGCACGCCGCCGAAGAGGTTGTCGAGGACGTAGCGCCAGTGGCAGAGCATGTCGAGGATGATGCCGCCGCCGGTCTCCGCGCGGTAGTTCCACGAGGGGCGCTGCGCCTCCTGCCAGTCGCCCTCGAAGACCCAGTAGCCGAACTCGCCGCGCACCGCCAGGATGCGGCCGAAGAAGCCGCCATCAATCAGCCGCTTCAACTTCTGGAGGCCGGGCAGCCAGAGTTTGTCCTGCACCACGCCGTTCTTCACCCCGGCCGCCCGCGCGCGGCGGACGAGGTCGAGCGCGGTGTCGAGGTCGCCGGCGACCGGTTTCTCGCAGTAGACGTGCTTGCCGGCGGCGAGCGCGGCGCGCACGGCGTCGGCGCGACGGTCGGTCGTCTGCGCGTCGAAGTAGATCGGGTAGCGCGAGTCGGCCAGGCAGGCGTCGAGGTCGGTGCTCCAGCGCGCGACGCCGTGCGTCGCGGCGAGCGCCTGAAGCTTGGCGGCGTCGCGCCCGAGCAGCAGCGGCTCGGGCAGCAGCCGGTCGCCGTCCGGGAGCGCCACGCCGCCCTGCGCGCGGATGGCGAGGATCGAGCGGACCAGGTGCTGATTGGTCCCCATCCGCCCGGTCACGCCGTTCATGATGACGCCGACGGTCCGCTCCGCCACGGTGCCCTCCCTGTTGTGGGCCGTTAGCCGTGGGCCGTGGGTCGTGATGCCTGCGATACGACGCCAACGGCCACGGCGGACGGTCATGCCCTCACGGCCTACGGCCTATGCCCTACGGCCCACGGCCAACGTCGTCACGGCATCTGCGCCATGTACGCGGCGAGCGCGCCGCGATTGTGGACTTTCGCCAGTTCCTCCAGCCGGGCCGGGTCGCGCGCCTGGAGCGCCGCCAGGATGGCGTGGTGCTCGTCCTGCGCGCGGTCCATGCGGTGGGAGAGGACGGTGTTGAAGAAGTAGCGCCGCACGCGGTCCCAGCGATCCAGCGCGCGGTCGGTCATCTCCTGCAACAGCGTCATGCCGGTGCCGCGCGCGATGGCGCGGTGGAACTCGCTGTTCAGCTCCGGCCAGCGGGCGCCGTCCCCGGCCGCGAGCGCGTCGTCCATCTCGTGCACCAGGGCGGCCAGGGCGGCCAGGTCGGCGGGCGTCAGGCGCTCGGCGGCGATGCGCATCGCCACGAACTCCAATCCCTCCATCAGGGTGAAGACCTCGACGATGGCGTCGCGCGAGATCGGGGCGACGGTCGCGCCGGCGTGCGGCACGTTGTCGACGAGGCCCTCCGATTGGAGCAACTGGAGGGCCTCGCGGACGGGGATGTGGCTCACGCCGAGCTGGCCGGCGATCTCGTCGATGATCAGCCGCTGGCCGGGGCGCAGTTCGCAGCGCAGGATCGCGCCGCGCAGCGCCTGGTAGACCATCGCCTGCTTGGTGCGGTGCGGCGCCTGTGCGGTCAGGGTGAGCGTCATCGTCGCTCGCTTTCTCGTGCTCGCTCCCGTCGGCCGGCCCGGCGCCGAAACGCTCGCCCGCCGCACGCCGCCGTGCGGCCGGGAGCAACGCGCACCGGGTTGACAGCCGGGGATAGTATATTATATAGGCGGGCGGTTCGCAACGGCTGCGCGGCCCGAGAGCCATCAACCTGTCGTGGGGTCTGAGCGCTGGCGGCGGCCGTCGCGGCCGCCGCCGCGCCCCGGGTCGTGAGGCCGCGTCCCGGCCCGCCGGGCGCCCTCAGGGCGGGCTTCGCGACGCCGTGAGGCGTCTTCGCGCGGCTTTAGTCGCTAGCCCCCACGTCCCCTTGGAGGAGCCATGTCGCCGCCCCGCGTCTACCTCGCCATCGGGCCGGACTTGGTCGGCGAACTCGCCCTGGATGAGGAGTTGCCGCGCCTTGCGGGCGTCGCCGAGGTCGAGCGCTGGCCCGGGCCGGGCGCGCCGACACCGGAGGCGGTCGCGGCCGCGCTGCGCGCCGCGCCGGTCGTCGTCACCGGCTGGGACACGCCGCCGCTGGCGCCGCTGGCCGACTGGACGCCGGACGGCCTCGCCGTGCGCCTCGTCGCGCACACGGCCGGGACGGTGCGGCGCCTGCTACCGGTCGCGGCGCTGGAGCGCGGCCTGCGGGTGACGCATGCCAACGAGTCGCTGGCCGAGGCGGTGGCCGAGTTCACCGTCGGCGCGATCATCATGGCGCGCCGGCGGGCCTTCCACTCCTTCGCCCGCTACCGCGAGGGCCGGCCGCGCCTGCCGCTCGCCGGGATGCGCGAGCTCGGCGGCAGCACCGTCGGCGTGATCGGCGCCGGCAGCATCGGCCGTCGCGTGCTGCGCCTCCTCGCGCCCTTCGGCGTGACGCTCCTCCTCCACGACCCCTACTGCCCGCCCGCGACCGCCGCCGAGTACGCCGCCGAGCTCGTCGCCCTGCCGGACCTCCTGCGCCGCAGCGACGTCGTCACGCTGCACGCGCCTGTGACCGACGAGACGCGCGGGATGCTCGGCGCGGCGGAGTTCGCCGCCATGAAAGATGGCGCGCTCTTCGTCAACACCGCGCGCGGCCGGCTCCTCGACGCCGACGCGCTCCTGGCCGAACTGCGCACCGGGCGCATCGCCGCGCTGCTCGACGTGACCGACCCGACCGAGCCGCTGCCGCCCGACTCCCCCTTCTTCGCGCTGGAGAACTGCGTCGTCCTGCCGCACATGGCCGCGCTCACCGTCGAGGCGCGCCGCCGCCAGTCCCGCATCACGGTCGACGAAATCCTCCGCTTCTTGCGCGGCGAGCCGCTGCGCCACGAGATCACGCGCGCCCGCTGGGAGACAATGGCGTGAGGGGGTGGGAGCGTGGGAGCGTGAGAGCGTGGAGCGTAGACCGTGAGGGTGCGGGGCGGGG
>DASSSV010000639.1:0-7781 GCA_035708265.1 Thermomicrobiales bacterium | reverse complement strand
GCCGCGGTATTGACATATCCGCAAGGAGAACGTACAATGCGGGTGACGTCTTTATCGTCGTACGGACGCGAAAGGAGCCCCGCCCGTGCAACAGCCCGCAACGGTGCCTGAAGAGTACCAGGGCGTCATCGACGAAGCCCTCCAACTCGTCTACAGCCAGCATTACCGGATCATCGCGCGGCTCTATCCCGAGGCGATGATCCGCGTGGGGATCGAGCAGTTGCGCCACGGGCCGCTGGGCGAGGATCTCTCGCGCCTGGGGCAGATCGCGGCGGGGGTGTTGCGGGCGGAGCGCGAGGCGGTGCTCGGCGCGATCGACTCGGTCCTGCAGCTCCTCTTCTGGCCGGTCGGCGCGGAGTCGTATACGGTGCCGCGCTCGTTCTGGGAGCAGCCGCTCGGCAAGATGCTCTCCCTGGCGAAGTTGCGGTCGTTCGAGCCGAGCGAGCTGGTCTCGATCGGCCAGGCGGCGCAGCACCTGAAGGTGACCCGGCCGACGATCTACCGCTGGATGGACGACAAGGCCCTCGACTACGTCCGCGACGACATGAGCGGCCGCACTTTCGTGGTCCGGCACGACGTCGAGGCGATGAAGGCCGACATGGACGCGGCCGAGTCGGGCGCCAAGCCATAGCCGCGCGGGCTGACACGGGCTCCCCGGCGCCGCGGCCCATGCCCCGGCGCCGTTTTTCGCGCCTTCGGCCGGCCGCGCCGCGCTTGTCCCGCGCCGCGCGGCTGTGGTAGACTGGCGTGGTGCCGGCGGCGCGGGCGGCGGTTCGCGTCGGCGTGTCGGGCGCCGTAGCCAAGTGGTAAGGCAGGGGTCTGCAAAACCCCGACCGTGGGTTCGATTCCCACCGGCGCCTCCGCGGAGGGAACGGGGGGAGGGAAACGGGAGAGCGGCGCCTTCGGGCGCCGCTTTTTCATGAGCGATCAGCGATCAGCCGTCAGCGGTCAGCGGTCAGCAGTTTGGCGTCTGGCTGAATGCTGAATGCTGAATGCTGACGGCCCGGAGGGGGGGCATGAGCGGCGAGACCGGGGAGCCGGGTGCGGAGCGCGTCATCGCCAGCGAGCGCGTCTATCGGGGCAAGCTCCTCACCTTCCGCGTCGACCGCGTCGCGCTGCCGAGCGGGCGCGAGACGACGCGCGAGGTGGTCGAGCACCCCGGCGCCGTGGCGATCGTGCCGCTCCTCGACGACGGCCGCGTCGCGCTGGTGCGGCAGTACCGCCACGCGGTTGGGCGCGCCCTGCTGGAGATCCCGGCCGGGACGCGCGACCACCCGGGCGAGTCGGCCGAGGCGGCGGCGGCGCGCGAGTTGGAGGAGGAGACCGGCTACCGCGCCGCGCGGCTCGTCCCGCTGGCGACCTTCTACACCGCGCCCGGCTTCGCGACCGAGGAGATGCATCTCTTCCTGGCGACCGGGCTGACGCGCGGCGCGCAGGGCCAGATGGAGGACGAGGACATCACCGTCGAGCTGGTGCCGCTGGCCGACGTCCCGGCCCTGCTCGCCCGCGGCGACCTCGCCGACGCCAAGTCGCTGGTCGGCCTGCTGCTGGCGCGGGACGGCGTGGGCCGTGGGGCGTAGGCCGTGGGCCGTGGGGCGTCTGGTTGCATCGTAAGGGGTCGGCCCGATATCCCAGCCGCAAAGTCGCCGCGTCGTAACATCCAGCCACGGCCCGACAGCTGCGATTCGACTCACGGCCCACGCCCTACGGCCCACGGCCCACGGCCCACACCGTCTCGCCGGCCAGGGCGCGCGCGGTGGCGACGGGCAGCGGGTCGGCGGTGAAGGGCGGGTGGCCACTGGCGGCGAGGCGGCGCAACTCGCGGAGGGCGGCCAGCGCGCCGCGGCGCAGCGCGGCCGGGTAGCGCCAGGCGCGCGCGTGGCGACGGAAGTCCGCGCAGTCCTCGATGGTGAGCGCGCCGTCCGGCGCGACGACGAGGTCGAGGTCCAGGTCCACGTACTCCAGCGTCGCGCCGTCCCAGCGCCAGGGCGCGAGGATGTTGCAGAAGTGGCGCTCAAGCGCGCCACTCCCCGTGTCGAAGAAACTGACGACGTTGTACCAGTGGCCCGGCGCGCGGGGGAAGTATTCGAGCGTCGTCGTGGCGAGGCGCCGCGTGCCCGCGTCGGTGACGAACGGCCGGCCCGGCTCGCCGCGCAGCACCAGGAGAGCCGGCGTCACCGCGAGGCAGCGCGTCTCGACGCGGAAGCGCCGGCGCCCGTCGTACTTGCGCACGACGATCGGCACCGGCGCCCCCGGCCGCGGCGTCATCGGCGGCCCCGACTACTTGTGCGTCGGGTGCGTCGTCTCGCCCTGTCCGCCCTGCGACGAGAAGTATTGCTCCGCGTCCTGCTCGGTCTGCTGCTCCTGCTGCGTGTCCATCCCCGGCGTCTGCTCCACCAGGCTGGGGTCGCGCCAGGGCCGCTGCTCCTCGGGGCGCTGGCCCTGCTGCCCGCCCTGGCCCTGCATCTGCTGGCCCTGCTGGCCGCCCGTGCCGAGCTGGCTCTGCCCCTGGCCGGAGCGGACGGCGATGCGCCGCGGCGTGCTGGCGGGCGACTTGGGCAGCGTGACCGTGAGGACGCCGTGCTCGTAGTCGGCGTTGATGTTGTCCGCGTCGAGCGTGGTCGGCAGGGTGATCGAGCGCTGGATCGTGCCGCGACGGCGCTCGCGCAGCAGGTAGCCGCCCTGGTTGCGCTCGTTCTCCTGGCTCGTCTCGGCCCGGATCGTCAGCGTGTCGCCGAGGACGTCGATGTGGATGTCCTCGGGCTTCACACCCGGCAGGGAGGCGGTCACGACGTAGGTGTTGCCCTCCTCGTTGACGTCGAGCGGCAGCCCCTGCGTCTGGCCCCCGCCCTGCGCGCCGACGGGGCGCACGAAGCTCGATTCGAGCAGTTGATTCATCGCCTCGCGCAGGCTGAGCATCTCGCGGAAGGGATCCCATCGGCTGAGACTCACGGCGAACCTCCTCTGCTGGCTACTGGATCCTGACGCCATCTGGCCAGGCAGCCCCCGCAACTCCTGTGCCAGACGTGCCCGGCCTGACCGCGTCCCGATCCCCGCGGGCGGGTTCATGGCCGCGGTCTATGCCGGCGCGGCCCCGACCGCCCCGCTACCCGACTACCCGACTACCCCGACCCGTATTGACGCCCACCACCCATTTTGTTACCCTTCGGTATAGAAAGTCGGGGAGGCGCCCTCCCTCGTGCCGCCGGTCGCGGCCCGTCGCGTTCGCCCGCACCGGGCGCGACCCGCGCAATGCCGCGCGTTCGGCTGGATGGATGGAGTAGCCCGTGACCGCACCCAACACCGCCGCGCCGCCCGCGAAGCCCGCCGACCGGTCGCTGCCGGTGGCGCGGCCGAGCTTCGACCGCTTCGGCCGGCGGATCGACTACCTGCGCATCTCGTTGACCGACCGCTGCAACCTCCGCTGCGTCTATTGTATGCCCGCGACGGGGATGCACTTCGCGCCGCGCGACGAACTCCTCACCGACGAGGAACTGATCCGCGCGGTGCGCCTCTGCGCGGCGATCGGCTTCCGCAAGTTCCGACTGACCGGCGGCGAGCCGACCGTGCGGGCGAACTTGCCCGAACTGATCGCGGCGATGCGAGCGATCCCCGGCGTCGAGGAGATCGCGATGACGACCAACGCGATCCTCCTCGCGAAACTCGCGCCGCGGCTCGCCGCGGCCGGGCTCGACCGCGTCAACATCAGCATCGACACGCTCGACCCCGACCGCTTCCGCCGCATCACGCGCGGCGGCGACATCCGCAAGGTCTTCGAGGGCATCCGCGCGGCCGAGGAGCACGGCCTGACGCCGATCAAGCTCAACGCCGTCGTCGTGCGCGGCTTCAACGACCACGAGGTCGCCGACCTGGCGGGCCTGACGCTCGAACACCCCTGGCAGATGCGCTTCATCGAGATCATGCCGCTCGACGGCGTCTTCGACGTCGCCCACGAGCGACTCGTCCCTTCGGCCGAAAGCCGCGAGCTGATCCAGGCGAAGTGGGGGCCGCTGACGCCGGAGCCGCACGACAACCCGGCCGACCCGGCGCGTCCCTACCGGCTACCCGGCGCGGCCGGCACGGTCGGCTTCATCAGCTCGGTGACGGAGAACTTCTGCGCCGGCTGTAACCGGATGCGCCTGACCTCGGAGGGCAAACTCCGCCTCTGCCTGCTGCGCGCGGACGAGCTGGACCTGCGTCCCCTGCTGCGCGGCGGGGCGAGCGACGAGGAACTGCACGCGGCGATCCGCGAGGGCGTCTGGCGCAAGCCGTGGGGCCACGGCCTCAAGGACGGGATCCTGCCGGTCGGGCGCGGCATGTCGCAGATCGGCGGCTGAGCGGAGTTGAGAGTAGAGAGTTGATAGTGGCGCGAGGCTCGTCCTCTATCAACTCTCTACTCTCAACTACCAACTTCGGAGAGGATGGGACCAGCGATGTCGTTCTTCCGCAAGAAGCGCGCGGGCGAGCCGGCCGGCGCGGAGCAGCAGGGCTCGGGCATCCCGCCCGAGGGTGTGGCGACGACGGCGACGCCGGAGCGCCCGGCGCGGCGGGCGGTGCCGGTGGCCGGCGGCGCGCCGGGCAAGCGCGCCTTGCCGGTGGCGGGCGCCGGGGGCCGGCCGCGCGCGGTGCCGGTGGCGAACGGCGCGGGCGCACACGCGGAGGCCGCGCCCGCACCGGCCGCGCCGGGCACGCCGTTCGAGGAGGCGGTCAAGCGCGCGCTGGCGACGGTGCGCGACCCCGAGATCGGCCGGCCGATGGTCGAACTGGGGATGATCAAGGCGCTCTCCTTCGATGACCGCGTCGTCAAGGTCGCCGTCGAGCTGACCACGCCGGCCTGCCCGCTGCGCGGACGGATCGAGCAGGACGTCCGCGCGGCGATCATGGCCGTGCCCGAGGTCGAGCGCGTCGACGTGACGCTGACGGCGCGCGTGCGCCCGAGCGGCGGCGCGTCCGGCAAGCCGGGCCTGCCCGGCGTCAAGAACACCATCGCCGTCGCCTCCGGCAAGGGCGGCGTCGGCAAGTCCACCGTCGCGGCCAACCTCGCGGTCGCGCTGGCGCTCGACGGCGCGAAGGTCGGCCTCCTCGACGCCGACGTCTACGGCCCGAGCATGCCGCTGATGCTCGACCTCCAGGGCCGTCAGCCGCGTGCCATCAGCGTGCCGCCGACCGAGCCGGGCGGCCGCGCAAGCCAGCGCCTCCTGCCGCTCGACTCCTATGGCGTGAAGGTGATGAGCATCGGCTTCCTGGTGGACCCGGAGAAGCCGGTGATCTGGCGCGGCCCGATGGCCTCGCAACTGATCAACCAGTTCGTCAACGACGTCGAGTGGGGCGAACTGGACTACCTGCTGATCGACCTGCCGCCCGGCACCGGCGACATCCAGCTCACGCTGACGCAGCGCCTGCCGCTCTCCGGCGCGATCATCGTCACCACGCCGCAGGACGTCGCGCTCGCCGACGCGGTCAAGGGCTTGCAGATGTTCCGGGAGGTGCAGGTGCCGATCCTCGGCATCATCGAGAACATGAGCTACTTCATCTGCCCCGGCTGCGGCCAGAAGACGGCGATCTTCGGCGAGGGCGGCGGCGAGTGGGCCTCCCAGCGGCACGGCGTCCCGCTGCTGGGCCGGATCCCGCTCGACCCGGCGATCCGCGAGGGCGGCGACGCCGGCACGCCGATCGTCGCGGCCAACGCCGCCTCCCCGCAGGCCGAGGCGTTCCGCGCCGCGGCCCAGGCGGCGGCCGGCCGCCTCAGCATGGAGGCGGTGCTGACGAAGGGCCAGCGCCCGGACGGCCCGCTGATCCAGATCCAGCGCAAGAAGCCGGTCTAGCGGGCGCGGGCTCCGGGCGACTCTCCGACAGAGCGAACAAGAGTGGCGGGCGGGGCCGTGCGGTCCCGCCCGCTCGCGTTCGCCGGGCACGCCGCGTGATAGAATGCGCCCGTCGACCGATCGCGACGAGACCTGCTCCCGGATGGTGCGCATGGCTGCCCTCCGCGACGGCTTTCTGCCCCTCGACTCACCGCTCCTTGTCGGCCGCGAGCGCGAACTGACTGCGCTGCGCGATCACCTGGAGGCGGCGCTCGGTGGCCGCGGCTCCCTCGTCCTCGTCGGTGGGGAGGCGGGCATCGGCAAGACCGCCCTCGCCGAGGCGGTGTGCGCCGAGGCGACGGCGCGGCTCGTCCTCAGCCCGCGCACCGTCAACCCCCACTTGACTGGCATCTACAACTAACCCGGCGTCGACAACCGCACCGCCGCGGTCGCCGTCGCCCGCGACCTCGGCCTGCGCTGACTGGCCCGTCCCCCACTCACCGGCCCAACGCTCCCCTCATTCGCCCCACTCGGCGCGATGCGCGAAAAGCGCCCGCGCCCGCCTTCAGTCGGTATCGCCGGCCGCGGCCTACGCAATTCTACGCACCCACCCCCGCCACCACCCACCGCCGCGATCGCGTAGTCCTCACGATGTCCGCCCGCGCCAGCGCGGCTAGAGTGGGTCCATCGACAGGACCGGTGGCCCGGAAACGCGGCCGACAGGAAGGAGCGGGGCCATGTTCGATCGGACCGATCTCGACTTGCGGATGGCGGCTCATCGCGCGACGACGGCGCGGATCGACGCGCGCGGCTGGCAGTGGCAGCGCGCGGACACCGGACGGCGGGCCCGGGCCGCGCTGGCGGACCTGCTGGTGGCGCTGGCGACCCGGCTCGACCGCGAGGCGCGGCCGGCCGGCCGGCCGCTCGGCCGCGCCCGCCCGTAGCGCGCGACCGGCCGCCGACGCGACGCCCTCACCTACCCGGAAGGAGCGCCACGATGTTCGGGCTGATCCTCGAGTACGCCCCCGGCATCTCGCCGGTCACCCGTTGGGAGTGCCGCCGCGCGCTGGCCCGCCAGCCCGGCTACCGCCGCCGACTGGAGCTGCAAGCCGACGGCTACCGGCGCCTCGTCGACCTCTGCCTCTTCGACACGCCCGAGGCGGCCGAGGCCGCCCGCATCGCCGCACTCCCCGGCGGCCCGCCGCTCGCCCCGGCCCTGCTGGTGCGCGAGGGGTACGGCCACGGGCTCGGCCCGGTGGTGGTGCTGCGGCGGTCACCCGACGGGGCGCCGGGCGGCGGGCCGTGCTGCTGGCGCGACCGCTTCGAGCCGGCGGCGCCGGCCGTCGAGCTGTGGTGAGGAGGGCGCATCGATGGACCACCTGGCGAGCGGCGAGCCGATCATCGTCGTCGCGGAACCGGCCGCGCGGGTGCGGGCGCAGCCGTGGCCGGTCGTCGCGCTCATCTTCGGCGTGGTCTCCTTCGTCGAGGCGTTCTACACGGGCCACGTTTTCGCTTTCCTGCCGCTCTACCTACGCCTCGTCGGCACCCCGGCGGGCGAGATCGGCCGCTGGACCGGGCTGCTCCCCGCCCGCCTCTTCACCGTCGGCCTGCCCCTGGTCCCCTTCTGGGGCGTCTGGGCCGACCGCCACGGCGGCACGCCGATCCTCGTCCGCAGCGCGCTGGTCGAGGCGCTGGTCGCCCTGCTCGTCGCCCTCAGCCACTCCCGCGGCCAGCTCGCCGCCGCCCTACTGTTGTCCGGCTTCCAGCTCGGCAACACCGGGGCGATGCTCGCGGCGCTGCGCGCGGCCACCCCGGAGCGCCGGGTGGGACTGGCGCTCGCCCTGCTGGGGGTCGCGGCGCCGGTCGGGTTCGCCATCGGCCCGGCCGCGGGTGGTTGGCTGGCCGACGGTACGCCGCTGGGGCTGCGCGGCCTCTTCGCCCTCGACGCCGCCCTCTCGCTCGCCGTCGCGCTGCTGC
>DASSSV010000638.1:0-3242 GCA_035708265.1 Thermomicrobiales bacterium | reverse complement strand
TGCGCACGTCGAGGTGGAGCAGCGACTCTCCCCCGAGCGGCGCCGTCGCCTCGGCCTCGATGAGTGCCGGTAGCGCGGCTTCCAGCCACGTGGCCGAGCAGAGCCCGAGAGCCAGGAAGGGCGCGGGGTCGGCGGCGACGAACGGCCAGCCGCCCAGCCCCGCGCGCAGCGATTCCAGCGCGATCAGGCCCGGCGGGGGGCGGGTAGCCGCGACCTGGTCGAGCAGCGCCAGCACCCGCTCGATCTGGCCGGGCAGCCAGGGCGGCGGCCAGTAGGCCGCGCTCAAGTCTTCGAGTAGCAGGAGCGGCGCGTCGCCGTCGGCGTCGTCCCAACCGAGGACAGCCGGCAGGAACGGGGCGCTGACCTGCGAGTACACCGACCACTCGACGCGCAGCCCCGCCGCCGTCTCGGCGTCGGTTCCCAGCTTCATGAAGGCCGAGCGTCCCCCGCCGAACCGGACGATCCACCGCGCGGCGGCGGTGTCGCCGCCCCGCACCACGCCCCACTCCCGCGGTCGCGCGCCCAGCAGCCGGGCGACGCGCTCGGCGACCGGCGAGGCCGGCGCCGCGGGCGGATCGGGCCTCTCCGGCATCACTCGCTCCTATCACGAGTAGAGAGTAGGGAGTAGAGAGTCGAGAGTACCGGCTTACGAGCACCGAACGGGTTGGCCTACCGAGGCCGCTACTCCCTACTCGCCCGGCGCGCGTACGCCAGGCTCGGGCCGATCTCGGCGGCGAAGTCGGCCCAGCGGCACTCGATCGAGCAGTCGCCAGCGTAGCCGCTCTCCCGCAGGTGATGGAAGAAGTCGGCCAGCGGGTAGTCGCCCTGGCCGGGCGGGCGACGGCCGCTGTCGGCGATGTGGACGTGGACGAGGAGGTCGGCGCAGCCGTCGAGCGCGCTCAGCGGCTCGCCCTCCTCCATCATGTGATAGAGGTCGGCCAGGAGCCGCACGTCGCCGAGGCCGCGCTCGCGCAGGAAGGTGGCCGACTCGCCCACCGTGTTGAAGACGTTCGACTCCGCAGCGCGGAGCGGTTCGAGCGCCAGGGTCAGGTCGTACTCCGCGGCCACCGCCGCCATCCTGGCGAGCGTGGCCGCGAGCTGGTCGAGCCCGGCGTCCTGGCGGACGCCCTGCGGGATCGCGCGCGCCTGGCCGCTGCCGACGACCACGATCCGCCCGCCGAGCTGGCGCACGCGGCCGAAGGCCGTGCGGAGGTACGTATCCAGCCACTGCGGCTCGGCCGCCGGCCCGACGAGCGCCAACTCCGCCGGCAGCAGGACGTTGTAGGCGCGGACGGGCAGCCCCGCGGCCTTGAGCGCCTCCTGCGTGCGGGCGAACGCCGCACCGACCGCATCGTCGTCGCCCCCCATCACCGCGCGGACGACGGAGAGTTCGGCGAAGTCGCCGCCCGCCGCCGCCAGCGTCGCCGCCTGCTCCGGCGCGACGCAGCACCCCAGATCCATCGCCACCCCCTCCCATCGCAGCCGGCCCGCCCCCGGCCGTGCGACCGGCGGCACTATCATACCGCAGTCGGGGGAGTTCGCCCTCCCCCCTCGGCCCCCTCGTCCAGGATTGGGCGAGGGGGGAGGCTCCGCTCGAACAGAATGCTGCTCTTCTTGGCTACAGACCAAGAGGACGAGCGCCCCTCTCTGTGGTGCCCCCCCTCTCCCAGGATTGGGAGAGAGAGCCGGGGGGTGAGGGCGAATTGACACCCCGCCGCCCCCGCTGGTAGACTCCCCCGCGCCCCACCGCGCGACCACGGGCCGCGGCCGTCGTTCCTCCGGGGGAGGGGTGCGCGGCGGGCGCGGAGTGATGCGGAGGGGGAGGGCCGAGCCGATGCGCGCGGCGGCGGCAACCGGGCGAGAAGACGCGGGCGCGCCGCCACTGTCGGCCCAGTCGGTGCTGACCCGGCGCTGGGTCGTCGGCGCGCTGGTTGCCGCTGCTTACTGCGTCGCGACAATCGCGATGACCTGGCCCTACGCGGCGCACCTCTGGTCGCAGACGCCGCCGGGCGGCGACCCGCTCCTCCAGGTCTGGATCGCGCGTTGGGTGCAGCACGCGCTCGTCACCAATCCCCTGCACCTCTACGACGCCAACGCCTTCTACCCGCTCAAGGACACGCTCGCCTACAGCGACTCCAACGTGCCGGCCGCGCTGCTGGCCGCGCCGCTCTACCTGCTGACGCACAACGGCGTCTTCGCCAATAACCTCCTCGTGCTGGGAACGTTCGTGCTGGCCGCGGGCGGGATGTACGCGCTCGTCGCGCACCTCACGGGCAACCGCGCGGCCGGGTTCCTCGCGGGCCTCGGCTACGCCTTTCTCCCCTACCGCTACGCCCACCTCTGGCACCTGAATCAACTCAGCCACGCCTGGACGCCCTGGGTGCTCTTCGCCTTCGTGCTGCTGGTCGAGCGGCGCACCTGGCGGCCGGCGCTCGCCTTCGGGCTACTCCTGGCCGTGCAGGTGCTCGCGAGTTTCTACGTCGCCTTCCAGATCGCGCTGGCGGTCGGCGTCGTCCTCGTCGTCGCCGTCGTCGCCGACCCGCGCGCCCGCACCCGGCGCTTCGCCGCCCAATTCGCCGCCGCCTGCGGCCTCGCCGCGTTGCTGATCCTCCCCTTCGCCCTGCCCTACCTCCACGTGCGCGACCAGCAGGGGTTGGAGCGGACGCTGCTGGAGACCGAGAAGTGGCAGGCGACGCCCGACTCCTACCTCAAGGTCGAGGTGCGTAACCGCGTCTGGGAGGGGCTGACCGCGGCGCACGGCGGCGAGGATACCCTCTTCCCGGGCGGGCTGGCGATCCTCGGCGCGGTCGTCGGGCTGGTCGGGGCGCGTCGGCGGCGCGCGCCGACGGTCGCGCTCGTCGCCATCGCCATGGTCGCCTTCATCATGTCGCTCGGCCCGACCTGGGATGCCGCGAACGGCGGGACGGCGCCGCTGCCCTATCGTTTCCTCTTCGACCACGTCCCGCTCTTCAAGGCGATGCGCGTGACCGCGCGCTTCGGCGTGCTGGTGGACTTCGCCGTCGTCGCGCTGGCCGGCTTCGGCGCCGCCTGGGCTTGGGAGCGGCTGGCGCCGCGCCTGGCGCCCGAGCGGGCGCGGGTCGTGGCAATCGCCGCGACCGTCGTCCTCGCCGCCCTGGTGCTCTTCGAGTTGAACACCACGCCGGTGCCGCTGACACCGCTGGACCAGAGCCCCAACCTCACCGCGCCCTACCGCTGGCTCGCCGCGCAGCGCGACCGGGGCC
>DASSSV010000637.1:0-3908 GCA_035708265.1 Thermomicrobiales bacterium | reverse complement strand
ACCTACCGCATTACGCTGACACCGCCCGTCATCAACGCCGCGCGCGTGGTAACCTTCCTGGTGGCGGGCGCGGACAAGGCCACGATCGTGCGCGAGGTGCTGCGCGGCCCGCGCGACATCCACCGGCTCCCGGCGCAGGTCGTCGCCCCGGCCGATGGCGCGCTGGTCTGGCTCCTCGACGCCGCCGCGGCGGCGGAATTGTGAAGTCCGAAGTACGAGGTATGAAGTACGAATTAACGGCGGGGTTTCGGCCTCATTCGGACTTCGTACCTCGTACTTCCGCGGAGCGGGAACGTGGGTGAGGCGGCGATCATCGAGGCGCAGAAGGGGGCGGCGGCGCGGCACGCGGCGGGACTGATCGAGCCGGGGATGGTGGTCGGGCTCGGCAGCGGCACGACCGCCGAACTGGCGGTGCAGGACGTCGGCCGGCGCGTGGCGGCGGGGCTGCGCCTCACCGGCGTGGCGACCTCGCGGCGCACCGAGCGCCTGGCGCGCGACCTCGGCATCCCGCTCGCCGACCTCGACGCGGTGGACCACCTCGACCTGACGATCGACGGCGCGGACGAGATCGCGCTGGACACCTTCGCGCTGATCAAGGGGCGCGGCGGGGCGCTGCTGCGCGAGAAGATCGTCGCCGTCGCCAGCCGGCGCGAGGTCATCATCGCTGACGCCTCGAAGGTCGTGCCGCGCCTCGGCAGGCGCCATCCCGTCCCGGTCGAGGTCGTCCCTTTCGGCTGGCGGCACACCGGCCGCGCGCTCGAACGCCTCGGCGCGCGCGTCACGCCGCGCGAGGTCCCCGGCGACTTCTACGTCACCGACGGCGGCAACTTCATCCTCGACTGCGCCTTCGGCCCGCTGGACGACCCCGCCGCCCTCGCCGCGCAACTCAAGGCCCTGCCCGGCGTGGTCGAACACGGCCTCTTCATCGGCCTGGCCCATACCATCGTGGTTGCGGATGTGGACGGGGTGAAGAAGTACGAAGCACGAAGTACGAAGTACGAATGACCAGGGCGGTCGTCCCGCCGGACTTCGGTGCGACACATAATTCGTACTTCGTACCTCGTACCTCGTACGTCATGACGGGGGTTCTGTGGCGATCAGTCGGGAAGACGCGGGGCTGCTCGGGGCGCGGATCTACGCGCTGGTGCGGGCCTGCCCGCCGGGGCGGGCGACGAGCTACGGGGCGCTCGGGGCGGCTATCGGCCACCCGCGCGGCGCGCGCATGGTCGGCTGGTTCATGAACGCGACGCCCGACCGGCTGCAGGTCCCCGCGCATCGCGTCGTCAGCAAGGACGGCACGCTCTCGGGCGGCTGGGCGTTCGGCGGCAAGGAGCGGATGCGCGCGCTGCTGGAGGCCGAGGGCGTGGCGTTCGACGCGCAGGGCCGGGTCAACATGCGCGCCCACGGCTGGGACCCCGGCGCCGACCTCTCCGACGACGAGCGCGCCCGCGTCCTCGACGGCGCGGCGTCCCTCCCCTTCGACCCGCCCGTCGACCTGCTGCGCCTCCTCAACCGCGACCCGGCCTCACCCTTCCGAGACCCGGAAGCGCGCCCGTAAGACTCGACTGACCGCCCCACATTTCATCCTCTACCCTTCATACTTCACACTTCCTTCCGCATCTCCAGTTCCTCCCGCCGCCCGTGCCGGCGCGTGCCGACGACGCGGAAGCCGGCGCGCTCGTAGACCGTGATCGCGCGCTGATTGAACGCCGCGACCGTCAGGCGGAAGGCGGCGGGCGCGTAGAGGCGCCGGCCGAAGGCGAGCCCGGCTTCGAGGAAGGCCAGCCCGTTGCCCCGGCCGGTCAGGTCGGGGCGCAGCCCCAGCCCGACCTCGACAGTGTCGCCACGCTGGAGGTAGGTGAAGAGGCCGGCGAGGTCGCCGCGCTCGTCCAGCGCGGCGTAGTAGATCGCGACGCCGAGCGGGCGGAGCACCTGCTGCGCGGCCCAGATCGTCAGCAGGGACGCGCGGCCGATGTCGTAGACCTGGTAGGGCGGCGGATAGCGCCAGCGCGACGCCTCCAGCGCGTCCCGCCAGCGCAGGGGACGAAAGGTGTAGGCCGTAGGGCGTGGGCTGTGAGACGTGGGGGCTGTGGGCGGCGGTTCCGGCATCCTCTTACACCACGCGACGGCCCACGGCCCACACCCCACGACCTACGTCACTCCCCGGCCTCGACGACCGCAGCGTAGCGCTCGGAGAGCGGGGCGGGCGCGATCGGGATGTCGAGGAGGAGCGGCTCGCGCGGCGCGGCAGCCTCGGCGAAGCGGGCGCGCAACTGGTCGGCCGCGACGACTCGCTCGCCGCGCAGGCCGAGGCCGCGCGCCACCTGCGCGAAGTCGAGGTCGCCGAGGAGCGTGCCGACGTAGCGCTCGCCGTGCGCCGCCTCCTGGCGCACGCGCAGCGCGTTGTAGCAGCCGTCGTTGAAGACGGCGACCGTCAGCGGCGCGCGCTCGGCCGCGAGCGTCGCCAGTTCCCCGAGTGTCATCGTCAGACTGCCGTCGCCGACGACCGCGACGACCGGCCGGCCCGGTGTGCCGAGCGCCGCGCCGAGCGCCGCGCCGACGGCGTAGCCCATCGTCTGCTGGATCTCGGGCACGAGGAGCGTGCCGGGCCGGGTGACGGCGAAGCCCGGCTCGTAGAGCCACGACTCGGTGGCCGAGCCGTCGGAGGTCAGGAGGGCGTCGGGCGGCAGGGCCTCGCGCAGCAGCCGGGCGACGAAGCGGGAGTGGAACGGCGCGCGGGCGTCGGCCATCCCGGCCATGAACTCGGTCAGCCCCGCCCGGCGGCGCTCGCGCAGCGCGGCGACGGCGGGGCGGAGTCCGCCCGCCGCGTCGCCGCGGGCCGGCAGCCGCTCCAGCAGCCAGTCGAGCGTCGCCGCGACGTCGCCCGCGATGGCGACCTCGGCCGGGTAGTTGCGGTCGAGCGCGGCGAGGTCGCGGTCCACGCGGATCAGGCGGCGGGGCAGCGGCAACTTCCACGTCAGCGTCGTGTACTCGTTGAAGCGCGTGCCGAGCGCCAGGCAGACGTCGGCGCCGCGCGCCAGCGCCGACGCCCCGGCCATGCTCGGGATGCCGGCCGCGAGCGGGTGGTCCTCGGGGATCGCGCCGCGCGCCTTGTTGGAGGTGAGGACCGGCGCGCCGAGCGCCTCCGCCAGCGCGACCAGCGCCGCGCCGGCCCCCGCGCGCACCACGCCATGCCCCGCGTAGATCAGCGGCGCGCGGGCCTCGCGCAGCAGCGTCAGCGCGCGCTCCAGGTCTGCCGCCGGCGGCTCGTCCCCCTCGCCCTCGGAGGCTGTGGGAGGGTCACCGGCCGACTCGCCACTATCCTGCATCGGCGGGCTGGCCGGGCGCGCGAAGAGGTCGTAGGGGAGCAGCAGTTGCACCGGGCCGGGCGGCTCCGCGCGGGCCAGCGCGAACGCCCGCGCGACGGCAGCCGCGATCTCGCCCGCGTGGTCCGCCGCGACCTGCGCCTTGACCAGCGGCCGGTAGAGCGCGGCGAGGTCGGACTCGTGGACCGCCTGCCGGCCGGCGAGCCGGGCCGGCACGGTCGCGGTGATGAGAACCAGCGGGACGCGGTCGCTCTGCGCCACGAGCGCCGCGGTCGCCAGGTTCGTCGCGCCCGGCCCCGGCACGACCAGGCAGACGCCGGGCTCGCCGCTGGCGCGCGCGTAGCCGTCGGCCGCGAAGCCCGCGCCGCCCTCGTGCCGCGTGACGACGGGGCGGATCGTCGGGTGCGCGTGCAGCAGGTCGAACGGCAGCAGCGTGTGGACGCCGGGGATGCCGAAGAGGAAGCGCGTGCCCTGCGCGGCCAGCGCCGCGATCAGCGCCGCCGCCCCGGCGCCTCCCGCCCCGCCCGCCTCCGCTCCTGCACCCATCCCCCGCCTCCCCGGCCCATTCCACGTCCATGCGCC
>DASSSV010000636.1:0-3949 GCA_035708265.1 Thermomicrobiales bacterium | reverse complement strand
TACCACGTCGCCCGACCGGACCCCGCCCGCCGCCCGCCCGGCCGCGACCGGCACGGCGGAGTTGGTCCCCCCCGCGGCCGCGCCGTCGCCCGCGCCGGTGTCCGCCAACGGCGCGACACCCGCCAGGGAGCGCGCCGTGGTGGGCCGCTCCGGTGCCTACACCGTCGTCGCGCAGCCGTTCGCCAGTTTCACCGACCTGGGCGCCTTCCAGACCGCCTTGCGGGAGTTGAACGGGGTCGAGGGGGTGCAGGTGCGCCGCTTCACGCAGGGCACGCTGGAGATGGGCGTCGAGTACCAGGGGGCGCTCCCGCTGCCCGCCGTGCTACAGGCCCTGCCCTTCCCCATCGCCGAGATCTGGCACGAGGAACCGTACCGGATCCGTGTGCGCCTCGACGCCGACGGCGACGCCTGAGCCGGGCTACCCCCGCTCGCCCGGAGCGCGCGGCGCCCGGCCGCGGTCGAGCAGCGCCTCGAGGTCGTCGAGCGCGTGGCGCAGGTGGACGTCGGCCGGCGGCGCCTCGCCGGGCGGTTCGGCGTACCCCGCCGCGTCCGTGCCGTTCTGCTGGGGCGTGGCGAGGGAGCGCGGCGTCGGCGCGGAGGGCCGCGGGGTCGCGGGTTGTGCGGGGAGCGATGTCGCGGCCTCCTGGGGCGTTGCGTCGGACGGCGGGGGCGGCGGGGCGGCCTGCGCGGCCCGCGTCGTGGCCGCCTCGGGTGTCGTTGCGGCCGCCTCTGGAGCCTCAGCGGACTGCTGGGGCGCGGTGGCGAACTGCGCGGCTGGCGCGGCGGCCGGCTGGGGCGTCTCCGGGGCCGCGCCTTCAGCCGTCTGCTCCTCCGCCGGGCCCTCCTCCTTGAACCGCGCGGCCTGCGCCAGCAGATCCCGCGCCGTCGCCTCGAGGTCGGCGACCGCCAGCGCGCGGCGCGCGCGCAGCGCCGCGATCTCGCCCTCCCACTGGTCACGGTCGCGCTGGATCATCCCGCGGGCCCGCTCGATCTCGGCGCGCAGCCGCGCCTGGGTGCGCTCGGCCAGGCGCCGCGCGCGCTCCCGGATCGCCTGCGCCTCCGTCCAGGCGTCGGCGACCACCCGCACGGCTTCCTCGCGGAGCACGCGGTCGTGGCGGGCGCGCTCTTCCTCGCCGCGTCGCGCGCGCTCGACCGCCGTCTCCAGGCTGCCTGCCCGCTCGGCCGCCTCGTCGAGACGCGCGGCCACCCGCGCGAGGTCCCGGTCGCGCGCCGCCAGGTCCGCCTGCGCCTGTGCCTGCCGGCGCTCCAGGTCGGCCACGCGGGCGCGCAGGTCGGCCACCTCGCGCTCGTGCTCCCGCTCGCGCGCGGCGGCCCAGTCGGCGACGGCCTGGGGCGGGAGGCCCCAGAGGCGGCGTTGGGTGGGGAGTTGCTCTGTCCAGGACACGGCGGCGCCCTCCGTCCCGACCCCGGCCGGGCGCGACCACGCGGCGGGCTCCCGGCCGGGCAATCCTAGCCGCGCCGGCCCGATTTGACAAGCGGGCAACGGGGGTGCGGGAAGGCGGTGCGCTGGCGATTTCGGCAGGTGTGGAGTCCCGGTGGATGGGACAAGGCGCGGGATGGACCTTGTCGCCGAGGGCGGGCGAGTCGGCGTGTGTCGCCATTCGTTGTAGGATAGAGGGGCACGAAAGGGGGCGACGAGTATGGCTGCGTCAGAGCGCAAGACGGTGAAACTGGGCCGCGCTGGCGGGTCGTGAACCGTGTGGCGGACGGGAGAATCGCGATGATGCGCGCGCGCGTGGTCTGGCGGCTGGCGACGGCGCTGATGCTGGCGCTCGGCGCGCTCGGCGGCGCGCTGGCCGCGCCGCGGCGGGCGGCGGCGGCGCCGGGGCAGGACGCGACCTTCGTGCCGGAGACCGGGCACACCCTCGGCGGCGCCTTTCTCGCGTACTGGCAGCAGAATGGGGGCCTGACCCGCTTCGGCTTCCCCCTCTCCGAGCCCTTCACCCAGGTCTCCCCGACCGACGGCAAGTCCTACACAACGCAGTATTTCGAGCGCGCCGTCTTCGAGGAGCACCCCGAGAACGCCGGCACGCCCTGGGAGGTCGAGTTGCGCCTGCTGGGCGACGACCTGGCGCGCGGCCGGGGCGGCGAGGCGCCCTTCCGCCCGGCGTCGGCCGGCAACGCCGACGCCGCTTACTTCCCCGAGACCGGGCACGGCCTCGACGGCGTCTTCCTGGCTTACTGGCAGGCCAACGGCGGCCTGCCGGTCTTCGGCTACCCCATCTCCGAGGCGTTCATCGAGACCTCGCCGACCGACGGCAAGCCCTACCTCGTCCAGTACTTCGAGCGCAACCGCTTCGAGTACCACCCGGAGCACGCCGGCACGCCCTACGAGGTCGAACTGGGCCTCCTGGGCCGGCAGGACGCCGACGCGCGCGGCCTCGCCGGGCGTGGCCCCTTCGCCGCCCTCTACCAGCGCAATCTCGCGCTGAACTGGCACCGCCAGATGACCGACGACTGGTGCGACCCCGCCGACATCCAGAGTTGGACCGAGTACCTGACCGGCACGCGCTTCCCCGACGACACGGCGATCCAGAGCCGGATCTGGGACTTCGAACTGTCCCACAACCTCGGCTACACCGTCGACCAGTGGGACGCCTCGCCCTACGCGATGGCCGCGGCGCTGCACTGGCTCAACCCCGGCCGCGGCTTCAACCACTGGATCTACGACGACCCGGTCGAGGCGACGAAAGTCATGGCCTATATGTTGGCCGCGCCGGGCGGCGGGCAGCCGGCCATCGCCGTGATCCGCGGCGGCACGCACTACATCCTCGTCACCGGCGTGGTGGCCGACTCCGACCCCTACGCCAACTACCCCAACGCGCACATCCTCGGCGTCTACGTCAGCGACCCCTTCATCGACTACCCCGGCGCCGCCGCGAAGTGGCTCGGCAAGGACGGCTACCTGACGCTCGACGAGTGGCTGTCGATCTTCACGCCGAACCACTGGGGCGTCCCCGGCGACCCCTGGCAGGACAAGTACGTGACGGTGCAGGCCGACTGGCAGGACATGGACCCCCTGCCCGGCGGCCGCCACCTGGCCGATTTCCACGCCCACGTCGGGCGGTGAGCCCGTCCGCGCCGTGGTACACTCCCCGGACCGACGACGCGAGCTGGGGACGGTTCTGCCGGCAGGTCA
The DNA here is from genome assembly GCA_035708265.1 of Thermomicrobiales bacterium. Taxonomy (GTDB): domain Bacteria; phylum Chloroflexota; class Chloroflexia; order Thermomicrobiales; family CADCWN01; genus DASSSV01. The sequence continues at coordinate 789 of DASSSV010000636.1, read as the reverse complement.
GGGGGGCGCGATGCTGGTCGACTACCACATGCACCTGGAGCAGGGGCCGTTCACCCCGGACTGGCTCGCGCGCTTCCTCGACGTGGCGCGGGAGCGTGGCGTCGCGGAGATCGGTGTGACCGAGCACATCTACCGCTTCGCCGCAGCGCAGGCGGCCTACGGCGCGTGGTGGGAGCGGGCGGAGGGGCTGCCGCCGGCTGGCGGCGAGGCGGCCTCGGCGCCCGGCGACGGGCCGGCGCCCGGCACGGCGGCGTTCGCCGAGCGCTGGTGGACGGCGCGGGGCGGGCAGTCGCTGGCGGCCTACGCCGGCCTGCTGCGCGACGCGGCCGCGGCCGGGCTGCCGGTGCGCTGCGGCATCGAGGTGGACTACTTCCCCGGCAGCGAGGGCGCCATCGTGGACGTGCTGGCCCGGGCGCCGTTCGACTACGCGATCGGCTCGGTCCACTGGCTCGGCTGCTGGGGCTTCGACCTGCTCGGCGTGCCGGGGCTGTGGGATGGCCGCGACGTGGACGAGATGTACCGCCGCTATTTCGCCACCCTCGGTCGGGCGGCGCGCAGCGGCCTCTTCCAGATCATGGCCCATCCCGACCTCATCAAGGTGATGGGGCACCGCCCCTCGCCCGCGCTCGACCTCGACGCGCTCTACGACGAGGCGGCCGAGGCGTTCGCGGCCGGGGGCGCGGCGGTGGAGGTCTCGACGGCGGGGCTGCGCAAGCCGGTCGGCGAACTCTACCCCGCGCCGGCCTTCCTGCGCGCCTGCCGGCGTCGCGGCGTCCCGCTCAGCCTCGC
>DASSSV010000635.1:0-16087 GCA_035708265.1 Thermomicrobiales bacterium | reverse complement strand
GCGATTCCCTGCAGTTCTTGGGAAACTCGGCCCGCACCGCGCTGTGCGACCGGGCACGCGGGGCGCTGGCCGCCGGGCGGCGCGCGCCAGGGCGACACGAGGCGCAGGAACACGGCGTATGCGCGGCAGTATTTGCCTCATTGGAGGGCAGCGAGGCGAGGACCGGGCAGACCGTGCCTGCGGCGAAGCCCTCGTCCCGCCCCCAGAGGGGGGGCGGGACGTAGAGGCCGACCTCCGGGCGGTCCGGGGCGAACCGGCGCCGCGCGCGGCCGTCGTCGAGCGCGACCACCAGGCGGCCGGCCGCAGCGAGCAGGACCTCCTGGTCGCGCCGGCGGTCGCGCCTCGCGCCGGCCCGGTGGCCGGAGATCGCGGCGCGGGCCGAGCGCGAGAGCCTGCGCGCCCTCGCCCGCGCCTACGGCGTCTCCCCGGCCGCCATCCGCCGCGCGCTGGTCGCCATGGGGCGGGCCGACCTCCCGGACGACCCCGCCCGCCGGCGGCGCCTCGCCGCGGCCGCGCCCCCGCCGCCCCCGGCCCCGCGCAAGGTGCCGCGCGAGCGCTACGGCGAGGTCGCGCGGCTCTGCCAGCGGCACAGCCAGGCCGAGGTGGCGGCCATGCTCGGGGTGAGCCAGGCGACGGTCTGGCGCATCGTCCGGTGCCAGCGGCCAGTCGAGGCGGCAGGCCACTGAGCTGGCGTCCCGGCCGTCCCACCCATCCCTCCTCGGCCGGCGTCGCCCCGGCACGGCGGCCCGAGGCGGGGTGCGGGGGGGCGGTGGCGCGGCGTCCCCGACCCCCGGCCGGCGAGCGCGGGGCGCGCCCTACTTCGGGCCGACGCCGGCGGGGCCGGCCTCCCGCAGCGCCCGCGCGCTGCGGGCGCCCCGGCGATCGAGGCGGTCATCTCAGATCGTGTGGCCGCGCGCGCCAGCCGCCAGGGCGGCCACGCCGGCCGGATGGGCCTCCGGGGCCACGAGCGCCCGCCCGTGACCGAGCGCCGCGCCCGCCACGAGGACGCTCCCGAGGGCGGCGGCGGCCGCCAGCGCCGCCAGGCGGCGCGGTCCGCCGCGCCGGGCGGGCGTGGTCTCCTGGACGCTGATCCGCGTGCGCCCCGCCATCGCGTCGCGGTCGTCTCGCCGCGCCATGCTCGCCGCCCCTTCCCGAGGCCTTGCCGCCCCGGCACCCCGCCGGCATGCTTGTCAGCGGCCTCCGACCCCACTCTAGGGGCCGCGAGGGGGCGGCACATCGCTGAGATGAGGCGTTTTCGGGGTACCCTCGGGCGGGCCCGGCGCTCCCTGAGATGAGGGAGGCGGGGCCGCGCGGCCGGCGTGGTCAGGCGAGGTGGTGCTCCAGGGCGAAGCGGGTGGCGGCGGCGCGGGTGGCGACGCCCAGCTTGCCGTAGATGGCCTTGAGGTGGGCATTCACCGTGTGGCGGCTGACGAAGAGGCGCGCGGCGATCTGGGGGTCCGTCAGCCCCTGGGCGACCAGCCGCAGCTGTGCCGGCTGGTTGTCCCGTTCGTCTGCTCTGTGGTGGATAATTGCGGGTGACAGCGCCTCGGCTTGGGGCCGTGGTCGTGCTTGATCGGGAGCCGCCCATGTTCACTCGCCTCCTGCACCACATCACCCGCGCCGGGCATCGCGCCTTCCATACGCTTCGCCGTCGCCTCCTGGCTGCGACGCGACCGGCCGCACCCGCGGTCCTCGCCGGGGCGCTCGCTGATCTCGCCCGCAGCAAGGGGGAGTTGATCGCCGAGAACGCCTTGTTGCGCCAGCAGCTCGTCGTCCTGCGGCGCAGCGTGAAGCGTCCGCGCTGCACGCCAGCCGACCGCGCGCTGCTGGTGGTCTTAGCCAGCCGCCTCCGCGCTTGGCGGTAGGCCCTGCTGATCGTCCAGCCCGACACGCTCCTGCGCTGGCACCGGCAGCTGTTCCGCGGCTACTGGCGGTGGAAATCCCGCCCCGCGGCGGTCGCGCGCAAGCCCAAGGTGTCGGCGGAGACAATCGCGCTCATCCGGGCGATGGCCGCGGCCAACCCGCTGTGGGGCGCGGAGCGCATCCGCGGCGAACTGCGCAAGCTCGACATCCAGGTCGCCAAGTGGACCGTCCAGAAGTGCATGCGGGCGGCGCGCCCGCTGCAGCGTGCGGGGCAGCGCTGGACGAGCTTCCTCCGCAACCACGCCCCCGAGATCTGGGCCTGCGACTTCCTCCCCGTCACCGATGCGCTCTTCCGGCCGCTCTACGCCTTCTTCGTGATCGCGCTCGGCTCGCGTCGGGTGGTGCATGTCGGCGTCACCCGCCAGCCGACCGATGCGTGGGTGGCCCAGCAGCTGCGCGAGGCGACGCCCTTCGACCAGCGGCCCAGGTGGCTCATCCGCGACAACGATAGCAAGTATGGGACGGCCTTCGCCCGCGTCGCGGCGGCGAGCGGCATCGCGGTGGTGCGCACCGCGTATCGGGCACCGAGAGAGAACGCGGTCTGCGAGCGGTTCCTGGGCAGCGTGCGGCGCGAGTGCCTGGATCACGTGCTGGTGCTCGGCGAGGCGCACCTGCGGCGCCTCCTCCGGGACTACGTCAGCTACTACAACTGGGAGCGACCGCACCAGGGCCTGCAGCATCGGATCCCAGCTCACACGGAAGGCTCCGGACCTCAGCTGCGAGTCGGAGGGACGGTGCACGCGGTGCCGGTGCTCGGCGGATTGCACCACGCGTACCGGCGAGTGGCGTGAGGCGACGTCCCCGGTGCACGGATGACCAAACCAGCCACCACAGCGGAGGGGAAGCTCTCCCGCGCTCGGCGGCGGGATCGGCCGGCGGCCACCCGCGCGGCGGTGGCTGGAGACCGCCGCGCGGGGCACCGGGGTGGGCAAGCGCCTGCGGAAGGTGGCGGCGCCGCCCGATGCATGGGCCGGCCGGCCCGGCCGGTATGGGGCTAGCGGGCCAGCGCGCCCAGCGGGTCCCACGCCGGCAGGACGATCGGCTCCAGGTCGAGCGCGCGCTGGAGCTCGGGCGGCAGATAGCTCTTCCGCGCGGCGATCTCGAACATGTGCTCATTGAACCAGGAGTCGTTCATCGTGTAGAAGCCTTTGTCGGCGTTGTCCGGGCCCCAGCTGTTCTCGACCCGCCAGCGCCGGGGCTTGCCGTCCACGACGTCGACGCCGGTGAAGACCATCGCGTGGTTCATCGCCGTCTCATGGTAGAGGAGGCGGTTCGCCTTGCCGAGCGTGAAGGTCGTGTCGTAGACCGCCTGGTAGTCGAAGAGATCCTTGTCCCAGATGCCGAGGTCGCGTCGCAGCATCTTCCCGGTGTCGCAGCCGAACCAGACCGGCTCGCCCTCCATGACGGTGCGCAGGGCGATCTCCTTCATCAGCTCGATGTCCACGTTGAGATACTTCACCGTGGCGCCGCCGACGACGTTGCCGAGGTACTCGACCGTGTAGGTCCGGCCGTAGGGGCTGGTCGGGCGCGGGTCGTTGACGAGGCAGACGTACTCGTCGAGCGGGATGGTGATGTACTTCGCGGCGAACTCGCGCGGGGTCATCTCCGGGTCGCGGTGGAACTGCCCGTCCTTGTCGGTCCATTCCCAGACGAAGCGCTCGGGCGGCGTGCCGTGGTGGATGGCGAGGATCCGGTAGCTCGCCGCGAGGATCTCGTCCTTAGCGGCGCGCAACTCCGGCAGGGTCGCCCCGCCGGCGTGGGCGTCGCGGAGCGCCTGCGCCCCCTCGCGCAGCTTGCCCGTCAGGATCGTGTTCAGGCGGCGGCTGTTCGACGAGCTCTCGGTCTCCGGCATGAACGCCTTGGGGGCGAGGCCGTGCTTCTCGACCAGGTTGACGAACATGTTCCACTGGCCGCCGTCCCCGACCGGGCGGTTGAGCAGGAAGGCGACGGTGCGGTCGTCGAGGTCGCGGTCGGTGGTCTCGATGATCGCCTCCAGGAAGTAGTTGGCGCGCTCGAACTTGTCCCAGAAGAAGGTGTAGTTCTGGCTGAACTCGAACTCCTTCAGCCCCATCGCCCGCTTGGCGCCGAAGCGCAGGAGGTTGAGGCCGGCGAACATCCAGCAGCGGCCGGACGCCTTCTGCGCGGTCACCGTCCAGTCGTCGATCCGGTGCGAGAAGGTGTGGTCGATCGACGTGGCGATGTCGTAGTTCAGCGCGACCTCGTCGATCGAGACGCGGGTGACCGCGTTGCGGGCGAGGACGTGCTTGGGGTTGGCGAGGAAGGCCCGGCGCAGCCCGGCCGCCGTTTCGTCGTCGATCGCGCCGTCGCCGGTCAGGACGCCGGGTGCGTGGGTCACGGCCATCGCGGGTGCTCCTTTCGGGGGACATCCCTCCATCGGCCGCGCGCCAGCGCGGCCCGTCGCGCGTCGGTCACTCGTTCATCAGCGGGTCCAGCGCGTCGCGCAGCCCATCGCCCAGGAAGTTGAACGCCAGAAGCAGGATCGCGATCGCCAGCCCCGGCTCCAGGGCGACGTAGGGGTGGGACTGGATCGCCTCGACGCCGTCGGCGATCATGATGCCCCAGCTCGGCGTCGGCGGCTTGACCCCCAGCCCGATGAAGCTCAGCCCCGCCTCGGCGATGATGAAGCCGGGGACGTAGAGCGCCGCCGCGATGATCACCGGCGCCAGCGCGTTGGGCAGCAGGTGCAGGAACATGAGGCGGCGGTCGGAGGCGCCCAGCCCCCTAGCCCCCTCGATGAACTCCTGCCGCTTCAGGCTGAGCACCTGCCCGCGGACCAGCCGCGCCAGGCTGAGCCAGCCGAAGATCGCCAGGGCGATGATCACGGCGACCAGCCCGCCGCTGGCGTTGTAGGCGTCCTTGAGGATCACGAGGGGGCCGCCGTGGATCTGCGGGAGGGCCGCGCCCAGGTAGGCGCTCAGGATGATGATCAGCAGGAGGTTGGGGAAGGCGTAGCCGATATCGACCAGGCGCATCAGCGCCGTGTCGAGCCAGCCGCCGTAGTAGCCGGAGGCCAGCCCGATCGGCACGCCGAGGAGCAGGACCAGGGCGACGGTGATCAGCGAGACGCTCATCGAGACCCGCGCGCCGTAGAGGAGCCGGCTGAGCATGTCCCGGCCCAGGGCGTCGGTCCCGAGCCAGTGTGCGGCGCTCGGCCCCTGGTAGATCGAGAGGAGGTCCTGCTGCTGGTACGGGTAGGGGGCCAGCGCCGAGGCGAAGATCGCCAGGAGCAGGAAGACGGCGATGATCGCGATGCTGGCGAGCGCCATCCGGTTGCGGGTCAGCCGCCGCCAGGCGTCGCGCCAGGGGCTCCGCCGCTCGGCGGTGCGCACGCCGCCGGCCTCCCCCAACCGCGCCTCGCGGAGCGCTTGCGCCTGCTTCCCCACTGCCATCTCGTCCCCTCGCTTCATGCGTAGGAAATGCGCGGATCGAGGAACCCGTAGGCGATGTCGACCAGCAGGTTCGCGACGATGACCAGGAAGGCGAAGAGGAGCGTCAGCGCCATCAGCACCGGGTAGTCGCGGCCGGTGGCCGCGGTCACGAAGTAGCGGCCAATGCCGGGCACGCCGCTGATCGTCTCTACGAAGAAGGAGCCAGTGATGATGTTGGCCAGCAGCAACCCGGCGATGGTGACGACGGGGATCAGCGCGTTCTTGAGCACATGCCGGGCGATGACCGTCCTCTCCCTGAGCCCCTTGGCCCGCGCCGTCACGACGTAGTTCTGGCGCAGCACCTCCAGCACCGCGCTGCGGGTGTAGCGGGCCAGCGACGCCGCCGGGCCGAGGCAGAGGGCCAGCGCCGGGATGATGATCCGGGAGTTAAAGACCCCGCCCCAGCCGCTCGTCGGGACCAGGTGCGCCTCGAGGGCCAGCAGGTAGATAAGTAGCGTGGCCATCACGTAGCTCGGCGTGGCGATGCCCACCACCGCCGCGAACATCGCTGTGTAGTCGATCCAGGTGTTCTGGTGCAGCGCGGCGGTGACCCCGAGAGAGAGGCCCAGGACCGTGCCGAGGGCCAGGGCGACGAGTCCCAGTTGGATCGAAACCGGGAAGAAGTCGCGGATGATGTCGTTCACCGTCCGCGAGGTGTTCGTGTAGGACGGGCCGAGGTTGCCGTGGAGGGCGTCGGTGAGGTACTCGACGTACTGCTTCCAGAGGGGGTCGTTGAGGTGGTACTTGGCGTTGAGGTTGGCGATCACCTGCGGCGGCAGCGGCTTGTCGGCGTCGTCCCACGGCCCGCCCGGCGTCGCGTGCATCAGCACGAAGGTGATGGTGTAGACGGCGAGGATCGTCGGGATCACGAGGAGCACCCGCCGCGCGATGTAGGTTCCCATACCGCGACCTCCCGGCGCTCAGTGCTGGGCGATCTCGATGTACTTGAACGGCCGGCCGCCGACCGTCTGCCAGATGTAGTTCAGCACCCAGGGCTTGATCAGGTACGGCGTGCCAGTGTGGTAGAGCGGGATGTAGGCCGCGTCGTTGATCAGGATCGTCTCGGCCTGCCCGTAGAGCTGGCCGCGCTTGGTCTGGTCGAGCGCCGTCGCCGCCTGGTCGCAGAGCTTGTCGAAGTCGGCGTTGGACCAGTGCGCGTGGTAGAAGTCGGTCCCGGTCGTGAAGAGGAAGTTCATCCAGTCGAAGGGGTCGAGGTAGTCCGAGCCCCAGGCGCTGAAGTAGAGGTCGTAGTGCCCGGTCGTCCAGGTCTTCCGGAGCGCCGTGAACGCCTTCGACTCGGTGGGGCTGAGGTTGACCTTGATGCCCAGGTTGGTCTGCCACATCTGCTGCAGCACCTGCCCCAGGAGGTCGTTGGTGCTGGTCTGCGCGTAGACCATCGTCAGCGTCGCGCCCTTGCCGCCGGGGTAGCCGGCCTTGGCGAGCAGATCCTGCGCGTCCTTGACCGTCCCCTGGATCCGCGCGTTGGGGTTGTGGCCCAGGATGTCGTCGGGCAGCATCGTGTACGCCGGCCGGTAGATGCCCTTAAAGACGTTGTTGACGATCTTGTCGCGGTCGAGCGCCAGGTAGAGCGCGCGGCGGAAGTCGGCCTTGCCGACCGGCGAGGTGGGGTTGGTGGCGTCACAGACGACGAACTCGGTGGCGGACCCCGGGAAGATGTGGAGTTGCTTGCTGAGCGTGGCGTCGCCCTTGATGCGGTCCATGTCGGCCGGCCAGGGGCCGATGGCGAAGTCGAGCTCGTTGTTCTCGTAGCCCGGCAGGGAGGTCTTGGGGATGTCGGGGGTGATCTTGATGGTCACCTTCTGCAGTTTCGGTTTGTCGCCCCAGTAGCCCTCGTTGCGGGTGAGGGTGATCTGCTGGTCGTGGTTCCACTCGGTCAGCTTGAACGGCCCGTTGCTGATGATGTTGGCCGCCTCGACCCACTTGGCGCCGTACTTCTCCACCGCCGGCCGCGGCAGGGGCATCGCCGTCCAGGTCGAGGCGATGCGCAGGAAGTAGCCCGCCGGCCCCTCCAGCGTCACCTGCAGCGTCTTGTCGTCCAGGGCTTTGACGCCGACCTGGCTGGCGTCGGTGATCTTGCCCTCGTTGAAGGGCTTGGCGTTCTTGACGATGTAGAGCGCCTCGGCGTACTCCGACGCGGTCTTGGGGTCCACGTTGCGCTTCCAGGCCCACTCGTAGTCGTGGGCGGTGACGGGGGTGCCGTCGGTCCACTTGATCCCGTCGCGCAGGTGGAAGGTGTAGACGGTGCCGTCGGGGGAGATGTCCCACTTGGTGGCGCCGAGCGGGATGACATTCCCCTGGGCGTCGAAGGCGAGCAGCCCCTCCCAGATCTCGTAAATCAGGTAGACCTCGCTGCCGCTCGTCGCCAGGCCGGGGTCGAGGTGCGTCGGCTCCGAGTAGACGTAGCGGGCGGTCTGGTCGGTCGCCAGCTTGACGTTGGCCGGGATCGGGTTGACGACGGCCTGGGTGATCGGCGGCGTCGCCGCGGTGGGGGCGGCCTGGCCGCTCGACCCGCTCGCCGTCGGGTTCGCCTTCGCCGGTGCCGTCGGCGACGCGCCGCAGGCGGCCAGCAGGAGCACCCCCCCGCCGAGCGCGGTGAGCTTGATGAAATCGCGGCGCCGCAACCCTTCGCTCGGACCCATGCCTGCCACCTCCGTTGCTGGCCGGGCGCCGCGGCGCCCGGCTCAACCTAGGGGTCACCGATCCTCCGCGCCGCCCGCGACCGGCGTGCCGCCGGCCCGCGAGCGCCGCCGGTCCGCCTCGCGGTCGAGCGTGCAGGCGACGCGGCGCCCGTCGGGCGCGACCTGCGGGTCGCCCGCGAGCGGCAGTCGGTAGAGAGCCTCGGATTCGAGCGGCCTGCGCGTCGCCATCGCGCACCCCTCGTCAGCCCCGCCGCGCCCGGGCGCGCTAGTGTTGAGCGACCTTGGCCCTGCCGAAGAGGTCGAAGCCCGTGCTGTTGTGGACGTAGTCGACGACCCACGGCTTGATCAGGTAGGGCACCGCCGAGTGGTAGATCGGGATCAGTGTGGCGTTCTTGACCAGGATCACCTCGGCCTGCGAGTAGAGGTTCTTGCGCTGGTTCTGGTCGGCCTGGACCGCGGCCTGGCTGACGAGCTTGTCGAAGTCCGCGTTGGCCCAGTGGGAGTGGTAGTAGTCCGTGTCCGACTTGAAGAGGAAGTTCATCCAGTCGAACGGGTCGAGGTAGTCGGAGGCCCAGCCGCCCAGCTTGAGGTCGTAGTGCCCCGTCTTCATCGAGTTGTTCCAGGCGGTGAAGGCTTTGCTCTCCATCGGGCTCAGCTTGAGCGCGATGCCTAGGTTCTTCTGCCACATCTGTTGGAGCACCTGGGCCACCAAGTCGTTGTTGCTGGTCTGGGAGTAGGTGAGCGTCAGGCTGACGCCCTTGCCGCCGGGATAGCCGGCCGACGCCAGCGCCTGCTGGGCCTCCTTCACCCCGCCCGGCAGGCGGGCGTCGGGGTTGTGGCCGAGGATGTCGTCGGGCAGGATCGTGTAGGCCGGCGCATAGACGCCTTTGAAGACGTTGTTGACCAGTTCCTCGCGATCCAGGGAGAGGTAGAGCGCGCGGCGGACGTCGGGTTTGCTGACCGGCGAACTGACGTTGGTCGTGTCGCAGACCGCCCAACTCGTTTCGGAGAGCGGGAAGATGTGCAACTCCTTGCTGAGCGTCGCGTCGCCCTTGATCCGGTCCATGTCGGCCGGCCAGGGGCCGATGGCGTAATCGAGCTCGTTGTTCTCGTAGGCAGGCAGGGAGGCTTTCGCGATGTCGGGGTTCAGCTTCACCACGATCTTGCTGAGCGTCGGCTTGTCGCCCCAGTAGCCCTCGTTGCGGGTGAGGGTGATCTGCTGGTCGTGGTTCCACTCGGTCAGCTTGAACGGCCCGTTGCTGATGACGTTGGCCGCCTCGACCCACTTGGCGCCGTACTTGTCGATGGCCTGGCGGGGCAGCGGCATCGCCGTCCAGGTGGAGGCGATGCGCAGGAAGTAGCCCGCCGGCCCCTCCAGCGTCACCTGGAAGGTCTTGTCGTCGAGGGCCTTGACGCCCATCGCGTCGGCGCCGGCCTTCCCCTCGTTGTAGTCGCGTGCCCCCTTGATGATGTAGAGCGCCTGGGCATAGGTCGAGCCCGTCTTGGGATCCTCGTTGCGCTTCCAGGCCCACTCGTAGTCGTGGGCGGTGACGGGGGTGCCGTCGGTCCACTTGACCCCGTCGCGCAGGTGGAAGGTGTAGACGGTGCCGTCGGGGGAGATGTCCCACTTGGTGGCGCCGAGCGGGATGGTGTTGCCCTGGGCGTCGTAGGCGAGCAGCCCCTCCCAGACGTTCTCGATGATCTGCAGGTCGTTGAGGCTGTAGGTCAGCCCGGGATCCATGTGGGTCGGTTCGGTGTCGATATATCGCAACGTCTGATCGGCGGCCAGCTTGACGTTGCCGGCGGCGGGGGCCGCCGTTGTCGTGCTCGTGGCGCCGGCCGCCGCGCCGCCCTTGGCCCCGGTCGCGGCGGTGACGGGGCCCGAGCCGCAGGCGGCCAGGAGGGCGGCCAGCCCACCGCCGCTCAACGCCGCGGCGAGTTGCAGGAAGTGCCGGCGGGAGACAGCACCCGCCGGGGTGGACTGCTCCCGGGCGGGCGCACCCGCATCCTGGCGCATGGCTCCTACCCCCTGCGCCGCGTCAGGAATACCCCTTGCGCAACGTGCGGCAGAGCCCGATGCGGCGCGTCACGGCCCGAAATTGGCGATAAATCTGCTGAACCTACGATCCCCCTCCGAATATGTTACGCCTGGCCTGAGGATGTTGTCAACCCTGTCGCGCTACGAGCCGGTGATCCCGCCTTGGTTTCGTCGACGAGATTGTCGAGAAGGGATGGCCCGGACCGCCATGGCGGGTCAGAAGGGCAGTTGATGGCCGTCAGGCTCGAGACGACGCCGGTGGGGTCGCGCGACAAATCCGGCGACCGGCGCGGCATCGCCGGGATGGAGGAGCGGCCTTGTAGCACAGGCGTGTCGGCGCATGTCGGCGGAGCGGCGATCGGCCGGTCGGCTCAGCGCACGAAGCGGACGTCGAGGCTGTTGTCGCTCCGGCGCACGACCGCGGAGAGGGTGTTCCCGACCCCCGCCGCGGCCGGCGGCCCGACGAGCTGGCCGCCCAGGCTCAGCCGGTCGCTCCGGGTGGCGCCGTCCGTGCTGCTGCGCGCGTAGAGCGTCTTGTCCGTGCCGGTGGCGAAGGTGTAGAGCGTCGGGACGCCGCCGGCCGGGGCGAAGCTCGCCGCGGCCGGGGCGACGGTCAGGGTGCCGCCGAGGTCCTGCCAGCCTGTCCTGGCCCTTTATCCGTGTGGGGTTGTCTGGCGCGACGCCTCCGGTGCTGGCCGGGCTTGGCGAGCGGCGCGACTGGGCAGCGCCCCTGCCCGACCTCGCTGCGTCGACGCGGCCGACCGGCTGGTCGACCTCTTGGCGCATCTCTCCCGAGCGCGCGGGCGTGTGGCTGTAGCGGGCGCGCGGCGGGGAGCGCGCCGCGAGGACCACCGCCTTCGATTTCGTTGCTATGACCGGGAATTCGGGGTGCCGAAGGCCGGGATCGAACCGGCGACACCGTGATTTTCAGTCGCCCGGTCGGGGCGCCGCGGCGTGGTGCGGCGTGGTGCTTTGTTGCCATTGCCGGGCGTGTCCGTCCATGCGGTCCGCTCTTTCCGCCGACATCCACCGATCTGGCTGTAGCGCCGGCTGTAGCGGAAGCGACGGCCACGCGGCTGCGGGTGCGCGGGCAGCGTCGGCGCCCGGCGTCGCTGCCGCGCCGCCCGCCGGGCACTCACCCAGCGCCTGCCGCGGTGCGGCGCTCACCCGTCGGGAGGAGGAACTGGCGGCCCTGTCCGACCCGCGCCCTTGCGCGGTATCATCGGCGGCGCGAGAGGAGCGCCGCCGATGGCCGGCACGCCCGCCCGCCGCGCCGCGGAAGCCCCGCCCCGCCGGGAGCTGCGCGGCGTGGTGGAGCGCATCACGTATCAGAACCCCGAGAACGGCTACACCGTGGCCCGGCTGGCCCCCGAGCGCCCGGAGGGCGAGGCGCGCGCGGCCCAGGGCGACGACCGCCTGGTCACCCTCGTCGGCACCCTGGCCGACCTCACCCCGGGCGAGGCCATCGTCGCCCACGGCCGGTGGCAGAACGACCCCAAGCACGGCTGGCAGTTCCGGGTGCTCGACTACCGGACGGCCCTCCCCGCCACGACCCAGGGGATGCGCCGGTATCTCGGGAGCGGGCTGGTCAAGGGTGTCGGCCCGGTGATGGCCGGGCGCATCGTCGACGCCTTCGGGGAGGGCACCTTCGACGTCATCGACACCGCCCCCGCGCGCCTGACCGAGGTGCCCGGCATCGGCAAGGTCCGGGCGGGCCGCATCGCCGCCACCTGGGTCGAGCAGCGCCACATCCGCGAGGTGATGGCCGCGCTGCAGGGCTACGGCGTCTCCACCTCGCTCGCCGTGCGGATCTACAAGCGCTTCGGGGACGACAGCGGGCGGGTGGTCAGCCAGGAGCCCTACCGCCTGGCGCGGGAGGTCTGGGGCATCGGCTTCAAGACGGCGGACAAGATCGCCCAAGCCGTCGGTATCGCCCCGGACGCACCCGAGCGGTTGCAGGCGGGCGTGCTGCACGCGCTGGGGGCCGCGGGGGAGGAGGGGCACACGCTCCTCCCCGAGCGCGAGCTGGCCGAGGCGGCGGCCGCGCTGCTGGGCGTCGAGGCGGCTCGACTGGGTGAGTCCGTGGAGGCGCTGCTGCGCACCGGCGACCTGGTGGCCGCGAGTCGGGACGACACCGCCCTCCGCCTCGTGGCGCACGCGCCCTTCGCCCGCGCGGAGTCCGGCCTAGCCTCCCGCCTGGTCGCGCTCGCCGCGGCCGCCGAGCAGCCCCGTGTAGCGCGCACCTTCGCGGCGACCGACTGGGCCGCCGCGTTCGGCTGGCTCGCCGCGAAGCACGGGCTGACCCTGGCGCCCGAGCAGGAGGCCGCGGTGCGGATGGCGCTCACCGCCCCGGTGTCGATCCTCACCGGCGGGCCGGGGACGGGCAAGACGCACACCCTGCGGGCCATCCTCGCCCTCGCGAGGGCCAAACGTGTCCGCCCCCTCCTGGCCGCGCCGACCGGGCGGGCCGCCAAGCGCATGCAGGAGGCGACCGGGCTGGACGCGGGCACGCTCCACCGCACGCTCGAGCTGCGCCCCGGCGGGAAAGCCGGGCGCGGTCCCGACCACCCGCTCGACGCCGACCTCGTGGTGGTCGACGAGGTCAGCATGCTCGACGCCCTCCTCGCCAACCAGCTGGCCAAGGCGGTCGCGCCCGGCAGCCACCTGCTGCTCGTCGGCGACCCCGACCAGCTCCCCAGCGTCGGGGCCGGCGAGGTCCTCGCCGACCTCCTGCGCGCCGGCCGCTTCCCGGTGACCGAACTCACGCATATCTTCCGTCAGGGGGCCGGCTCGGGCATCGCGATGAACGCGGCCCGGATCAACGCCGGGCAGCTGCCCCGCTTCGGCGGCCAGGTCCAGGACTGCTTCTTCCTGCCCGGGGAGGACCCGGTGGCGGCGGCGGCGACCGCGGTCGAGGTCGTCGCCACGCGCCTGCCCCGGCGCTACGGCTTCAAGCCCGGCGAGATCCAGGTGCTCGCCCCGATGCACCGCGGGGAGGCGGGGGTGGGCGCGCTCAACATCCTCCTGCAGGAGCGCCTCAATCCGCCGCGCGACGGGCTGCCCGAGGCGCGGGGCGGCGGCCGGACCTACCGGCCGGGCGACCGCGTGCTGCAGCTCCGGAACGACTACACGCTCGAGGTCTTCAACGGCGACCTGGGCACGGTGCGGGCCGTCGACCCGACGGAGCAGGAGGTGGCGATCGAGCTGGACGACGGCCGCGTCGTGCGCTATCCCTTCGCCAGCCTCTACGCCCTCACGCACGCCTATGCCATCTCGATCCACAAGGCGCAGGGCGCGGAGTTCCCCGCGGTCGTGATCCCCCTGGTGACGGCCCACGCGGCGCTCCTCGGGCGGACCCTGCTCTACACCGCGTTCACGCGTGCCCGCCAGCTGGTCGTGATCGTCGGGCAGCGCAAAGCCCTGTCGATGGCGGTGCGGGACTGGCGGCGGGCGCCGCGCTACACAGCGCTGGGCGGGTTGCTCGCCGGCACCACGCGCTACGCCTGGGCGCGGGCGGGCGCCGCGGGCCCGGGGGTGGCCGAGGACGAGGGCTGGTGGGAGGGCCTGACGGGGGGCCCGGCGGAGTAGCCGGCCGCGGACTGGCTTCGCGGCCGGCGCGGGTTCCCGACCGCCCTGCGACCGCGTGCGCCAGCCCCTGCGCGGCTCAACCCGGGAGGCGACGCAGGCGGCGGAACCCAGCAACCTCACCGCCCTCCCCCCGTCGCGGGCCGTCTTCGCTATCCCCTGCCGGATGCGGTTCGGCCGTCGCCCGGCGCCCGCCTGCGGAGCGGCGCCGGGCAAGGGGCCGCTGACAGCGTGATTTTCAGTTGTGTGGCGGCGATTCCGCCGCCGTCCACGGCGGGCCACAGGGCGCGGCGGCGCGGCCAAAATCGGCCATGATCGACGGCGGTGCATGGGCGTGGAAGCGGGCGGAGCGCCACATTTTGCTACCGTTTTGCTACCACCGGGCGCGGTCCGGCGAGCCTCGGCGCTGCCACGTGCCCGCTCCCAGTGGCCTCGCCCCGCCGCGCATCCCCGGCGATCACCTCCCCGCGCGCCTTGTCCGCCCGGTCTTCGTCAGGGACGTGGTCGCGCTGGCGTCGAACCCCGGGCGGACGGCGCTTCGCGGCCACAATGGCCACCTGGCCTCCAGCCAGATGCGGGCCCGCGCTACGGCCTGTCGCGCGCTGCCCCGGCCTGTTCTCGTCTTCATACTGACGCGGCTCCCGGCCCCGCGCCCGGCGCGGGCGCGCCGTCCCCTGCCACCGCGTGCCGCCCCGAATGCAGCCACGCGTACAGTCGCTTCAGCGGCACTCCGCGACGACCGGGGACCACCAGCCTAGCCAGGTGCATGTGGCCGGGCGGGTCATCCCGGCGGCAGCGATCTATGCATAGTAATCGCCGTCACTTCTGCCCGGCCGACTCTAGCTGGACGTAGAACACACCGGCTAACCCGCACGCATCGGCGGCTGCCCGATTGTGGAACACGACGGTCACCTGATCGCCGGTGACGAGGTCGGCTGGCACGCGCACCTGGTGGCGCCGGGCCACGTAGCCGTGCTGCGCTTGGTACTGTTCCAATACGGCGCCATTAACGACGATGTCGAAGCTGTCGTCGCATGAGCCGTCATCGACGATAGCCGTGAGCACGTAGTCGACGCCCGGGACGACGCGCTTGAAGGTGATGGCGTTGTTGCCGTCGAGCGTCTGCAACCGCGCCGTGCGATAGGTAGGCTGCCCGGCGACAAGGGCGGTAGTCACCGGACCCCAGTTTCGCAAGTCATGGCCGGCCTCGCTTACGGGATCCCCGAGGAAGACCTCGCTCGAATACGTGGCAGCCGGCGCGGGCGAGGACGATGAGGCGGCGGGCCCGTTCAGACTGATTGTGATCGCCCCGACTTGGGTCCACGCCCCGCAGATATTCGCGCGCACCAGCACCTCGACCGCACCCATGTGGAACTTGGCGTGGGCTGGTGTGCCGGGCGGGATGCCATATTGCTCAGAGCCGTGGTCCTCCCACACCACTGACCCGTTCTGCTTGAAACCCCACAGGTAGCCGTCTGCCCCCGAGACGGGGCGCACGGCGAAGAGATAGCTCCCCGCGTAGTCGATCGGCTGGCCATCATGCGGCGACACGAAGATCGGGGCCTGTGCCAGCGCTCCCGCGGTGGGCTGACACGCGATCGGAGTCGGTGGGCCTGGGGTCGGTCTGGCCGTGGCCGTCGGCGGCGCCGACGTCGCGGTCGGCGCGGTCGTAGCCGCCGGCGGTACTGGAGTGACCAATGGCGTCGTGGCCGTCGGAGGCGCGAGTGGCGCTGACGCCGCTGCAGGCGTCGATGACGCCGTTGGGGCCGGGGCCGCCGTTGCCGTCGGGGGCGGCGGGGCGGGCGGCGCCGTCGGCGGGAGCGCGGCGACCGCGGTCGCCGTCGCGGGCACGAGAGCGGGAGCCCAGGTCTCGCCGGGATGCCATGGCGGAGCGACGGCAATGACCGCTGCAAGGATAAGCGCAAGGACAAGTAGTACTCCCAGCGCCCAAAGGAGCCATGGCGGCACCGACTCTGTTGGGGGGGCTGCGGATGCCGCCACCGACGCCCGCCCCGCTGGGGAGGTGATGGCCGGCCCGGGCGTCCAGGGCGGGACGAGAGAGGAAGTTACACGTTGTCGGGCCTCTCCGATCCGCGCCGCCGCGGCGGTTACCAGTGGCCGGACCTCCGTGGCTCGCTCTGCCTCCGTCCGGATTGCCCGTACTCCCCGTAGCAACTCTGCCGCCGACGGGCGATCCGCCGGGTCTTTCTTCAGCGCCTGCAAGACGAGATCTTCCAGCGCAGCCGGGATCTGCGGATTGAAGGCGTGCGGCACCTGCGGGGTACCGCTCAGATGCCCCGCACGCAGCGTCAGCTCGTCCCCCTGAAAGGGGAGTTGGCCGGTGAGGAGCCTGTATAGTACGACACCTGCGGCATACACGTCGGTACGCCCCGTAGCCGCGGCCGCGTGCCCTTGCCAAAGTTCCGGGGCTC
>DASSSV010000634.1:0-12814 GCA_035708265.1 Thermomicrobiales bacterium | reverse complement strand
GGCCCACGGCGGCGCAGCGACGGCGACGGCCGCCGGCCGCTCGCGCAGCATCACCCCACCGGGCTCGATACCGGGCGAGGGAGGCATGCGCGACCCGCGACTCGCGCGCGCCCGCCTGCTCATGACGCCCCGCCACCCGCGGGATGCGGCGCGGCGGCCCTATCTACGATCACCATCGCATCCCTCGTCGCCCCGCCGCCCATCGGCGGGCTGGCCGGGCGCGGCGTCCGACCTCAGCCCGGCCGGTTATCGCCCCCGAACAGCACAACGCGCGGCCCGCCCGCCCCGTCGCGGTAGCGCTCACCGTCCGGGCGCTAGCGGAAGAAGCGTTCATGGAGCGTGTTGTCGACCCAGCGGACGAAGACGAAGAGTGGGCCGCCCGGGATGCTGGCCGCGGCCGGCGGGCCGACGACCGCCCCGTCCAGGCTATTCCAGGCCGTCCAGGTGACCCCGTCCGTCGAGTGCCGTTCGTAGACCGCGCCGCCGGTGCCGGCGGCGAAGGTGTAGAGCGCCGCGCCATCGCCCGACACCGCCGCGGCGGGCGCGGCGACGAGCAGACCACCGAGGTCGGCCCAATTCGTCCAATTCGTCCCGTCCGCCGAGGATTTCGCGTAGAGCGCGCCGTCCGCGCCCCTGGCGAAGGCGTAGACCCGGCCGTGGTAGCCGGCCGCGGCCGGCGCCGCCGTCAGGACGCCGCCGAGATCCCGCCAGGCGCCCCACTGGACGCCGTCGGCCGACGACATGGCGTAGAGGGCGTTATCCGACCCCTTGGCGAAGACGTAGAGCGTGCCGCCGACGCTGGTCGCCGCGGGCGGCGCGGTGAGGATGCCGCCCAACCGCGTCCAGCCGCCCCAGTGGACGCCGTCGGCCGAGGACATGACGTAGAGCGCGGCGTCGGAGCCCTTCGCGAAGGCGTAGAGCCGCCCGTTCGCGCTCGCCGCGGCCGGCGCGGCGGTCAGCACGCCGCCGAGGTCCTGCCAGTCGGTCCAGCTCGCGCCGTCCGCGGAGGAGCGCACGTAGAGCGCGCCGTCCGCGCCCCTGGCGAAGGCGTAGACCCGCCCATCGAAGCCGGCCGCGGCCGGGCTGTCGGTCAGCACGCCCCCGAGCGAGGCCCACGCCGACCAGCCGGGCTGGGGCGAGGGACTCGGCGACGGGCTCGGACTGGGCGATGGTGACGGACTCGGCGACGGCGACGGACTCGGGGATGGGCTCGGGCTGGGCGTCGGGGACGGCGAGGGCGACGGGCTCGCGGTGACGCCTGGGCAGTTGCCGGTGCCGGAATCGGAGTTCTGGGCGGGGCCGGTGGGGTCGGGGACGAATTGCCAATCGAAGCTGTTCTGATGCAGCGTGAGCTTCAGCACGCCGAAGGAGTCATCGAAGCGTACCTGACTGTTCGCCGCCGGAGTGCCGAACCCGGTGAGGTCGTCGCCGCCGGTGCCGACGATGAACTCGCGGATGCCCTGCGGATCCGCCTGGCGACTCGGGTTCTGCGGCGCGAAGCGCTCGTAGGAATGCTCATGGCCATTCAGCACGATCGCAGCCCCGGCGTTGTACAAGTCCTGCCAGAACGCCGAGACGAACGTGTCGTTGGCGACCCCACCCGACGCGAAGCGCGGCCGGTGCCAGGCGGCGAGGATGCACTTCCCCTGGTTCTGCGCGAGGTCGGCCTGGAGCCACTGCTCCTGGGGCGAGCCCGCCGAGCAGTACACCCCCCGATACTGGACCGAAGGGTCTTCGGCACACTCGGAGTTGAGGACGATGATGTGCCAGGCGCCAACATTGAAGCTGTAGTAGCCCTGCCCCTGCGTGCCGGCAACACCCTTGAAGTAGCCATAATAGCCATTATCGTCGTTTCCGGTCGGGTTGAAGTCGTGGTTGCCGAAGACCGGGTGCGTGACGCTCTTGACCTGCCCCCAGGAAGGGTCATAGGACTTCGTGAATGCGATAGGATCCCCGACCTGGTACTGGTTGTCGCCGAGTGCCAGGACGGCGGTCGGGTTCATGTTCAGCAGCAAGTTCGCGGTTGCCGTCTGGCGACAGTTCGTGCTGGTGCCAATGCCGTTATTGAAGTTCGGGTCGCTGGGGTCGCAAGCGATGTCGCCCGCCACGCCGAGGACCGGGTCGCCGGCGGCGCGCGCGGGCGGCGCGCCCGACCATCGGACGGTGAGCGCCGGCAGGGCGAGCAGCGCGGCGATCAGCCAGTAGCGCGCGTGGCGTTGCAGTCGCGTCATCGCCTACTCCTGCACGGCCACGCCGGCCGCGCCCGAAATCCGACCTCCGCAGTCCCCCCGGCCGGCGACCCCAGTCGCCGGCCGCGGGGCGGTTGACGTGGGCCCGGGCGGCCCCGTGCGGGGCCGCCCGGACGCCGGGCCGGCGCTCAGCCGGCCGCTACGGGAGGAACCGATCCCACAGGGCGTTGTCGGCCCAGCGGACGAAGACGAAGAGCGGGCCGTTGGCGATGCTGGCCGCGGTGGGCGGGCCGACGATCGAGCCGCCGAGGTTGTTCCAGGCGGTCCAGGTCGCGCCGTCGGCCGAGTGCCGCTCGTAGGCCGCGCCCCCGGTGCCGGCGGCGAAGGTGTAGAGCGTGGCCCCGTCGCCCGAGGTCGCCGCCGCGGGCGCCGCCACCAGGACGCCGCCCAGGTCGGCCCAGGCGCTCCAGGTCGCCCCGTCCGCCGACGACTTGACGTAGAGGGCGTTATCCGAGCCCTTGGCGAAGGCGTAGATCCGGCCGTGGTAGCCGGCCGCGGCCGGCGCGGCGGTCAGGATGCCGCCGAGGCTGGTCCAGGCGCTCCAGGTCACGCCGTCCGCCGTGGACTTGACGTAGAGCGCCTTGTCGGTGCCCATGGCGAAGACGAAGAGCCGGCCGTTGGCGCTCGCCGCGGCGGGCGGGGCCAGGAGGATGCCGCCCTGGTCGCTCCAACTCGTCCAGGTCGCGCCGTCCGGCGAGGACTTCACGTAGAGCGCGTTGTCGGAGCCCTTGGCGAAGGCGTAGAGGTGCCCGTTGAAGCTGGCGGCGGCGGGCGCGGCGGTCAGGATGCCGCCGAGGTCGCCCCAGGCGCCGAAGGAACCGCTGGCGTCGGCCGACTTGACGTAGAGGGCGCTGTCCGAGCCCTTGGCGAAGACGTAGACGCGGCTGTTCAGGCTGGCCGCGGCGGGCGAGTCGGTCAGGATGCCGCCCTGCGAGGCCCACGGCGTCCACGTCCCCGGCGCCGGGCTCGGGCTCGGGGAGGGGCTGGGCGACGGCGACGGGCTCGGGCTCGGCGAAGGAGACGGCGACGGGTTGGGGTTCGAGAGGTCGATGAAGTTGTGCAGGTAGTCCTGCACGATCGTCGGCGTGCGGGTGTTGTCGGACGCCTCGACGAGCAGGCCCGAGGTCGCGTTGACCGTCTGCTTGGTCGAGGTCGCGTTGTTGACGAGCAGGTCGGTGCTGCTCTGAAGGATGAACGGTGTGCCCTTGCCGGCCTGGTCGAAGGCGTAGGTCGGGTCGCTCAGGCTGGCGCGCTTGTAGTAGATCGCGGTGTGGGTTGCGGCGTTCTGCTCGATCGTCCCCGCGCTATCCGGCGTGCTGGCGGTGGCGAACATGTAGACGTAGTTGTTGGTCGTGTCGAGCAGGAGGATCGGCCGGGTGTGGTCGTCCGCGACCGTGCCGAAGATCGAGACCGTCGGCGGCCCGGTGCGACCGAGGACGGCCAGATAGACCATCCCCGTGCCAGGACTGCGAGTCGGATCTTCGTACGAGTCGGTCTTGAGGGCCGCGAAGACCCGGCCGTCGGAGGTCGCCTGCAGCGACTTGAGGTTGACGTGGTCCTCCGACTGGAACGGCCCCTTGAAGAACGAGCCCCCCGTCCAGACCGTGCCGGTCGGCTCGGAGTCGTCGTGGATCGCGTAGTAGATGCCGTTGTCGACTTGCGTGGTCGGCATCGTCTGGATTTGCCTGCTCCAGACCAGGGCGATCCGCCCATTGGCCTCCACGACCGCCGACAGATCGTCGACACCGAGGTTCATGGCGTTGGGCGAGACGCCGGTGACGCTGGGCGTGTACGGCGCCGACCAGGTCTGGTCATTGATGGTGCTGTGTGCGACGAAGACGGTGTTCGTGGTATAGGTGATCCAGAGCTTGCCGGCACTGTCTTTGTCCAGCACGATCGCCACCATCGCGCCGGTGGCTACCTGCACCTTGAAGTCCTGAGTGTAGGTCGAGCCGTTGTAGCTGTAGCGGATGACGTAGGCCGCCGGGTCATCGCCGGGGCCCGGGGGCAGGGTTCGCGCCGTGGCGATGTAGAGCTTGTTCGTGGTGTGGTCCCACAGCGCGTCGGCGAGCGACGAATCGCGAGCGTCCACCAAGACGTTAGTGTCGCTCCACGTCTGAGCCGACTTGTCGAAGCGGTAGATGTGGTACTCGCCGACCGAGTTGTTGTAGAGGACGCCCCACCAGGTGCCGTCGGGCGTGTACCACAGCTTGCTTTGCGGCTTCTGGCTCGTCGGGCCGTCGGGGGCCAGCCCCGCCATCTGGTAGGAAAAGTCCTTGTACCCGGCGTCGGTGCCGGCGGCGCCCGCGCGGGGCGCGGCGGTGAGGCCCGCGCCGATGACGAGCGCGAGCGTCGCGAGGCAACTGAACCACAGTCTCAGTTTGCTATTCACCGATCCCCCTCCAGGTTCTCAGCACGACAGGCCCCAACTCTCCAACCGCGCCGGCGCCGCGCGTCGCCGCGCCCCCGCTCGCCACCCCCTTTCCTCGCGTCTCAACTGTCGTCGGGTCGGGCCGCCGCCGCGGTCGCGCCGAGGAGGGCGCGGACGGCAGTCCGCGGTGGCGCCCGGCCCCCGAGGCGCGTCGCACGCGCCCAAGTGGCCGGCTGATGTACAGGACTGTAGTCCAGCGGTCGCGAGAGCCACTAGGGGCAAACCCCCTACCGCCGCTGGCGCAGATGCCCCACCAGGCGCGGGATCAATCACGGGTGGCGGCGGGCGACGCCGGCCCGCCGGGCGATACCCTGGGGCCGCCTGACGGCCCGGGGCGTGGCGCTGTCCCTCGACGAGGATGGATGAGCGTGCCGGCGCGGCGCCGGGCGCTAGCCGCCGCTCGGCGGGCACGTCGCGGGCGGCTCCGTCGCCGCGGCCCGCGGCCCGGCCGGCTTGGCGGGATCGGCGGTGGCGATGGCGCCGCCCGCCGCGGGCGCGAGGCCGCACGCCGCCACGCGCGTCCCCACCGGGGTCGCCGTGACCACGCCGGCCGCACCGGCCGGGGCCGGCCTCCCCGCCGCGACGTAGTGCGCCCTGATCCGGCCGGCGGAGAGGGCGTGGTCGTAGACGGCGACCTCGTCGACGGAGCCGTTGAAGTAGTAGGCCGCCCAGGACGGCGTGGCGAACGACCCGACCCGGCCGATTGCCAGCGGCCCCTCGCCGGTCGTCAGGTCGCCCTTCACCGTTCCGGTCGCCACGGACACGCCATCGACGTAGAGCGTCAAGGTGGTGCCGCCGCGCGTGAGTACCAGGTGATACCACTGGCCCGCGGCCACCGTGGCCGGGTCGGTCAGCGTGTAGGAGGTGTTGCGCGCGTAGACCGTGGCGCGCCAGTGATTGTCCTGGCTGAGGCTGAGCCGATACTGCCACTCGTTGATCTCGGTCCCGTCGCCCTTGTGCAGCACCGTCTGCGTCGCGCCGAGCTTGCCCGGTTTGGCCCACGCCTCGACCGTCAGGTCGCCGGTCATGTCGAGGCTGCTATCGTCGGGGACGTTGACGTAGCCGCTCGTGCCGTCGAACGTCATCGCCGTGTCCGGGTCGTTGGCCAGCGCGCCCGGCGCGCCCAGGACGATCCCGCCGAGGAGCCGGCCGGTGTTGCCGCCGCTGCCGCTGTCCGCGGCCGTCGTGCCCTGCGCTTCGCCCAGCCGCCAGTAGCTCGCCGGCTCGTCCGCCATCACGGTGTTCTGGTAGGCGCTGGTGCTGGCCGGGCCGGTCGTGAAGCTCCAGGTCTGGTCGGTGGCGAGCGGGATGCCGCCGTGCCCTTTGGCCCCGCCGGCCCCGCCCTTGATCGTCGCGGTGTAGGCCGTATTCGGCTCCAGCGGCGCCCGCGGCCGCAGCGTCACCGCCTGCGTGACCGGGTTGTAGCTGACGACGGCCGGGACCGGCGTGGAGCCGCCCCGCTTCACCAGGCTCACCGTGGCCGTCGTCAGGCTGGCCGGGTCCATCGCGTCGGCGAAGGTGGCCCGCACGTCGATCTGGGGCGACACGCCGGTCGTCCCCGCGGCCGGCACGAGCTTCGTCGCGGCGGGCCCGGCCGGCGTGGGCTGGGGCGTCGCGCCCCCGGCGGCCGTCGCGCCGCCCTGCTGACCGTGGTGGCAGGCGGTGGTCCCGCTGTCGGTGAAGGTCTTGCCGGCCTCCGGCACGAACTGCCAGTCGTAGCCGTCCGGGTGGAGCACGAGCTTGAGCACGCCGTAGGTACCGGTGTTGCGCACCTCGCTGGTCGGGTCGATCACATGGAAGGTGCGCTGGCTCTTGCCGCCCGTGCCGACGATGAACTCGCGGATCCCCTTCGCGCTCGGCTTCCCGGTGGGATCCTGGAGCGCGAAGCGCTCGTACTCGTGTTCGTGCCCGTTGAGCACGATGTCGGCGCCGGCGGCGTAGAGCGCGTCCCAGAAGGGGGCCGTCGTCTCGTCGTTGCCGTAGTCGCCCGAACTGAAGCGGGGCTCGTGCCAGAAGGCCAGCGTGCAGGAGTTGGGATGGGCCGCGAGGTCGGCCTTGAGCCATTGCACCTGCGGCGAGTTGGCGTCGCAGGCGGGGCCCTGACCCTGCTTCTGGGTACACTGGGCGTTCAGCGAGATCAGGTGCCAGGTGCCGATGTCGAAGCTGTAGTACCCTTTGGCCGGGTCGCCGGCCGCCGCGCCCCAGTAGGCGAAGTAGCCGTTGGCGCCCTGCTGGTAATACTCATGGTTGCCCGCCGTCGGGTGGGTGATGTCCTTGTACTTCCCCCAGGTCTGCTCGTAGGCCTGCTTGAACTTCGCCAGCGTTGCGTCGTCGTACTGCAAGTCGCCCAGGGCGAGGATCGCCGTCGGGTTGATCTGGGCCAGGAGGGCGGCGGTGGCCGCCTGGTGGCAGCCGTCGGCGTCGCCGGCCCCGCCGTGGTAATCGATGTCGCCGGGGTCGCAGGCGATGTCGCCGGCCGCCGCGATCACCGGGTCGCCGGGCGTCCGCGCGACCGTGGCGGTGGCGGCGGGCGCCGCGGCGGACGCCGGCGCGGTGGCGCCCGCGGTCGCGGCGGGGGCGGGTTGCTGCGCCGGCGGCGGGGTCGAAGCCGCGACGGGCGGCGCGGTCGCGTCGCCGGCCGCGCTGGTGGCGGTCGGGTACACCGGCAGGTTGCCGCTGCTGCAGGCGGTGAGCAACAAGAGCAGGACCGTCAGCCACGCCGCCCACCGCCGCGGCCGCGCCGCCCGCGTCACCCTGCCGCCCACACGCCTCACGCCGCCGTGCTGTCCCACCATGTCCGCCTCTGTTCTCGCGGGCGCCGGCCGGTCGCGCCCGCCGTTCGTTCATTCCGTCAGCGGCTCACGCCGCGAGCCGCCGCAGGACCAACTCGACCACATTCGCCATCCAGCGCCGGTCGCGCCCGTACGCCGCCGACTGGACGAGGTTGTCCGCGACGTGCCGCAGCCAGACCAGGAGCACCAGCGCTCGCACCGGCGGGCTCTCGCCCGGGAGCGCCGCCCGCGCGGCGTCCACCAGCGCGCGCTCGCCGGCCGCCCAGCCGGCCTCGTCGAGCAGCGCCAGCGCGACCTCGCCCAGTTCGCGCCGCCCGGCGAGCTGGCGCGCCGTCAGGACCAGGTAGACGAGGTCCGCGAGCGGCGGGTCGGCCGGGGCCGCCCGGTCCCAGTCCACGATGCCGGTGAGCGTCGCGCCGGCCGGCGCGACGAGCAGGTTGCCCGGCCAGTAGTCGCCGTGCGTCCAGGCGGCGCAGAGCCGGCGGCCGGCCAGCGCGTCCCCCAGTTCCCCGGCGAGTCGGTCGAGCGCGCGGCTGTAATCCGCCTCCCGCGGCGCCGTGGCGAGCGCGCCGCGCAGCAGGGCGAGCGGCCGGGCGACCCAGCGGTCGAGCAGCGCGCCGTCGGCGACGACGGTCGTCGCGGTGCGCCGGTGCAGCTCGCCGATGGCGGCGGCGGCCGCGGCCAGGAAGGGCGCGCGCGCGGCCGGGTCGGTCAGCGCCGCCGCGGCCGGCCGGCCGGGCAGCGCGCGCTCGGCCAGGTAGTACCGGCCGCCGACCTCCCCGGCCGCCAGGCACTCCGGCAGCAGGCCGGCCCAGCCGGCGAGCCGCGGGTCGGCGCGCAGCGTCGCCAGCGTCGCCGCCTGCCGCCGCAGCCCCGCCGCGCCCGCGGCCGTCGCCGGCACCTTCAGCACCGCCGCGGCCGGCCGGCCGGGCGGGCCGACGGCGAGCACCGCCATCCCGCTCTCCGCCCACTGCGCGCGCCGCACCCGCCACCCGACCGGCGACGGGGCGCCGGGCAGCGGCGGGAGCGCGGCCAGAATCGCCGGGGCCAGCGCGCGGGCGCGGGCCAGCGCGCGGCGGTCGCGCCAGCGACGGCGGACCCGCCCGAGCGGCGGGAGGAGGCTGGGGGCGCGTGCGCCCCGTCGCGCGGCCATCACGGCGCCCTCAGCAGCGGTTGCAGGACCAGGCGGACGAGCGGCCAGCGGTCGATTTCGGGGAAGATCGCCGCGACGTCCAGCGCGCCCCGGCTGCCCCAGAGCACCAGCAGGCTCGCCGCCGCGCCGACCGGGAGCGCGAGCCAGAAGGTGAGGTGCCAGAGCGCCTCGACGCCGACCAGCGCCAGCGCCACCGCCGCGACCGCGCCGTAGGCCGCGAGGTAGCGGCGGTGGAAGAGGGTGATGCCGGTGTAGCGCCAGAGCCCGTACTGCTTCAGGAGGTTGTGGACGACCAGCGTGGTGGCCGTGCCGACCGCCGCGCCGCGCGCGCCGTAGCTCGGGATCAGCGCCAGGTTGATCGCGATGTTGAGCACGGCCGCCGTGCTGTCGATCGCGACCGAGTAGCGGAGTTTCTTGCAGACCTTCAGCGTCAGCCCGTTGAAGCCGAGCGCGGTCTGGAAGAAGTAGCCGAGCGACAGCAGCGCCATCAGCGGCGTCGCGTCGGCGTAGCGCGCGCCGAAGAGGCCGACCGTCAGCGGGCCGGCCAGCGCGCCGGTGAGGGCGAAGATCGGGAAGGTCAGCACCGTCACCCAGAGCGCCGTCTGCCCGTAGAGCGCGCCGAGGCCGTCGCGGTCGCCGCGCGCGTAGAGCCGGCTGGCCAGCGGGGTGAAGAGGATCGCGAAGTTGACGATCACGCCCTGGTTGAGCCGCGCCACCGGCGCGACGGCGCGGAAGGTGGCGACGGCGTCGGCGTCGCGGAAGTGGCCGAGCAGCAGGACGTCGGACGACTCCATCAGGATCCAGATCAGCGCGGTGGTCAGCATCGGCACGGCGAACGTGAAGATCTCGCGCACCGGGTAGGCGCGGCGGCGCGGCGCGGCCGGCCAGTCGCGCGCCTGCCCGCGCACCAGCCGGCCGAAGAGCCCGCCGTAGATCGCAGCGCCGACCAGGCTGATCGCCAGATAGCCGAGCGTCAGGAAGACGACGTCCGCCCCGAGCGCGATCATCCCGACGACCAGCGCGAAGCGCAGGGCCGGGACGAGCGCCTGCCGCAGGAAGATCGTGCGCGCGTCGCCGAGGGTCGCGTAGAGCGCCGTCAGGAGCCCGTCGACCGCCTCCAGCGGGATCAGGAGGGCCAGGATCGCCAGCAGCGTCAGCGCGCGCTGATCGTCGATCGGCCGCACGCCGAGCCAGTGGACGCCGACCACGACCCCGGCCGCCAGCAACAGCCCGAGCCCGAGGACCGCGCCGAAGCCCAGCCGGAGGCTGCCGAGCAGCGCGTCGTACCGCCCGCGCTCGCGGTAGAGCGGGATGTAGCGCGCGAGCGTGTCCGGCAGCCCGAACATCGCCACGCTCTTGAAGAGGAGCGCGGCGGCCAGCGCGTAGCTGAACGCGCCGTAGTCCTCCATCGAGAGGTAGCGGACCAGGAGGATCTGCGCGCCCAGCTCCAGCGCCTGCGCGGCGACGCGGCCGACGAGGAGCAGCGTGGAGCCGCGGATATGCCCCGCGACCGGGCTGGGGCGCGGCGCGCCCGGCGCGACCTCGACCGTCACCGCCCCCCCCAGCGCCGGGTGTACTGGTCCCAGATCCGCGCGACGACGTCGGCCCGGACCACCTCGGGCGGCCGGGTGACGTCCACCACCTCCAGCCCCCTGACGCGCCCCTGCAACCCGAGGAAACCCTGCCGCTCGGCTTCCAGATGCGCCGGGCTCTCCTCCCCCTTCCGCTCGTAGAGCACCCGGCCCGGCGCGTCGAGGACCAGCGCCAGGTCGGGACCGGGACAGGCGTGGCCGAGCAGCCAGGTGTAGAGCCGCGCCGCCGCGCCGAGGCGCCGGCCGGGTGGCAGCAGGGCGTCGTAGGTGTAGCGGTCGAAGATGACCAGCCGGCCGAGCGCGCGGTGGTAGCGGGCGCGCAGGTAGCGCGCCCAGATCGCCAGCAGGCGCCGGGTCGGGGCCCAGCCGGGCGGTCCCGCGGCCTCGCCGCCGGCCGGGCGCTGCCACATCCCCATGTAGACGGCGCGCGTGGGGAAGTAGAAGCCCTCGCGCACCTGCGCCGCCAGCGTCGACTTCCCCGCGCCGTCCGGCCCCAGCAGCGCGACGCCGAGCCCCGGCCGCCGCAGCGCCAGCAGCGGGCGCTCCAGCAGCCGCAGGCCGCGCTGCGTCGCCGCCCGCCGCGCCGTCCCGATCGGCCGCCGGCGAGTCCAGGCCGCGCCGAGGGCCGGCGCCGCCACCGTCAGCGCCGCCCAGTCGCCCCCGCGCGCGGCCGCGAGGAGGCGCGCCGGGGGCCAGGCGGCCGGGCAGACCCCGGCGATGGCCCCCGCGAGCGGGCCGTCGTCGCGGGCGGCGGGCGCCAGTTCGGCGAGGCGGGCCGCGCGGCGGGGCGCGATGCGCCCCTTGTCCAGCAGACAATGGAGGAGCAGCGCCCAGAAGGCGTCGTCGGGGTCGAGCCGCCAGACCGCGCCGTCGCGCCGGCGGCGGGCGAGGCAGCCGGCCGCGGCGTCGGTGCGCCAGGCGAAATGCGGGCCGTAGGCCAGGTCGGTGACGAGGTCGAGTTCCAGCCAGCGGCCGGTCGGCGGGTGGTAGGTCAGGTAGAAGGTGTGGGAGCCCCGGCCGTAGCCCGGCAGGACGACGAAGCCGAGCGCGGCGAGCGCCCGGCGCGCCCGCGGCAGGTCGCCCGGCGCGACGAGCAGGTCGACGTCGCCGGTCGGCGCGGCCAGGTCGGCCTCGTCGCGCAGCAGGCACCAGCGCACGCCGGCCGCCGTGAAGGCCCGGAAGACCGCGTCCAACGTCGGGTGCAGCATCGCCGGCACGCCTCCACGCGGGGCCCCCGCGGGCGCGGCGGCCGGCGCGGGCGGCCGGGGCCGGCCCGGCGAGTCGCTGCGTCGGGGGGACGGTATCGCCGTCGCGGCCGCGCGGGGGCGCCGGCGGCGGAATCCGCCGCGGCGCGGTATGCGACCGCGGCCCCACTATAGCCCGCGTGGGATTGACCCAGGAGGCGGGAAAGTACCTAATCGGGAGGGCAGGAAGCCCCCAAATGGGCGGGACCGCGACAGAGTCGCGCGGGCGTGGCGCCGGCGGTGGCAGGCGCGCCTCGATGGCGCCGCGGCCTCGGCCGCCCCGTCCTCGGGGCCGCCCGCGAGGCGCGCACAGGCGGGGGGCGCGGCGAAGATCGCCGCGCCCCCGCGCCCCGGTGAATCGTGTCATCGGCCCCCGCGTCAGGGCAGGGTGTGGCGTTCCCAGAGCTCGTTGTCGCTCGACCGGGCGACGACGTAGAGTTGACCGTTCGCGCCGGCCGCGGCCGGCGGGCCGACGAGCCGGCCGCCGAGGTCCACCCAGTCGGACCAGCCCGACCCGTCGGCGCTGTGCCGCTCGTAGAGCGCGCCGTCGCTGCCGCGCGCGAGGACGTGGAGCGGCGCGTCCGCGCCCGGCACGACCCCGACGGCGGGCGCGTCGGTGAGGATGCCACCCA
Source organism: Thermomicrobiales bacterium (assembly GCA_035708265.1). Classification (GTDB taxonomy): domain Bacteria; phylum Chloroflexota; class Chloroflexia; order Thermomicrobiales; family CADCWN01; genus DASSSV01. Next base: position 721 of record DASSSV010000634.1, on the reverse strand, counting down.
GGTCCTGCCAACCGGTCCAGCTCGCCCCGCCCACCGAGCGGGTCACGTAGAGGGCGCCGTCGCTGCCACGGGCCAAGACGTAGAGCGTGTTGCCGACGGCGGCCGCGGCCGGGGCCGAGGTGAGCATGCCGCCGAGCGGGCGCCAGCCGCTGAAGGTCGTCCCGTCGGTCGAGGAGGCGACGTAGAGGCCGTTGTCGCTGCCCTTGGCGAAGACGTAGAGGATGCCGCCGGCGCTCGTCGCGGCGGGCGCGGCGGTGAGGGCGCCGCCGAGGCCCCGCCAGCCGGTCCAGCCCGCACCGTCGCCCGAGGACGTGACGTACAGCGCGCCGTCCGCGCCCCTGGCGAAGACGTAGAGCCGGTTATTGAAGGTGGCCGCGGCCGGTGTGGCGGTCGGCCGCCCGCCGAGGTTCCGCCAGCCGGTCCAGTTCGCGCCGTCGGCCGAGGACGCGGTGTAGAGGGCGTTGTCGCTGCCGCGGGCGAAGGCGTAGGTCCGCCCGTTGAAGCCGGCCACGGCCGGGCTGTCCGTCAGCACGCCGCCGCGGGAGGCCCAGCCCGACCACCCGGGCGCGGCGTCCGGCGCGACGGGCGCGGGCGGCGCGGCCGGGGGCGGCGTGCCCTGCTGCCCGCCCGTGTAGACCCGGATGTAGTCGATGTCGTACGTGGCGGGGAAGGGGGTCGAGGCGTCGGGCGGGTTCTTGCCGTCGATGGCCAGGTTGGCCAT
>DASSSV010000633.1:0-6154 GCA_035708265.1 Thermomicrobiales bacterium | reverse complement strand
GCGGACGGAGTTCGATCTACAGCCGCCAGTTAGCCAGGGTGATGAGCCAGGAGGACATGACGCTCTTCGAGTGGCTCTTCGAGGATGCGTACCTCGTCGATGTCGACCTCTCGTCTTGGACCGAGCACATCGCACTCTACTTGGTTGCGCCCCACGCGGCGGAGCGCTATGGGAAAGAACTCCGGCCGCTGTTCATCGTAGAGTTCCTGCGCGTGAGGAGTTGGGACTGCGCATTCCACCATCTCGACCCTGACCCGGCCGATGAGGATGGGCCACGCCATCCTATCATGTGGCGGATCGAGCACTTCGCGGTGCAGCCCGTCGCGGGCGGCCTGCAGTTCGCGTGCTGGGGTCGGGCCGAGCACCCGCGCATGACGATCGTCTGCGAGCGTATGATGATCCGGGTGATGCCGGGCCAGATACCGGAGCGGCTGTTCCCCGGCAGGCTCAAGCCGCCGTATCGCTTCATCCGCCCGGGGCTGGACGAATTGGCACGTGATCACTGGGGCGACGTGTCGAGTCAGTCCGACAGGAGCTAGGCCAGCCAGCGGTCGGCGACGCCGATGAGCGTCGCGGCGACCCGGCCGAGCGAGGCGACCTCGACGTACTCCTCGGCGCTGTGCGCGCCCGCGCCGGCCGGGCCGTAGATCACGGTCGGGATGCCGGCCGCGCCGAAGATCGCCGAGTCCATCCAGCCGAAGCCGCCCACGTATTGGGGCTCCCAGCCGGGCGGGTTGGCCGCGCGCAGCGCGTCGAGCAGCGCGCGGACGATCGGCGCGTCGCGCGCGATCTCGTAGGGGCCGCGCCAGAAGAAGAGTTCGCCCGTCGCGCGCACGTCGGGGTCGCCCGCGGTCGCCGCCACCAGCAGCCGCTCCAGTTCGGCCACTACCGCCTCGCGGGTCTCGCCGGGGAGGGTCCGGCGCTCGATCTCCAGCGTGCAGCGCTCGGGGTAGGTCGAGAGTTCCCGCCCGCCGGCGATCGTCGCGGCGTGGAGCGAGGCGCGGCCGAGGAGCGGGTGGCTCGCGCGCGGCAGTTCCTCAGCGTCGAGGCGGGCCAGCGCGACCAGCGCGCGGCCCATCGCGGCGATCGCGTCGCGCCCCTCCTCGTAGTCGCTGCCGTGCGCCGCGCGGCCGTGGGCCGTCGCGCGCAGCCAGGCGAAGCCCTTGTGCCCGAGCTGCACGGCCTCCTCAGTCGGCTCGCAGAGCACCGCCGTGTGGCGCGCCGGCAGCGGCGGCACGCCCGGGATCGTCCCGGCGCGCAGCCCCGCGGCCAGCGCCTCGCTGCCGACCGAGGCGTACTCCTCGTCGGCCGAGCAGGTGACCAGCAGCGTGCCGCGTGGGCGCGCCGGGCGCGCGGCCAGCGCCGCGCCCGCGGCGAAGATCGCGCCGAGGCCGCCCTTCATGTCATAGGCGCCGCGGCCGTAGAGGCGGCCGTCGCGCTCGGCCGGCGCGAACGGGGGGATCGTCATGCCGTCCACGCCGACGGTGTCGGTATGCCCGTTGAGCATCAGGAGGGGCGCGTCGGGCCCGCCGGTGCCCGGCAGCACGCCGATCACGTTCGGCCGCCCCGGCGCGGCCTCCTGCACCGTCACGCCGAAGCCATGCCCGCGCAGGAAATCGGCGACCGCCGCCGCCACGGTCGCCTCGCCCGACCCGCCCGCGACGAGGCTCGGGTTGACCGACTCGATCGCCACCAGCCGCGCCGTGATCGCCGCGGCCTGCCGGGCCAGTTCCTCGACAGCCTCCGCTGCTCCGCCCATCGCCTCCCCTCCCCTCTGTCGCCCGCCGTGCGCTGGCCGGGCGGGCATACGGAGCGCGAGGCAGGCTAGCCGCCTCGCGCCACCAGCGGGACCTCTTACTGCCGACTGCCGACTCCCGCCTACGGGATCGTCACCGAGGCGTTCCAGTTCGAGCTGATGATGCCCTTGTCGACGCCGTCGACCGAGTAATGCACGAGTTGGGCGCGGCCCGACTGGATCGTGATCGTCTTGCCCTTGAAGGACAGGGTCTGGCCGGTCTGCATCGCGTCCGAGAACTGGACCGCGCCGTCCACCGTCACCTGCACCCAGGCGAAGCCGTCCGACGTGATCGTGACCGTATGCAAGTGCGGCGCGGGCGGCTGCGTCGGCGGCGGTGGCGCGGGCGTGGGTGTTGGCGGGGGCGGAGGGGTCGGCGTCGGCGCGGGCGGCTGCGTCGGCGGGACCGGCGCGGCGGCCTGCCCGGCGGGCACGGTCGTCGGCTGCGGCGCGGCGGTCGGCGGCGCCTGCGTGGGCGGTGGCGTGGTTGCGGTCGGCTGCGGCGGGGGCGCCGTCGGGGTGAGCAGGAGGACCGCCGGCGTCGTGTTGATCTCGGTCGGCGTGGCGATGGCCGGCGTGACCGTCGGGGCCGCGTCGTGCGCGGCGAAGAAGGCGCTATAGAGCCAGGCGAAGAGGACGGCCGAGATCACGACCAGGAAGGCGATCGCCGCGAAGTTCGGCGCCCAGTGCGAGGGCACCTCCATCGGCTTGACCGCCGGGACGACCTTGAAGCCGCCGCTGTAACTGCCGCGCAGTTCCTCGAAGTAGGCGATGGCGTCGTCCGGGTCGAGATTCAGGTATTGCGCGTAGTTGCGGACGATCCCGCGCGAGTAGACGCCCTCCGGCAGTTCGTCGAACGCCTCGTCCTCGAGCGCCCGCAGATACTTGCGCGGGATGCGGATGGCCCGCTCGACCTCGGTGAGCGTGACCCCCTTGTTGGCCCGCGCGTGCCGCAGGGTATCGCCGAATCCTGACATCGGCCCGTCGCCGTCTCCTCACGCCGCCCGGTCACCGGCGCGGCGTCGCCCCCCAGCCCGCGCCGTCAGCGCACGCCGCGTCGCCGCTCGGCGTGCGCGGCCTGCTCGGCCAGCTCCCGCTCGAGCGCGTCGAGCAGCGGCGTCGCCCGGCGGGGGCGCCGCGGTTCGGTCTTCTCCAGCCAGCCGTCGTCCGTCTCGATCCACCAGTTGCCGAGGCCGGTCAGGCAGCCGAGCTCCTGCGCCGGCAGCGTCTGGCGGTAGACCGGCGAGAACTCGCAGCCGCAGGCGCCGCGGCCGTTGTCGCCGGGGCGGAAATACCGGCAGGTCCCACAGCGCTTGCCGGCGCATTTGTGCAGCTCCTGCTCGCGCCAGTCGACCGCGAGCTGCTGGATCAGGCTCGGGTCGACCTGCCGCGGCGGGAGTTCCGCGGGCGCCGGGGCCTCGCGGGGCAGGGGCTCGCCGCGCAGCGCGCGCCCGCCCGCCTCCGGCCGCGGTATCGGCTGCGTCCGATCGAGCTGGCGGATCGTGCGCTCGGCGCGTTCGGGGCGCTCGGCGGGGGGCGGCGGCGCGGGCTCCTGGCGCGCGCGCCCGACCTGGCGCACCGTGCGCGGCGCCTCGACGTGCCGCTCGCCTTCCTCCTCGGCCGGCGGGCGCATGCGGACGAACCGCGGCGCCGGCGCGGGCTGGTCCCAGTAGCGCGGCTCGCCGCGCCCACCGGCCGGGGGGCCGGCCGCGGCGGGCGGGCGGGGCATCTCGGTCGTGGCGGCCGGCGGGCGCGCGGCCGGCTCGGGCGCCTGGCGCGGCGGGGCCGGTGCGGGTCGCGCGGGCATAGTCGGCGGCTCGGGCGCGGGGGCGCCGCCATCGCGCGGCGCGACGTCCGCGCGGCGCTCCGAGCGGGCCTGGCCGGGGTCCTGGGCGGGCGGAGTGGGCGGAGCAGCCAAGACGCTCACCTCCCGTTCGGCCGGCGCGGGACGCAGCGCCCGCTCGGGGGGCGCCTGGCGCAGTCCCGCCCCGAGCACCGACGCGGCGCCGGCCTGCGGCAGCCCCAGCGGCTGCTCCGGCACCGTCGCGCGCCGGGTATCCTGCAGCTCGCGCTCGGCCTTGCGCCGCTCCAGCGCCCGCCGATGCGCCTCCGCGACCGTCGAGCGCCGCGCGCGCGGCAACGGCACGCCGTTCTCGCCGAGTTCGGGGTGATGGCTCAGGCGTGGGTCGAAGCCGACCAGCACGTCCTGGCCGGCCGGCGGCTCCTCGGGCGCGCCCGCGCGGTAGGCCGAGACGGGCGGCGGCGCGGCCGGCAGGGTCGGCGTATCGGCCCGCAGCACGGGGTTCAGTTCGGGCGCGGCGTGCGCGGCCGGCGCCGCGGGCGCGGGCGCCGTGACGGCCACCGGGTCGGCGCTCGGCTCGGCCCGGGCCTCCCAGAAGTCTTTGCCCCAGCCCTCGCGGCAGCCGAGTTCGCTGCCGCGCAGGAGCGCCATTTCGTCGCGTCGTGGGTACGCAGGATTGCGGCACCAGCCGTGGGTCTGTACCGTGCTCGTCTCGAAGAAACGGCACGTCCCGCACAAGCGATTCGTCACGGCGCCTATCCTCGTCAATTCTGGCTATCGTTCCGGCGGGCTCCGGCCATGCCGGACACATGCGGGACGAGGCGGCTGGGCCCCTGGCGAGTCCGCACTGTCCGAACAGGGTCGGCGAACTTGGCCCCCATACTAGCACACGATCCCGCGGGTGAACAGGGGCCCAAACCTCCTAACCGCCCGCCCGTCGCGGCGATTTCTACGCCACCGCAACGAAAATTCCACGCCGCCACCCGGCGGAATCGCGCCCAGACATTCTCCGCACCTCGCCCGAACGGACGACTCGCCCGCGACTCACCATAACGAACGGACACCGCGGTGACGTTGGGCGTGGGCCGTGGGTCGTAGGGTGTAGGCCGTGAGGACGCAGCGCGGGGTATGGCGAACGCCACGCATTCGTCGGGGCCGGCCCCCGTGCCGGCCCGGCCTCCGGGCAGGCCGGATCCGGGAAGACACCCGGCCTGGGCGGGGCGGACACGCCGGGATAGGCCGGCGGCCGATCAGCCGCGAAGCAGGCGACCGCGGGCGAGACGGCCGGTGCAACAACGAGGGCCGGTACATGGCCGGCCCCCGCGACTGGATACAGGTTGGACGCTCTACGTCCCGCGGCCTACGCCCTACGGCTGCGAGCCCGGGCTGGGCGTGCCGTCGGCGAAGTCCTCGGCCATCACCCAGCAGCCGTTGTGGGCGACGCCGAAGGCGATGCCGATCCGGCTGTAGCCGTCGTGCATGATGTTCCAGTGGTGGTTGTAGTCGCCGTCGGCCAGCGGCTCCTCCATCATCCAGGCCATGATGTTCCGCACGACGGTCGCCGGGTCCTTGGAGCACTCCATCGAGATGTTCTCGCTGCCCCACTGGACGTTGACTCCGGCCGCGCGCATCCGGTCGAGCGGCGAACTGCCGTCGGTGCCGTAGTGCTCGAGGTAGTCGTTGGCGATCATGTCCTGCACGTGCTGCCTGGCCGCCTGCGCCACCAGCGGGTCGAAGGCCAGCCGGGGTACGCCGCCGGCCGCGCGCGCGGCGTTGACCGCCTGCCACATCAGGAGTTCGATCGCCTCGGGCGGCGCCGCGGCCCGCAGTCCCGCCGGCACCCGCGCGCCGGCCGCCGCCGCGGCCGGGTCGGACGCCGCGACCTTGTGATACCGCTCCGCGCCGAGCAGGCCCAGTTGCACCTCGTAGGGCGTGCCGGCCTGGTCGGGGTGTTCCTCCAGGCGGGCGCGCTCGAAATACTGCACGGTGTAGGTCTTGCCGTCGGCCTGGTTGACCTCCCGCACTTCCTCGGTCAGCGGCAGGCCGAAGACGGCCAGCCCGCCGTGCTGCTGCCAGTAGGCGCGGAAGGTGGCGACGTTGTGCCCGGTCTGGGCGAAGAAGGCGGCCGATGTGTTGCCGGTCGGGATCGTCGGCGGGTCGGCGGGGTGGACCTCGCGGCCCAACTGCCCCAGTTCGATCTCGGCGGGCGTGCCCGCGAACTCGGGGTGGCGCTCGAAGCGGGCCCGCTCGAACCACTGGATCGTCAGCCCGTTCTCGCTGTACGGCTCCGTCAGCGGCAGGCCGAACTGCGCTTGGCCGCCGTTGGCCGCCCAGTAGTTATAGAAGTAGTCGGGGACGTTGTGCCCGGTGTCGGGGATGTAGGTCGAGTCGGCCGCGCGCGCGGGCGACGGGGGCCCCGCGCCGATGAGGGCGCCGCCGATGAGGCAGGTGAGTGCGATCAGATAGCAAACCGCCGTTCGCCCGCGCGGCTGGAGCGCGGACAGCCCTCGGCGTGACATCCTCCTCCCTTTCACGTCGGGGGCGCGGCGGGGGCGGAG
>DASSSV010000632.1:0-2283 GCA_035708265.1 Thermomicrobiales bacterium | reverse complement strand
AGCGGCGCGCCGCAGCGACGGCACTCGTAGGTCCCGGCCGCGAAGTGGTCCTCGTACTCGCCGCTGAACGGCCGCTCCGTGCCCTTGCGGACAATGACCCGCTCTTCCTCGGGCGTCAGCGCTCGCCACTCGGCCATCTTTCTAACCTCCCATGTAGCGTCGGCCTATCTTCCAGAAAGTATAGCAGGGGGCGGCGGGCGGGGCCGGTTGGGACGGAGGCATCGTTTGTGTGGGGACGCGCCCGCAGTTAAGGAAGCCCGCGGTTGAAACCGCGGCGAGGGGCTCGCTCCGCTCGCCGCGAAACCCGCTGCCGCGGGTTGGGACGCGAGCCTCGTGCCCAGGCCGCGCGGGCGGACTCCGTGGCGGGGTGCCCGCTTGCGGGCCTGCCATTCAGGCGCGGTTGTAACCGCCGGCCCTACGCGCTCGCCGGGAGTGGCGAGTGGGGGATGGCGAGGACGTCCATCAGCCGGAGCGCATTCTGCGGCCCCTGGTCGGCGCGGTTGGTGTTGAAGAAGACGTGGACCTGGCGGGCCGCCGCCGCAGCGGCTTCGAGCTTCGGCCGCCACTCGGCCAGCTCGGCGTCGGTGTAGACCCAGTCGAAGCGCTCGCGGCTGGAGCGGCCGAACTTGTACCAGGTCTGGGCGTTGCGGCCGTGGAAGCGCACCACCGCTAGGGCGGGGTCGGTCACGCCGTAGACCGGGGGGACGCTGCCACTGCCGAACTGCGGCTCGTCGGCCATGGTGTAGGCCAGCCCCGCGTCGCGCAGCAGCGCGAGCGTGTCGTCCGCGTGCTCCGCGTCCAGCCAGTCGCGGCGGCGGAACTCGACGGCGAGGGGGTAGTCGGGGAAGAGCTCGGGCAGGAGCCGCAGGTACTCTTGATGCTCGTCGGTATTCCGGTACGAGGGCGGGAACTGGAAGGTGATGGCCCCCAGCTTGCCCGCCTCGGCCAGCGGGGCGAGCGCGTCGGCGAAGGCGGCGGCGAGGTCGGCGTCGGGCTCCGGCGCCTCGCCCTTCGGCGTCTCCGGCGTGGCGGTGAGCTGGCGCGGCGGCTTGACGTCGAAGGTGAAGCCGGGCGGGGTGCGCCGCGCCCAGCCTTCGACCATCTTCCGATTGGGCACGCGGTAGTAGGTCGTGTTGACCTCGACGATCGGGAAGTAGCGGGCGTAGAAGGGCAACTGCCCGGCCGGCTTCGTGCCGGGCGGGTAGAAGGGGTCGTGATCGCTCCAGGCCGAGGTGCCGATCAAGAGCGCGCCCATCGCGCCGCCTCCCGCGCCCCGCGACGCCGCCGCGGCGCCGCGCCACCGTCACCCTCCGCACGATGCGCACCAGCGCCGGTGCCCGGCCTTGTGCCGCTGCGCGCGACCCCCACCGACCCGGCGAGTTGGAACGTCAGCGGTAGGGGCTCAGACGCAGGCCAGGTAACGCTCCGCGACGAGCGTGAGGATCTCGTCGCCGGGGAGGGCCCAAAGCGCCTCGTTGAAGATCTCGACCTCGATCGGCCCGGCGTAGCCGGCCGCGTCCACCGCGCCCCGGATCTTGCGCAACTCGATCACGCCGTCGCCCATCACGCCACGGCCGACCCGGCCGAGCGCGGGCGGCGGCAGCGGCACCAGCCAGTCGTTGACGTGGAAGCCGGCGATGCGCCCGGCCGCGCGCGCGAGTTGCGCGTCGAGGTCAGGGTCCCACCAGACGTGGAAGACGTCGACCACCACGCCGACGCGCGGCGACGCCAGCCGCCCGGCCAGCGCCAGCGCCTCGCCCAGCGTCGTGATGACCGAGAGGTCGCCCGCGAAGACCGGGTGCAACGGCTCGATGCCGAGGGTCACGCCGCGCGCCGTCGCGTCAGGGACCAGCGCGGCGATGCCCTCCGCCACCATCGCGCGCGCCGCCGCGATGTCGCGGTCGGGCGCCGCGCCGCAGACGAGCACCAGCGAGTCGGCGCCGAGCGCGGCCGCCTCGTCGAGCGCGCGGCGATTGTCGTCGAGCCGTTCGCGCCGCTCGGCCGCCGTCGCGGCCGGGAACATGCCGCCCCGGCAGAGGCTGGAGACGCGCAACCCGGCGTCGCGCACCAGCCGCGCGCTCTCGCGCAGCCCCGTCGCGGCAACCTTGTCGCGCCACAGTCCGATCCAGGGGATGCCGGCGCGCGCGCAGCCGTCCACCGCCTCGCGCAGACTCCAGCGCTGCGTCGTCATCTGGTTCAGGCTCAGCCGCGCGAGGTCGCGGAAAGGCTGCATGGGCTCACTCCTTGGCGAGGGGGTGGAGGGGGTGACAGGGGGTGAAGAAG
>DASSSV010000631.1:0-6159 GCA_035708265.1 Thermomicrobiales bacterium | reverse complement strand
AACTCCTCGACGAGCAGGTCGATATCTGGGGCTTCCTCGGGTGGCAACTGGGGGTGCGGTAGGGTTTCGCCCTCACCCCCCGTCCCCCTTTCCTAATCCTGGGCGAGGGGGGCCTCACAGGGACGGGGGCCGCTCTTCCAGATGTGGGACCGGGGAGGCTCGGACGTCTCCTGGCCATTCTCCCGGCCGATAGCCCGGAAGAGTGGCACCCTGTTTGTGTCAGGCCCCCCTCGCCCAGGATTGGGAGAGGGGGCGGGGGGGGTGAGGGCCGCCGGCCGCCCTCGCCAGCCGCCCGCCGACCGGGTACTATTGCGCGCGGCGGGGCGACGGAGTCGGGCGCGCGGCGTGGCGCGGTAGGCGCGAGGAGCAGCGGGTGGCCGCGGACGATGTGGTGGGCGTGGAGGCGCGCGCGAGCGCGGCGCCGCGGGACGGGCGCGCCAATCTGCTGCGCCTGGCCGGGCAGTACGCCGTCCTCATCGCCGGGCTCTTCTGCTTCGCGCTCGGCCTCGTCCTCACGCTGAAGTCGGCGCTCGGCCTCGGGCCGTGGGACGTCTTCCACTGGGGCCTCAAGCGCCACACCGGCCTGACCTTCGGCCAGGCCAACATCGTCGTCAGCCTGGTCGTGCTGCTCGTCGCCTGGGCGCTGGGCCAGCGGCCGCGCATCGCTACCGTGCTCAACATGCTGCTGGTCGGCACCTTCGTGGACCTGATCAACCGCGCGGGCGTCATCCCGAGCGTCGAGCACCACGCCTGGGCGGTGCGCCTGCTGGTCGACCTCGCGGGTGTCGCCGTCGTCGGCCTCGGCACGGCGTTCTACATCAAGGGCGACCTCGGCGCGGGCCCGCGCGACGGCCTGATGCTCGTCCTGACCCGGCGCACCGGCCGCCCGATCGCGCTGGTGCGCGCCTCGATCGAGCTGTCGGTCCTGGTCGTCGGCTTCTTCCTCGGCGGCACGGCGGGCATCGGCACGCTCGTTTTCGCGTTCGGCATCGGCCCGGCCGTCGCCCTCGCGTTCCGGCTGTTCCGGGTCGACGCACACAAGTGAAGTACGAGGTACGAAGGACGAGGTACGAATGAACGAAGCTTCGTGCGCCGGGGCTGGGCCGGGCGGCGCACGAAGGCCGCCTCCACGGCCTGGGCTCTGAGCCCGCGCCGGCGGGCTTCGTAGCGAGTGCGAGCGAGCCGATAGGCGCGACTTCAGCCGCCACCGGCCCGCAACCCCTAATTCGTGCTTCGTACCTCGTCCTTCGTACCTCCACCCGGGGGGATGCGATGCAGATCGACCTGGACCGGATGCAGCGGCGGCTGGCGGCGCTGACGACGGCGGAGTTGGGCGGGACACCGGCCGGGGGGATGAACCGGCCGGCACTCGGCGACGCCGACAGGCGGGCGCGCGACCTCTTCGTCGGCTGGCTGCGCGAACTCGGGCTGGCCGTCCGCGTGGACGATTTCGGCATCATCTACGGGCGGCGCGCCGGGACCGACCCCGACGCCGCGCCGGTGCTGGTCGGCTCGCACCTCGACACGGTGCCGGGCGGCGGGCGCTTCGACGGCATCCTCGGCGTGGTGGCGGCGCTGGAGGTCGCGTCCGCGCTGCACGCCGCGGGCGCGACGACGCGGCGGCCGATCGACATCGTCGACTACACCAACGAGGAGGGCACCCGCTTCACGCCGGCGATGCTCGCCTCCGGCGGCATGACCGGCGTCTTCACGCGCGAGTACGTCTACGGCCGGCCCGACCGCGAAGGCAAGACCTTCGGCGCGGAACTGGCGCGCATCGGCTACCGGGGCGACGAGGGCGCGCGGCCGCGCGAGATCGCCGCGTCGCTGGAGTTGCACATCGAGCAGGGACCGGTGCTGGAGGCGAGCGGCGAGTCGGTCGGGATCGTCGAGGGGATCGTCGGCATCGGCTGGTACTGGGCGACGGTGCGCGGGCAGTCGGCCCACGCCGGCCCGACGCCGATGGCCATGCGCCGCGACGCCCTGGTCGCCGCCGCGCGGATGGTCGTCGCCGCGCGCGACCTCGCCCGCGAGCGCGGCGACCTCAACATCACCACCGGCGCACTGACGCCGGAGCCGGGCGTGATCAACGTCATCCCGCCGACGGTGCGGTTCAGCCTGGACCTGCGCGCCCGCGATGACGCCGTGCAGGACGCCGCGCTGGCCGCGCTACGCGAGCGCTGCGCCGCCATCGCCGCCGAGGAGGGCGTCTCAGTCGACGTCGAGGAGCACTGGCGCGTCCCGCCGACGCCCTTCGCCGCGGCGATCAAGGACCGCGCCGAGGCGCTCTGCCGCGAGCGCGGCTACAGCGTGCGCCGGCTCTGGGGCGGCGCGGGCCACGACTCGCAGTACCTCGCGCGCGTCGCGCCAACCGCGATGCTCTTCGTCCCGACGATCGGCGGCCTGAGCCATTGCGAAACCGAGGACGCCCCCTGGCCCGACATCGCCGGGGCGACCGACGTGCTCCTGGCCCTCGCGAACGAGCTGGCGAACGCCTGAGCGGAAGCACGAGGTACGAGGTACGAAGTACGAACTAACGATGGCGCCCGTCCTTGATTCGTACTTCGTACTTCACCTGAGCGGGTGTTGCGCGAAGAACTCCCAGATGACCGCGCTGCCGTCGCGGCCGTCAAGCGTGACGGGCCAGGCGTGACCGGCGCCGGCGATACGGTAATGGACAACCGTGGCGTCGCTGCGGCAGCCGGTCCAGCGCTCACCCATGACGCCGTGGTCCTGCATGAAGACGTCGGGGCCGACGGTGCAGCTATCGCGCGAGGCCCAACCCCACAGCCAGACCGGGATCGGCGGCAGCAGCGAGACGTCGTTCCAGAGATGGGTAGTGCCGTCGTAGGGGACGATCCGGTCGGCGGTGCCGTGGATGTCGAGGATCGGCGCGGGGCGCGCGGGGTGGCAGCCACCGGGCGCGTCGGGGAAACTGCCCGACACCGGCGCGAAGGCGGCGAACCGGTTGGCCATCCGGCAGGCGAGGAGCCCGACCATGCCGCCGCCGTTGGAGAAGCCGGTGGCGTAGATCTGCCGGGGCGCGACGCACCAGGTCCGTTGCATGGCGTCGAGCACATTCGTGACGTACTGGAGGTCGTCGACGCCGAAGTCGCCGCGCTCGGCGCTGTCCCAGAAGGGGTAGCCGTGCGCGTCGGGCAGCGCCTGCAGGTAGACGGCCAGGAAGTCCTCGCGATCGGCGAGGCGCGAGAAGCCGGTCGTCTCTTCCATCGCGGCGGCCGTCCCACCGTGGCCGTGGAAGACCAGGACGGCGGGGAGCGGGCGGGCGGACTGGTAGGTGGTCGGGACGTGGACGCGGTAGGGGCGCTCGCGCCGGCCGCGCGACCTGGCCGGGTCGACGGCGACGTCCAGGTCGCCGCTCGTCCCCGGCGCGACCGGCGACACGCGCCCGCAGCCGGCGACCGGCGTGGGGGTCGGGCTGGCGGCCGGCGCGGCGAGCGCCGGCACGGCCAGGCGCGCGGGGGCCAGCGGGTCGTGGACCAGGGCGGCCGGAGCGGCGGCGCCGCAGGCCACCAGGAGCGCGCCGAGCGCGACGACCACCGCGCAGGCGCGCACAAACGGACCCCACCCCCCGATCATCCCCGTCCTCCGTGCCGCCACGACCGAGCGTCGCCCCGCCTCCGCGGTGCGCCGCACGGTACCCCGATACCCCTCGACACTACTGTGCCGGGTGCGCCTCAAGGATCCCCTCAAAATCCCCGTCTACGCGGGTGCGTGCCGGAAGTATAGCGGATGGAGGCGGTACGATTCATGCGCGGGGTGCGGCGAGGGGTCCGCGGCGGGCGGACGCGCCGGGCGAGGTGGAGGGCGCGATGGCCGAACGAGGAGAACTGCACCCGCACGGCGGCGACTGGCTGCGCGACGTCGTCTTCGGCCTCAACGACGGGCTGGTGACGACCCTCGTCTTCATCATGGCCGTCAGCGCCGTCGCGAGCGGCCATGTGGTTGTGATCGCCCTGAGCGAGCTACTGGCGGGCGGCGTCTCGATGGGGCTGGGCGGCTACCTCTCCGGGCGCACGACCCGCGAGGTGCTGCGCCAGCGGATCGCGACCGAGCGCCATGAGATCGCCCACGAGCCGGAGGAGGAGCGCGCCGAACTGCGCGCCATCTACCAGGAGAAGGGCCTGCGCGGCCCCCTGCTGGACCGCGTCGTCGGCTACCTGACGGCCGACGAGGAGCGCTGGCTGCGGGCGCTGGTCCGCGACGAGCTGGGCGTGACCGAGGCGGACGAGGCCCCGCCCTGGCGACAGGGGCTCCTCGTCGGCGGCGCGTTCATGGCCGGGGCGGTGGTCCCGCTCCTGCCATTCCTGGTCGCGCTGCCGTCGCCGCGCTGGTGGGCCTACGGCCTGACCGCGGTCGCGGCGCTCGCGCTCGGCGCCATTGAGTCCCGCTACACCCTCGCCGGACCGCTGCGCAGCGGGCTCGAATTCCTCGCCGCCGTCACGGTCGGGACGCTCGTCGGCGTCGCCATCGGCTTGCTCCTGCACGCCGCCTGAGCGGCGCCCGGCCGGCGAGTGCTATCATGACGCTCGCGGGCGACCGCGCGTCGCCCCGAGGAGGTCCGGTGCGAACCAGCGCGCCAGCGTCCACGACCGCGCCACCCCGACGCGGCCGCCGACGGAGGGCTACCGTCGAACCCCTCTCCCGCCGCCCTGTGACGGAGCGCCGGTGGGCGGCGGGAGAGGGGGCGCAGCATGATCCGTCCCCTCCCCGTCATCATCTGAGCGACGGGTAGGGAAGTTCATGTCGACAATCGAGAGCCTCGACGCGCCGGCGGGGACGCGCCGCGCGCCGCTGGCCGCGCTCATCGCCGCGAGCGCGGTCGCCCGCCTCGGCCGGGAGCTGACCGTCGTGGCGGTGCCGTGGTTCGTGCTGCGCGCGACCGGGAGCGCCGCGCGAACGGGCCTGGCGAGCACGCTCGAAGGGCTCGCGACGCTCGCCGCAGGCTTCGGCGCCGGCGTGCTGGTGGACCGGCTCGGGTTCAGGCGGGCCGGTGTCCTCGGCGACCTCGCCTGCGCCGCGCCGCTGGTCCTCGTGCCGGCGCTGTATCGCGCGACCGGCCTCGCCTTCTGGCAACTGCTCGCGCTCGTCTTCATCGCCTATCTGCTGACCGCGCCGGGCGACCTGGCCCGCCAGGGCCTCGTGCCCGAATTGGCGGCGCGCGCCCGGCTTGGGCTGGCGCGGGCCAACGCGGCGGTGCAGGCCGGCCCGCGCGTCGCGGCGCTCTGCGGCCCCGCGCTCGCCGGCGCGACGATCGCCCTCCTCGGCGCGAGCAATGCGCTCTGGGGCGGCGCGGTGGCCTTCGCCTGCTCCGCCGCGCTGCTCGGCCTGCTCATCCCGCCCGCGGCCGGCGTCGCGCGCGGGCGCGCCGCGCGGGAGCCCTACCTCGCGGCGCTGCGCGACGGGTGGCGCTTCGTCCGGCGCCAGCGCACGCTCCGCGCCATCTCCGTCACCTTCGCGATCACGAACTTCCTCGACGAGCCGGTCAGCCTGCTGCTGCTCGTCTACGCGGACCGTGTGCTCGGCGGCGCGGCGGCGCTCGGCCTGCTCTTCGCCGCGCTCGGCGCGGGTGGCGTGGCCGGCGCGCTCCTCTTCGGCGCGCTGGACCGCCGCCTGCCGCGCCGGCTCGTCTTCCTCGGCTTCCCGGCGACCTCCGCGGTCGCCTACGGGCTAATTGCCTTCACGCCGCCGCTCGCCGCGATCGCGGTCGCCCAGTTCGCTGTCGGGTTCAGCGCGGGCCTCGTCAACACCCTCAACGCCACGGTTGTGCATGAGCGGGCGCCGCGCGCGCTCCTCGGGCGCGTCGCCGGCCTGCGCTCGGCCATCGCACTCGCCGCCGCCCCGCTCGGCGCGGGGGCGACGGCCGCGCTCCTCGGCGCGGTCGAGCTGCGCGCCATCTTCGCCGGCATCGCGGCGCTGTTCATGGCGGTGACGGCGGTCGTCGCGGCCACGCCGGCCCTGCGCGACTGGCGCGCGCCAGCCGGGGTACCAGGCGGCGAATGATCGCCCGGCTACCGGCTCCCGGCCGGCTGGCTCGTGCCGGGCTTGACCAGCGGGACGCCGGCGCGGCACTGGGGGCCGTCGGCCGGGTCGTAGGTGGGGATGTCGAGGCGGAGCAGCGGGACCAGCGGCACGCCG
>DASSSV010000630.1:0-4756 GCA_035708265.1 Thermomicrobiales bacterium | reverse complement strand
GCGCCGCGCTCGCCGGTCGCCGTTTGCCCTTCCGTCGCCATCGTCGCCCCCGCGGTCGACCGGGTGTCCGCCGGGGACGAGTATAGCGCGGGAGGCGGCTTGGCCCTCACCCCCCAGCCCCCTCTCCCAATCCTGGGAGAGGGGGGAGACCGCCATGTAAGACAGTGCGCCGCGCTTGCAGGCTATCGGCCGGGAGGATCGGCACGCCGCCTCTCGGCTGTTCTCCCACCCACTATGCTCGAAGAGCGGCACCCCGTTCGAGCCGGGCTCCCCCGCTCCCAGGATTGGGAGCGGGGGCCGGGGGGTGAGGGCCAAGCCGCCTCCCGCGCTATACTCGTCCCCGGCGGACACCCGGTCGACCGCGGGGGGCGACGATGGCGACGGAAGGGCAAACGGCGACCGGCGAGCGCGGCGCGGGGTTGCTGCGGGTCCGCCGGGAGGGCGGGCAGCGGGTCACCTACGCGGAGCTCTTCTTCGACCTGGTCTACGCCTTCGCCGTGACTCAACTGGCGCACCTGCTGCTGGCGCACCTCGACGCGCGCGGGGCGGCGCGGACGCTGCTCCTGCTGCTGGCGGTCTGGTGGGCCTGGATCTACACCGCCTGGATCACCAACTGGTTCGACCCCGACCGGCGGGCGGTGCGGCTGATGCTCGGCGGGGCGATACTCGCCAGCCTGGTCATGTCGGCGGCGATGCCGGAGGCGTTCGGCGCGCGGGGGCTGGCCTTCGCCGGGGCCTACGTGGCGCTGCAGGTCGGGCGCAGCCTCTTCGCGGTCGCGGCGCTCGGTGGCGAGCCGGGGCTGCGCCGCAACTTCCAGCGCATCCTGGCCTGGTCGGCCGCGGCGGGCGCGCTCTGGCTCGCGGGCGGGTTCGCGCGCGACACGGCGCGGGACGCGCTCTGGCTGGCGGCGGTGGTCGTGGACTACGTCGCGCCGGCGGTCGGGTTCTTCACGCCGGGGCTGGGGCGCTCGCGGACGACCGACTGGACGATCGCCGGCGGGCACCTGGCGGAGCGCTGCCAGGCGTTCCTCATCATCGCGCTCGGCGAGTCGGTCCTCGACACCAGCGCCGCGTTCGGCGAGATGGAGATCACCGCCGCGCGTGCCGCCGCGTTCGTCGTCGCCTTTCTCGGCAGCGTGGCGTTCTGGTGGGTCTACTTCGACCGCAGCGCCGACGCCGCCGGCGACGCGATCGACCGCTCGGCGGACCCCGGCCGGCTGGGGCGTTCGGCGTACACCTACTGCCACCTGCCGATGGTCGCCGGCATCATCGTCGCCGCCGTCGCCGACGACCTGACCATCGCCCACCCCGGCGGCCATGCCGGCGCCGCACAGATCGCGGCCACCCTCGGCGGGCCGGCGCTCTTCCTGGCCGGGCACGCGCTCTTCAAGCGGGCGGCCTTCGGGCGGCTGTCGCTCCCGCGCCTGCTCGCCCTCCTCGCGCTGGCCGCGCTCGTCCCGGCCGGCCTCGCCGCGCCGCCGCTGGCGCTCGGCGTCGCGGCGACGCTCGTCGTGGCCGCCGTCGCGGTCGCGGACGTCCGCTTCGGCCGGCACGCGATTCCCGCCGGGGCCGACGAGGTGGACGCCGAGCGGGTGGCGGAGCGGGTGTAGCCCTCACCCCCGTCCCCCCTCTCCCAATCATGGGAGAGGGGGAGCCCGCCTCGAACGGGGTGCTGCTCTTCGAGCCTGTCGGGTGGGAGAACGGCCGGGGGGTGAGGGCTACGGTATACTCTGCGCCGGGTGTCAGGGGCGGGAAGGAGTGGAACGGGCGGGCCGATGGCGACGATCCTGGTGGTGGAAGACGACGTCGCGATCTGCGACCTGGTGCGCGACCAGCTCGTCGCGGACGGGCACACGGTCTACCAGGGGTTCGACGGGCCGAGCGCGCTGGGGTTAGTCGAGCGCCACCGGCCGGACCTGCTGATCCTCGACTGGATGCTGCCCGGCATGGACGGCCTCTCGGTCTGCCGCCAGGTGCGCCAGCACCACCTGATCCCGATCATCATGCTGACCGCGCGCGGCGAGGAGATCGACCGCGTGCTCGGCCTGGAGGTCGGCGCGGACGACTACATCGTCAAGCCGTTCAGCGTGCGGGAGTTGCTGGCGCGGGTGCGCGCGCTGCTGCGCCGGGTGGACATGGACACCGGCGCGGCCGAGGAGGGGCCGGCGCGCGCGGAGGCCGGCGGGGCGGGCGACCTCCCGCCAGCGCCGCAGCCGATCGTCCGCGGCGCGCTGCGGATCGACCTGGCCGACCATCAGGTGGAGGTGGACGGCGGGGCGGTGGATCTGACGCCGAAGGAGTTCGATCTGCTGGTCCTGCTCGCCCGCAACCCCGGCCGCGCCTTCAGCCGCGATTTCCTCCTCGAACGCCTCTGGGGCGACGATTTCGAGGGCTTCGACCGCGCGGTCGACAGCCACATCGTCCGCCTGCGCCGCAAGCTCGGCCCGGTCGGCGAGAAGATCGCGACCGTCTGGGGCGTCGGCTACCGCTTCGTGGAGTAGCGCCGCCGCGACACTTTCGCCACAGATCCGCGGCACTTCGCGCACACCTCCCGCGCATACTGGGTGGTGACGGGCGCGGCGCGCGCCGCGCCGGCACGAGGGGGCGCGAGGGTCCGATGGCGGCAGGCCAGTATCCGCCGACGACGCCGGAACGGCCGCGCGAGCCGACCGGCTCCGAGCCGTGGTTCATCCCCGCCGACGAGCCGGGCGGCCCGCCGCCGTACCGCGGGCAGGTGTCGTGGTACGTGCCGGCGCTCGGGCGCCTGATGATGCTCGGCGCGGCCTGCGCCCTGGTCCTCGCCGTCGTCGTCGGCGTCTACACCGGCGCGGCCACGGCGAGCCGGACGACGACGCGGACGCTGACGGTGACCGGGACGCCGTCGCTGGCGATCAGCGGCGCACTCGGCAACGTCATCGTCCAACCTGGCCCACCCGGCGAGATCACCGTGCGGGCGACGGCGCACGCGCGGGCCTTCTCGCACGGCCTGGCGGAGCGCGACCTGGACCGGCTCGGCGTGGACGTCAGCCAGAGTGGCGACGCGGTGACGATCGGCGGCCGTCAAGGGACACCCTGGTCGGCCTGGGTGCGCGACCAGGGGATGGACCTGGTCATCGAGGCGCCGCCCGCGGCGAACTTGCAGGTGAACCTCCCGGCCGGGAACGTGCGCGTGCAGGACATCACCGGCGTCGTGCGCGTCGACCTGTCCGCGGGCAGCCTGCGCCTCGACGACGTGACGCTCGGCGACGGGTCCAGCCTGCACCTCAACGGCGGCAGCGTGCGCTTCACCGGCGCGCTGGCGCCCGGCGCCTCGGCCAACGTCCTGGTGAACGCCGGCAGCATCCAGATCTGGCTGCCGACCGACACCGCGGCGCACCTCGACGCCGCGACCGACGCGGGCAACATCCAGATCACCGGCTGGCCGACCGACGTGGTGGAGCGTAACTCCGGCGCGACGGTAGCCACCCCGCAATCCGCATCCCCCACCGGACGGCCGATCGCCCTGGTACGCCATGACCCGGGTGCGACGGCCACCGGCGACCTCGGCCCGAACCCGCGCGGCACGCTGACTGTGCGCGCCAACACCGGCAGCGTCAGCCTCTGGGCGCGCTAACGCCCGCGTAGGCGCCGAGGACACCCCGCCTCGCGCGTCACGCCGGGGCGTCGGGGGCGTCGGCGTCGTGCCAGAGGGCGCGCAGCTCGGCGCAGGTCGCCAGCAGGGCGTCCAGCGTGCCCTCGGCCTCGACGCGGCCGTCCTTCAACACGACGATATGGTCGGCGCGGCGCAGCGCGGCGCGGCGATGCGACACGGCCAGGCAGGTCACGTCGCCGCCGGCGAAGAGGCGCTCCCACAAGACCCGCTCCGTCTCGACGTCCAGCGCGCTGGAGAGGTCGTCCAGCACCAGCAGGTCGGCGCGGCGGACCAGCATCCGCGCCGCCGCCGCGCGCTGCACCTGCCCGCCTGAGAGTTTGACACCGCGGGTGCCGACCGGCGTCTCCAGCCCCGCCTCCAGCGCCAGCACGTCGCGCTCCAGCACCGCGCCGCGCACCGCGGCGGCCAGGGTCGCCGCGTCGTCGGGGAGCCCCAGCAGGAGGTTCTGCTTGAGCGTCTCGCTGAAGAGGCGCGGCGCCTGCGCGGTGTAGGCCGCGCGGGGCGGCACCAGGAACGCGGCCGGGTCGTCCACGGCCTCACCGTTCCAGCGGATCTCCCCCGCCTCCGCGGGCAGCAGGCCCAGGAGGGCGCGCAGGAGCGTCGTCTTGCCGGCGCCGACGCGCCCGGTCACGACGGTGAGCGCGCCGCGCGGCAGGCGGAGGTCCACCCCGGCGACGCCGCGCCCCGAGCCGGCGTGGCGGTAAGTCAGCCCGCGCGCTTCGAGGAGGACCAGGCGGTCGGCCGGGCGGCGGGCCGGCGGCGACGACACGGCGGGCAGGGGGCCGCGCAGGTAGAGCGGGGTGGGCGCGGTCAGCGCGGCCGGCGGCGCGCCGCCCAGCAGCTCGCCCATGCGGGCGAAGGCGACGCCGGTCTGCCGGTAGTGGGCCAGGAACTGGCCGAGGCCGTCGGTGAATTCGGCGATGTAGGCCAGGTAGGCGACGAAGAGGACGAAGTCGCCCACCGTCAGGGTGCCGGCACGCAGGCCGCCCGCCGCCAGCAGCATGACCAGCCCGGCGCCGATGCTGACCGTGTTGGCGGTGATCGCGTCGAGCGCCTGCGTCGCCAGGCGGTCGGCCAGCATCGCGCCGCGCCGCCGCTCGTTCA
>DASSSV010000629.1:0-6429 GCA_035708265.1 Thermomicrobiales bacterium | reverse complement strand
GGAGACGCCGGAGGGCGAGTACGTCTGCTTCGAGGTCAACCCGTCGCCGGGCTTCATCTGGTTCGAGCGCGGTTCGGGTCAGCCGATCAGCGCGGCGCTGGCGGCGCTGCTGCGGCGGGGAGGCCGTGAGACGTTGCACGAGGGGACGACCGCGCGGGCGGTCGGCGTCCCGGCGTGAGGGGCGACGGCTTTGGTCGCCAGGATGATGGAGGCGCGGCGATGACTGTTCCGGGCGACAAGGCAACGTTCGTGGGCGGCGAGGACCGGCCGGATGTGACCAGTGCGCCGAGGGTTGTCATGGGAGGGAGCGGTGAAGCTGAAACGGGCGGCGATCGGGTGACGCAGTTCCTGGTAGAGCTGCGCGCGCTGGATTTGCACCCGTCGAGCAGCGAGTCCCATCGTCGAAAGCGGAGACGCCGTCATCCGGGGGGTGAAAAGGAGGACAAAGACCACCGGGATAGGCCGGTTCCTGAGAAGTATGGGCCGGACTTCCGCAAGGGTGTCATCGACACGGTCCTCTTCTACTGCATGCCCGGAGAGGAGCAGCTCGATGAGGCGGGGATGACCGAGCTCTTGGAGGAGCTTCCACGACTGCACCGGCAGGTGGAGAAGGAGATAAAGGAACTCTGGAAGTAAGCGGCGTCGCCGAAGCAGTAGGCGCGGCAGGTGGCGCGCCTCAGGCCAGGCCGTGCTCGAGGGCGAAGCGGGTGGCGGCCAGGCGCGAGGAGACGCCGAGCTTGTTGTAGATCGAGCGCAGGTGCGTCCCGACGGTGCGCGGCGAGAGGTACAAACGCTCGGCGATCTGGGCGTCGGTCAGGCCCTGGGCGGCGAGGCGCAGCACTTCCACCTCGCGCGCCGACAGGCCGGCGGGATAGGCTGGGCGCGGGGCGGAGGCGGCCGGTGAGGCCGTCGCGTCGCCGGCGACGGCGATGGCCTGGTCGAGCGGGGCGGTCCGTCCGGTGGCGAGCGCGGCGTCCCAGCGGGCCGGGTTGCGGGCGCGGCTGGCGGCGAGGTGGGGCGCGGCCCAGCGCTCGTCGACGAGGGTGGAGCGCACGGCCCGCCCGCGCTGCGCCGCGGCGGCGCCGGCGAGGAAGGCGGCGCGGCGGTCGTCCTGCGCGGCGGCGAGCGCGGCGAGGCCGTGCAGGCACTCGGCGAGGCCGTGGGCGGCCCCGATCTCGTGGGCGAGGTGTAAGCTTTCCCGGTAGTGCGCTCCCGCGGCCGGGTAGTCGCCTTGACTGGCGGCCAGCGCGGCGAGGTGGCGGAGGGAGCCGGCGATGCCGCTCCGGACGCCGGCGGCGCGACGCAGGGCGAGGCTCTCCTCGAAGTGGTCGCGGGCGGCGGGGAGATCGCCGCGCTCGCGGGCGAGGACGCCGAGGTTGACGAGGGCATAGGAGACGCCGTCGCGGTCGCCGAGGCGGCGGAAGAGGGCGAGCCCTTCCTCCAGGAGGGGCTGGGCCGCGGGGAGATCGCCGCGGATGAGGGCCACGAAGCCGAGGTCGGTGAGCGCGGTGGCGACGGAGTCCCGATCGTCGAGGGCGCTGAAGAGGGCGAGCGCCTCCTCCAGGAGGGGCTGCGCGGCGGCGTGGTCGCCCGCGTCGCGGGCGAGCCGGCCGAGGTTACTGAGGCAAAGGGCGACACCGCTGGTGTCATCGAGGGCGCGGAAGAGAGTCAGGCTTTCGCGGCAGTAGGCGCGCGCGGCCGTCCCTTCGCCCCGCAGGGTAGCGCCCGCGCCGAGATGGAGGAGGGCGAGGGCGCTGCCGGCGTCGTCGTCGAGGGCGCGGAAGAGGGCGAGGCTCTCCTGGAGGGCGGGCGTGGCGTCGGGTTCGCCGAGAAAGGTGGCGACGCAGCCGAGGTTGTCGAGGGCTTGGGCGACGCCGCGGCGGTCGCCGAGGTCCGCGTAGAGCAGGCGGCTGGCGGCAAAGTCGGCGCGCGCCTCGGCGTAGGCGCCCTGCTTCTGGGCGAGGAGCCCGGACCAGGTGAGGAGGCGGGCGCGCAGCGGCGGAGCCAGGGCCTCGCCGTCAGCCAGGGCGGCCGCGAGCTGGCGGCGGCCCTCACGGAGATGGCTGCGGAGCCACCAGAAGCGGCCCAGGGCGGCGGCGAGGCGGGCGAAGAGCGTGTGATCGCCGGCGGCTTGCGCCCAGGCGAGGGCGGCGCGCAGGTTGTCGTGCTCCCGTTCGAGACGTCCGAGCAGCGGGAGTTGCCGCGGGCCGGTGAGGCCCGGTTCGGCCTGCTCGGCGAGGGCGAGGAAATAGTCGGCGTGGCGCCGTCGCGTGGCGGCCTCGTCGCCGGGACCGAGGGGCGCGCCCGCCAGGAGCTCGGCGGCGTACTCGCCGACCGTTTCGAGCATGCCGAGGCGCGGTTCGTCGGCGGGGCCGGGCCACGGAGCGAGGAGGCTCTGGGCGGCGAGGGATTCCAGCCCCGCGAGGATATCGGGCGGGGACAGGCCGTCGCCGGCGCAGATGTCCTCGGCGGCCTCGACGGTGAAGCCGCCGGCGAAGACGGCGAGGTGGGCGAAGAGCGCCTGCTCGGCGGGGGTGAGGAGCGCATGGCTCCACTCCAGGGTCGCGCGCAGCGTCCGCTGGTGGGCGGGGAGGTCGTGCGCGCCGCCAACCAGCAGCGGGAGGCGGCGGCCGAGGCGGGCGAGCAGCCCGGTCGGGGAGAGGATCCGCAGGCGGGGGGCGGCCAGTTCGAGCGCGAGCGGGAGCCCGTCGAGGCGGCGGCAGGCGGCGATGACGGCGTCGGCGTCGGCGTCGGTCAGGGCGAGGTCCGGCCGCGCGGCGCGGGCGCGCTGGAGGAAGAGGGCTGGGGCGGGGAACCGCTCCGCGGCGACGAGGGGCGGCAGGTCGGGGTCGTCGGGCAGGGCGAGGGGGGAGACCGGGTACTCGTGCTCGCCGGAAATGCGGAGGGCGACCCGGCTCGTGACGAGCGCCTTGACGCCCGGGCAGGCCGCGAGCAGCCGGGCGAGCAGGGGGGCGGCGTCGAGGAGATGCTCGCAGTTGTCCAGGACGAGGAGGGTGGTCTGGGGGCGGAGGGCCGCGGCGACATTGGCCTCGATCGGGCGGCTCGCGCCCTCGGGCAGGCCGAGGGCACGCGCGAGCGTGGGCGCGACGAGCGTGGGATCGCCGATCGTGGCGAGCGGGACGAAGGCCGTGCCGTCGGGGAAGGCGTCGCCCAGGTCGGCGGCGAGGGCGAGGGCGAGGCGGGTCTTGCCGACCCCGCCGGGACCGGTCAGGGTGAGCAGGCGGACCGCGGGGCGGCGCAGCAGGGTCGCGGCGGCCGTGCGGTCGTCTTCGCGGTCGATGAGCGGGGTGGCGGGGATTGGGAGCATGGCGCGGGTGGCGCTCATCGGAACGCTCCTCTGGCTGCCCCATCGGCGGCCCGGCGGACACGCCGCAATGGGGGATGGATGCGCTACGTGGCGGCGCCGGACTGCATCCCGCCACGCGGGCGGGCTCTGCCGCGACCTACTGCGACCTCGTGGGGCGAAGTATACCATCGGACGCGGAGACGATCCGCCTTCCGGGGCGCGGGCCACCGTCGTATCCGGCCGGGGAGCGTAGAACGCCC
Organism: Thermomicrobiales bacterium; assembly: GCA_035708265.1. Classification (GTDB taxonomy): domain Bacteria; phylum Chloroflexota; class Chloroflexia; order Thermomicrobiales; family CADCWN01; genus DASSSV01. The sequence continues at coordinate 2,862 of DASSSV010000629.1, read as the reverse complement.
GCGGGCCGGCGTCGGCGGCGTTGCTTGTATCGTCGGGCCGGGCGATTCCGGCGGCGGCGCCCGGAAACGGGCCCCCGCTGAGCGCCCGCCGCCCCGCGGCGAGCCACCTACGCCTCGCGCCGGGCGCCGACGCCGAGGATATCGGCCAGGTTGGCCCCCGCGTCAACCACCGGCTCCAGCGCGTCGACCGGCCCGGTCAGCAGCGTGGTCACGCCCGGGCCGTGCCCGGCCAGGTGGCTGTCGGCGTGGCAGATCACCCCGACCGTCACGCTGCCGGCGCGATAGTGCCAGCCGAACGCCGCGTCGGCGTCGTCGATCGCCACCAGGTCACCCAACCGCAGGTCGGCCAGCCCGTGGCGTGCCACCATCTCCGGGTCGAAGAGCGTGATGTCGTAGTCGCCCCACTGCACGTCGTCCCGCCCCAGCCCCGAGCCCATGATGCCGGCCGGCACCCGTTTGGCCACCGGCACCGTCAGCCGCCCGTCGCGCTCCCCCAGCCCCCAGCGCTCCGCGAGCCGCGGGTCCAGGCTCGTCGCGCGGACGGCGGGGTGGTCGGGGAACGCGAGGCCGACGCCGTAGGCGCGGAACTGCAGCCGGTCGCCGATGCAGAGTTGTTCCAGCACGGCATCCGGGAAGTCGACCATCAGGTGATAGCCGCCGTGCTTGCCGGTGACGACGCCGACGCCGCCCTTCGCGTCGCCGCTGATCACGCGCGCCTCGTTGCCCACCGCCGCCAGCGCGGTCAGCGCCGCCGCGCCGCGCTCGTCGGGGTGGCGCACCGAGACGCCCGGCTCGACGTGGTCGCCCGCCCAGCCGCGCGCCGGCATGCCCACCTTGACGTTGTAGGTGATGCCGCCGGTGCCGACGAGGACGCGCGGCACGCCGTCGTGGCCCACGCGCCAGGGGGAGCGCGGGCGCACCACCGGGCCGGCGACCTCCCCGCCCACCGCGACCTCGACCAACTGCTCGACGTTCATCCGCGGCAGCGCCATCAGCACCCCTCCTCGCTCGACGCATCGCGCCCCGTCCCCGGCTGTCGAGAGTCGGCGCATGGTAGACGCCTGCACCGGCGCGGTCAAGCGCCCGCCGGCCGATCCGGCAACGCCTGGTGGACCAGGCCGGCCGCGGGCGCGGTTGCCCGCGCCAATCGGGTGGGATAGGCTAGGCCGCGTGGGATCCGGCGCGCTAGTCGGGAGGGGCGCCGGTGGCGGGCGGCGGGCCCCGGATGGGGGAGGGTGGGCGTGATGCCGGTCGAACTCCTGCTCCTCAGCAACTCCCGCGTGTTCGGAATGGGCTATCTCGAGCACGCGCTGCCGGCCGTCGCCGCCTTCCTCGACGGGCGGCGCACCGTGCACTTCGCGCCCTACGCCCTGGCCGACCACGCCGGCTACACCGCCCGCGTCCGCGCCGCGCTCGCTCCGCTCGGCGTCGAGACGGTCGGGCTCGCCGAGGTCGCCGACCCGCGCGCCGCGGTCGGCGCGGCCGAGATCCTCTTCGTGGGCGGCGGCAACAGTTTCCGGCTCCTCAAGGCCCTAGAGGAGCGCGCGCTCCTCGCGCCGGTGCGGGAGCGGGTCGCGGCGGGCGCGCTGCGCTACCTGGGCGCCAGCGCCGGGACGAATATGGCCTGCCCGTCGCTGCGCACCACCAACGACATGCCGATCGTGCAGCCGCCGAGCTTCGCGGCCCTCGGCTTCGTCCCCTTCCAGATCAACCCGCACTACCTGGACCCGCAGCCCGGCAGCACCCACATGGGCGAGACCCGCGAGCAGCGCCTCACCGAGTTCCTGGAGTGCAACGACGTGCCGGTGCTGGGGCTGCGGGAGGGCACCTGGCTGCGGGTGTCGGACGGGACGGCCACGCTGGGCGGGAAGCTGGACGCCCGGCTGTTCCGGCGGGGCGAGGAGCCCCGCGAGCTGCCCGCCGGCTCGGACGCGTCCTGGCTGCTGTCGGCGCCGGCGGCGTTCGACGCCTGACCCGGCCGCGCGGGCGTCCGCCGCGTCACGTTCGGCGCGCCCGGCTCCGGGTATGCGGCCCCGCATGGACGAGCGTGAGGATTCCGGACACGAGCCCGAGACGACGCACGACCGCGACTTCGCGCCGGTGAACCAGGGGTCGGACGCCCGCGGCCGCACCGTTCCCGGCGCCTCCGTCCCGGCGCGCGTGCCGGGCGAGGACCCCGCGGAGCGGGACGCCCGCCGGGAGGACGAGATCAGCGGCACCGGCACGCCCGGCGTGGGCACCGGCCACCCCGACGCGCTGCCGGCCGACGAGGAGGGCGTCCGCGAGGCCGAGCGCGGCGACGACTCCCGCTGACCCCCCGGCGACGGCGTTCTGTCCGAGGCGGCCGCTAGGGTCCCGCCGTGCTCGTTCTCTCCCGGCGGGACGTCGAGGAACTGCTCGACGTCGACGCGCTCATCGACTCCCTCGCCCCCGCGATGGCCGACCTCAGCGCCGGCCGCGCGCACGTCCCCGAACGGACCGCCGCGGCCGTCCCGGAGCGGGACGCGCTCCTGCTCGACATGCCGGGCCACGCGCCGTCGGCGGGCGCGCTGGCCAGCAAGCTCGTGTCGGTGTTCCCCGGGAACGCCGGGACGGCGCTGCCCGTGCGGCAGGCGGTGATCGTCGCGTTCGACCCGGCCACCGGGGAGCCCGCCGCGCTGCTCGACGGCACCCACATCACCGCGGTCCGGACCGCCGCGTGCGCGGCGCTGTCCGCGCGGCTGCTGGCCCGCGACGACGCCTCGGTGGTCGCGGTGCTCGGCACCGGCGTCCAGGCGCGGGCGCACGCGATCGCGGTCCCGCGCGTCCGGGACGTCCGGGAGGTCCGCATCGCCGGGCGCGACCATGCCAGGGCGGCGAAAC
>DASSSV010000628.1:0-14935 GCA_035708265.1 Thermomicrobiales bacterium | reverse complement strand
GCCGCGGCCGGCAGCGCCGCGCTCGTGACCTACACGGCGCTGCGGCACGACCGTGTGCTCCTCTTCGGGCTCGGCTGGTTCGCGCTCTACCTGGCGCCGGTCGTCTTCCTGCCGGAGCACCTCTTCCGCTACTACCTCTATACCCCGCTCTTCGGCGCAGCACTCATCCTGGCGCGGCTGATCGGGCCGGCGCTGGCGGCGCTCCGCCCGGCGCGGACGCGCGCCCTCGTCGCCGGCGCGCTGGCGCTGGCGTTCCTCGCGGCCAGCGCGGCGGGCGTCGCGACCGAACTCGCGACGAACCCGACGATGGCGCAGGCGGCGCAGGGCCAGCGCGCGCTCGCCGTCCTCCGCGCCGACCACCCCACCCTGCCGCGCGGCGCGACGATCGAGTTCGTCGCCCCCGCCGATCATATTTACTACGTGCTCGGCTACGGCGCGGCCGTCCGCCTGGCCTACCCCAACACCCCCCCGACCGTCTCCTTCGACGGCATCACCCCGCCGCCCGCCGCCCGCGTCCCCGTCTACCGCTACCGCTGGACCGGCGCGACGATCGAGCCCGTCCCGTAGCGCCGGGGCAGGGATAGGCCCGGGGACCAAACCACAGAGGCACAGAGGCACAGAGAGACGAGGAGAGGACGAGAAGAAGGACGAAGTACGAGGTACGAAGTACGAATAGGCGTTACCCGACCATCAATTCGTAACTCGTCCTTCGTACCTCATACTTCGTTCTCTCCTCGTCCTCTCCTTCGTCCTCTGCGCCTCTGCGGTGATCGTCCCTGCTATACTCGCCGCAATGCGCCGGGGAAGCGGCGCGTGGAGGGGGCTGTGACGGCGCTGACGGAGGCGACGCTCGACGCGGTGCGCTTCGACGCGCGCGGGCTGGTGCCCGCGATCGTGCAGAGCGTGGACGGCGGCGACGTGCGGATGCTCGGCTACATGAACCGCGAGGCGCTCGTGCGCACGCTGCGCACCGGCGACGTCTGGTTCTGGAGCCGCAGCCGGGGCGATTTCTGGCGCAAGGGCGAGACCTCCGGCAACACGCTGGCGGTGGTGGAGGTGCTGGTCGACTGCGACGGCGACGCGCTGCTGGTGCGCGCGCGCCCGCACGGCCCGACCTGCCACACCGGCGCGCCGAGTTGCTTCTACCGCCGACTCACGCCGGACGACGCGCAAGGGGGAGAGGGCTGACCGTGGCGGAGGGCGGGGCGCGCATCATCGACGAACTGGTGGCGACGATCGCGGCGCGCAAGCGGGAGATGCCCGAGGGCTCGTACACGGCGAAACTGCTCCGTGAGGGCGTGGACCGCATCGGGCGGAAGATCGGCGAGGAGGCCGCGGAGGTCATCATCGCGGCCAAGAACCGCAGCGCCGACGAACTGGCCTGGGAGGTCGCCGACCTCTGGTATCACTCGCTGGTGCTGCTCGCGTCGGTGGACGTGGACCCCGAACTGGTCTGGGCGCAGTTGCGCGGCCGGCATGGCGGAAATGTGAAGTGAGAAGGATGAAGTATGAAGTCCGGGGGGCGGCGCGCGTGGTGAGAAGGATGGGTGCGTGAGCGAAGCGGTGACGGCGGGCGGGAGGCGGATCGGCTACGACAGTTACGGGCGCGCGGGCGATGGTCCGCCGCTGCTGCTGATCGCCGGGCGAGGCGCGCCGCGGACCTACTGGGCGCACTTCGCGGAGGCCGTCGCGCCGCAGATCCGCGCGATCACGTTCGACAACCGCGAGGCGGGCGAGCACGTCCCCGAACCGGCCGGCTACACGATGGCCGACCTGGCGGACGACGCCGCGGCGCTGCTGGGCGCGCTCGACATCCCGCGCGCGCACGTCATGGGCATCTCGATGGGCGGGATGATCGCCCTCAATCTCGCGCTCGACCACCCGGCGCTGGTGGACCACCTCGTCCTCGTCTCGACGACCGCGGGCGGCTGGTCGCCGCGCATCCTGGAGAGTTTCAAGGAGCCCCCGTCGCCGTGGGTCGCCGACCCGGCCGAGCGCGTCCGCACCGGCTACCCCGACCTCGTTGCGCCCGGGTTCTTCGACGCGCACCCCGACGTGCTGGAAGACCTCGCCCGCCTCTACAGCCACAACCGCATCACTATTGACGGGTACGTGCGCCAGAACCTCGCGATCGGCACGCACGACGCCCGCGACCGCCTCGGCGAGATCGCCGCGCCGACGCTGGTGATCCACGGCGACCGCGACCCGTTGATTCCCTACCGGCAGGGCGAACTCCTGGCCGCCGCCATCCCCGGCGCGCGCCTCCTCACCCTCCCCGGCGTTGGCCACCTCTCCCCGACCGAGCGCCCCGCCGAAGTTCGCGGCGCGGTGCTCGATTTCCTGGGCGTCCCCGCGGATTCGTAGGGGCCGGCCCCCGTGCCGGCCCGCCTTCCCAGCCGGCTGCCTCCCTATTGGCCACCCGCCCATCTCGTCGGCCCGCGGCCCAGCAGAATCATCCATCCCGCGCCGGGCGCTATGCCGGGTGCCGGGTGGCGCGGCAACAGGGTCGGCACGGGGGCCGGCCCCTACGAGGGGATAGATCTTGCCTCGTCACTACCCGACTACCCGGCTATCCGACTACCCGACTCCCGCCCGGAACGCGGGCAGCACGCGCTCGCCGAGGAGGCGCAGGCCCTCGCGCGCGGTGAGGCCGTGGGGCGTGCCGAATTCGATGCGGTCGGCGCCGGCAGCCAGGAGCGCTTCCACCTGCACGACGAGTTGGCGCGGGTTGCCGGCGAAGGCGAAGCGGTCGAGCAGATCGTCGGGGATCAGCGCGGCGGCCGCGGCGACGTCGTCGCGCTGTACCGCCTGGGCGACGCGCGCGAGGCGGTCGGGCTCGACGGCGACCGTCGGGTCGAGCCCGGCGACGACCGGCAGGTAGCGTGCGACCTCGCGGCGGGCCGGCGCGCGCGCCGCCGCGCCGTCCTCCGCCACGACCGTCACCGCGCCGAAGACGAGGCCGACGTCGTCGGCCGCGCGGCCGGCGCGCGCGGCGCCCGGCGCGAGTCGCTGGCGCATCACCGGCGCGAGCGCGGGGTTGGCCGAACCACCGACCTTCAACTCGTCCGCGACCTCCCCGGCCAGCGCGGCGACGCGCGGCCCCCAGCCGCCGAGCAGCACCGGCACGTCGGGCCGGGCGACCGGATATTGAAGCGCGTGATAGTCCTCCAGGCGGAAGACCCGGCCGCGGTAAGGCGCGCGCTCGCCGCGCAGGAGGCGCCGCACGACGGCGACCGCCTCGCGGAGCGCCGCGACCGGGTGGGGCTGTGGGATGCCGAGCGAGTCGAGCCAGGCGCCGCGCGCCAGGCCGAGGTAGGCGCGGCCGTGGGAGGCGGCGTCGAGGTACGCGATTTGGCCGGCGATTTCGACCGGGTGGAGCGTGTAGGGGTTGAGGCAGGCGGGGCCGAGGCGGATGCGCCGCGTCGCGCCGGCGATGGCGAGGAGCGGGCCGAGCGGCGGCTGGAAGAGCAGGTCGGCGTAGACGCTGACCGTGCCGAAGCCGTAGCCCTCGACCAGCGCGCCGAGTTCCGCGTAGGCGTCCGGCGACTTGTCGCTCTGGAACGCGACGCTCAGGGACGGGACCGGCGCGCTCGCCCGGCCGGTCACGTCAGGTCGTCCGTGCGGAAGTCGCGGCGGCCGATGCGCTCGATCTTCATGATGAGGCGCTCGTCGGGGTCGGGGCAGGCGACGAGGCTGTCCCGTTCGAGCCAGTCGCCCGCGGCGAGCGCGCGCTGCTTCGCGGGCAGGAGCGGCAACACCGCGCCCAGGGCGTAGAGGCAGAAGTGCTTGCCGGGCGGGATGCGGACCCGGCTGCTCTCGGTCACCTCGAAGTAGTCGCCGACCGCCAGCCCGCAGACCGGCCGCCCCTCGATCGCCACGACCGTCACGCGCAGGTCGTAGAGGGCGAAGCCGTCGCCGCCCGCCTCGCGCGCATCATCCGCCACGCCGCTCGTCCCTTCCGCCGCCGGCCGCGCACGCCAGTTCCTCGGTGTCCGCGACCACGCTCGTCGCCCAGGCGCGGACGTCGGCGCAGTAGTGCTCCGCCGTGTCGAGCCGGACGTCCGCGATCGTGCGCGTCCAGGCGACCTCGTCCACCCCGGCGAGTTTCTCCCCCCTGGTCACGCGCCAGGTGCGCCGCCCGCTGTCCACGTCCCGGCGATGACGCCGGCGCGCCGCGTCCGGCGTATCGCCCGCGAAGAACCGGGCGAGGAGCGCGCGCCCGCCGAGCCAGCCCTCGCGCGAGTAGGCGTTGTGCTGGAGCATGTAGCAGAGGACCGAGAACTGATGGACCGCGCCGTAGGCGGGCTCCGCGAGTTCCCGCGCCTGCGCGACGTCGAAACGCTCGCGGCACTCCTCGCCGGCCGGCAGCACGGCCCCGCACTGGGGGCAGGTGGACGACACGCGCAACTCCCTCTGATCGCGAACGGCCGCCGGCTTGCGGCCGGCCCCGCCCAGTCTACGGTTCGGCGGCGCGGGCGGTCAACGGCGCCAGGAGGGCCGGGCGCGGTGGGGCCGGCGCCTGAAGGCGCGCCTGAAGACCTGCGGCCACGAAGCCCGGCCTGCGCCGGGCTGGGACGGACCCAGGCCGCGCAGGCGGCCTTCGTGGCGGCCGGAGGCCGTCTTCAGCCGCGGCTTCAGCCGCCCGGACCTTGTTGCCGTTGCGGCGCGTCGCTCGTGGTGCTATCGTGGGCGCGCCCGCAGGGGAGCGGCGACAGCCCGCCCGCGCGGCCGAAGGGGACAACCCGTGACCACTGACTTGAACGCCATCGGCGACGAGATCCTGGCGCGGCTGGAGGCGACCAACGCGGCGCGCGAGCGCGCGCTCGCTGAGAGCCGGCAGATCATCCGCCTCTGCGCCAACTGTATCCGCGCGGTCCACCGCGGCGAGTTCGACGCGGGCGAGCGATTTGCCGTTGAGGCCGGCGAGCGGCTGACCGCGCTCGCCGCCGCGCTCCGCGCCCACCCGGCGATCTACTGGTCGGGCTACGTGCAGGACGCGCAGAAGGAGTACGCCGAGGCCCGGATCGTCCACGGCCTGATCGGCGGCGGCGGGGCGCCGTCGCCCGACGTTTTGCAGGTCGGCGACGCCGTCTACCTCAACGGGCTCGGTGAGGCCGCGGGCGAGCTGCGCCGCTACGCGCTCGACCGCCTCCGCGCCGGCCAGACCGCGCGCGCCGAGTGGGCGCTGGGCGTGATGGACGACATCTACGGCCTGCTGGTCACGGTGGACTTCCCGGACGCGGTGACGGGCGGCCTGCGCCGCACGACCGACATGGTGCGCGGCGTGCTGGAGCGCACGCGCGGCGACGTGACGATCGCGCTGCGCCAGCAGCAACTGGAACAGGCGTTGCGCGGAGTGACGAGTAACGAGTAATGAGTTACGAGCCTGGGCGGTGGGCGATGCGCCATGCCCATCCGCGTACCGCTCATCACTCGTCACTCGTTACTCGTCACTGGTGAAGGGAGGAGCGTCATGGTGGCGACGGACCGGAAGGAAGAGCTGCGACGGAAGGTGATCGAGGGGATCGACGAGCACGGGCCGGGGATCGTCGAGGTCGCCTACCAGATCCACGAGCGCCCGGAGATCGGCTTCCAGGAGCGCTTCGCCTCGCAGTTGCTCGCCGAGAAGCTGCGGCAAGAGGGCTTCGAGGTCGAGTTCCCGATCGGCGGGCTGGAGACGGCCTTCCGGGCGACCAAACGCGGCAAGGGGCCGGGGCCGAGGGTGGCGGTACTGGCGGAGTACGACGCGCTGCCCGGCATCGGCCACGGCTGCGGCCACAACCTCATCGCCGCCTCGGGCCTCGCCTCGGCGATCGGCCTCGGGCGCCTGATGGACCAGCTCGACGGGACTTTCCAGATCATCGGCACGCCGGCCGAGGAGGGCGGCGGCGGCAAGATCATCCTGATCGACGCCGGCGTCTTCGAGGGCGTCGACGCCGCGCTGATGATCCACCACGCCGGCGACCGCACCGGCTCGGCGACGAGCTACCCGGGCGGCACCTGCCTGGCCGTCTCGCACCTCGACTTCGAGTTCTTCGGCAAGCCGGCGCACGCCGCGGGCGACCCCTACAACGGGGCCAACGCGCTCAATGGGCTCATCAAGCTCTTTACCGGCATCGACGCGATGCGCCAGCACATCAAGTCGGACGCGCGCATCCACGGCATCATCAGCCACGGCGGCGACGCGCCGAACGTCGTGCCACACCACGCCGCGGCGCAGTTCTACGTCCGCGCCGCCGACCGCGACTACCTGGAAGTCCTTGAAGAGAAGGTGCGCAAGATCGCCGAGGGCGCGGCGATGATGACCGAGACGCGCGTCGAGATCAAGCGGGGCGGCCCGACCTGCTACGACATGCGCCCCTCCTACGTCCTCGGCCGCCGCTACGAGGAGAACATGCGCGCGGTCGGCATGGACGTCAACGCGCGCGACCAGACGACGCGCGGCCCCTACTCGACCGACTTCGGCAACGTGTCGTACCTGATGCCCGCCGTGACCGGCTCCTTCGCCATCGCCCACGAGCCGATCCCCGGCCACTCGCAGCAGGTCGTCGACTGCTCGGCGTCCGACTTCGGCCACGAGCAGTTGCTCAAAGTCTCGACCGCGATGGCGCTCACCGCGCTCGACCTCTTCCTCGACCCCGAGTTCCTGGCCCAGGCCAAGGACGAGCACGAGCACTGGACCGAGCGCTACGAGGGCCGGTAGGCGGCTCCGCACCATCGAGCGGACGCGGCGAGCGGGCCGGCACGATGCCGGCCCGCTTCGCTGTGAGCATCCCGACTTGCGACACGCGGGGAGGATCGTCCGGCCTTCACCGTCAGTCGTCTAGCCCCGAGATGGCGCCTGGTAGCCGGCGCCGCTCGCCTTGCGCGACGCCTCCGTGAACTCCTCCGGCGAGAGCAGCTTCGTCGTCTTGTAGGCTTTCAGGTGCCCTGGCGCGATCGCGGCCAGCGCGATGGCCACGGCGGTGGTGTCGTCCGGGGCGGTATAGGTAATCACGACGTCGTAGTCGCCCAGGCAGTAGTCGAAACTGTCCAGGTGCGCCCCCATCTTTTCGGTCAGGGCGCGGACGCCCTCGACCCGGTTCTGGGGCTTGCTCGCGAAGGCGGCCGCCGCTTCGGCGGTGTACGCCGCCTGTACCATGTAGCGCGACATGGCCTTCCCCCTTGTTGTATTGGCCTCCCCGGCGTGTAGCGGCAGCATAGCGGGCGGGCGCGGGCGGGTCAAGCACTGGCGGGCGCCGATGCCCGTTAATGCCGCAGCAGGCTACCCGGCGCGGCCACCGGCCGTGCCTCGCTGAGGAGGGCGGCGCGGCGGGCCGGCTCGCGGGCCAGGAGCGCGGCCCACCAGGCGAACGCCAGCAGGTTGAGCGCGGCGTTCGCCAGCGAGAGGAGCAGCGCCGGGCGGTCGAAGCCGGGGTCGGCGAGGCGGCGCAGCGCGGGGTCGTGCAGCGCGAGGTTGGCGAGGAAGGTCAGCGAGAGGAGGGCGTAGAGCGGGCGGTAGCGCGGGCGGAGCGCCGCGCCGAGCGCGAGCGGGGCGAAGAGCGCGTAGCCCCAATTCTCGTGGACCTCGGTCGTGAGGAGGCAGAAGGCGAGCGTCAGGAAGGCGCCGGCGAGGCAAACGTCGGCCAGGTCGTTCGGGGAGCGCCAGAGCTGCCACAGCGTCCAGGCCGAGCCGAGCGCGAAGAGCGCGAGTCCGGCGTCGCGGTAGGTCAGGCCGGGCAGGACGCGGAGCGTGTCGGGTCGCCAGCCGTCGCCGCCGGTGACGAGCCACCAGAGGTTGTGCGCGTTGGCCGAGATCAGCGCGCTGTTGCCGAGGTTGCTGAACATCAGCCGGACCATCAGGAGGAACCGGCCGCGCAGCAGCACCGGCAGGGAAAGCAGCAGCCCGGCGGCGAACGCGACGCCGGCCGCCAGCGCCAGGCGCGGCCAGCGCCGGGCACGGAGCGGCCCCGGCAGCGTCGCCAGCGCGCCGGGCGCGGCGAGGAGTTTCGCCCCGATTGCCAGCGCCGCCAGCGGCCAGGAGACGACCGGCCGGCGCGCGGCGGCCGCGACGAGCGCGACGGTGAGGCAGAGCGCGTGGAGCGCGTCGATACCGCCCCAGTAGGCGGTGTCCCAGATCAGGCCGGGGCTGAGGAGGTAGGCCGCGGCGGTCCAGATGGCGACGCGCGCCCCGCGGTGCCGCCGCGCGACCCAGTAGAGGAAGCCGCCGAGCGCCAGTTCGGCCAGGATCGGCGCGAGTTTCAGCAGCGCGGTCAGCAGATGATCCTGCCAGGCGCCGTCCGGGCGCAACGTCTGGTAGAGCAGGCCCGCGACACGCAGGACGTAGAGATAGGCGGGCGGGTAGTTGTACCAGGGCGCGGGCGGCGGATACGCCGCGCCGTAGGCGCCGCCGATGCCGGTGCGGGCGACGACGCTCGCCCAGAGGCGATAGTCGCGGACGTCGTAGCCGGGGGTGAGCAGGAGGGCGCAGCGGATCGCCGCGGCGACGGCCAGCAGGAGCGCGAGCCGCGCCGCCTCGCCGCCGGCGAGGCGGCGCAGGGCGCGCGCGAATCGCCGGGGCGGGGGACGCCGCGCCATCGGCGTGGCGCCCCGCTCGCTCACCGGCGCCCCCCTCGTCCTCCCCTCCCGATCCGGGCCTGCCCGTTCAGTATAGCCAACCGGTCCCGCCGCGACGACGGTACCTTTGGGGGATCTTCCGGCGGCGGGTGTGGGCCGTCGCCCGCTTGCGTACGGGGTGTGGTAGGGGCGACGCGCGGCGTCGCCCGGTGGCCCCGTGCTCAATGTGGCCGGGCGAGGCAACGCCGCGTCCCTACCATCCTCAACCGCCCGGCCTGCCTACAGCGTCCCCTCCTCCTGCAGCATCGCCAGGGCGTCATCGAACGCCGCGACCGTCTGGTCGACCTCGGGCTGGCCGTGGACGGCGGAGACGATGAAGGAGAGGCCCGAGGGGTCGACGCCGCCGAGTTGCAGCGCGGCGCGGACGCGGTAGACGAGCTGGCGCCGCCCTACCTTCGGCTCGTCGAAGCGCAGCCCCACCAGCGACGACTCGCCGCCGGCCCGGCCGGCGACGCCGCGCCGCGCCAGCATCTCGTTGAACCCGGCGCGGAGCTGGTCGGCCGTCGCCTTCGCCCGGCGCTGGTAGGCCGGGTCCTTGACGATGTCGAGGCAGGCGACGCCGGCCGCGGCCGACAGCGGGTTGGCGTTGAAGGTGCCCTGGTGCGGGATGCGCCCGTGCCGCTGCCACTCCGGGTCGTCGCGCTGGAGGAAGAGGCCCATGATGTCGGCCCGGCCGGTGATCGCGCCGCCGTTGAGCCCGCCGGCCAGGATCTTCGCCAGCGTCGTCAGGTCGGGCGTGACGCCGTAGTACTCCTGCGCGCCGCCCGGCGCGTAGCGGAAGCCGGTCACGACCTCGTCGAAGATCAGCACGACGCCGCGCTCGGCCGTCAGGTCGCGCACCGCCTGGAGGTAGGACGTGCCCGCGCCGTCGGCGATCAGGATCAGGCCGGCGATGTCGTCGCGCGCGTCGAGCAGCGCCCGCAGCGCCTCGACGTCGCCGGCCGGGATGCTGACGACGCTCTCCCGCACGCCGCGCGGGATGCCCACGCTGACCGGCTCGTCGTAGGGCGGCTGCATCGCCATGACCGCGTAGTCGTGCCAGCCGTGGAAGCCGCCCTGCTGCTTGCAGATGACCTCCTTGCCGGTGAAGGCGCGCGCCAGGCGCAGCGCCATCATCGTCGCCTCGGTGCCGGACGAGGTGAACTTCACCAGCCCGCCGCGCGCCGACGGCACGAGTTCCTGCACCTGCTCGCCCCAGCGCACCTCTTGCTCGTGGCAGGCGCCGAGGTGCGTGCCGCGCCCGGCCTGCCGGGTGAGCGCCTCGACGATCGCCGGGTGGGCGTGCCCCAGGAGCAGCGCGCCGTGGCCGCCGAAGTAGTCGATGTACTCGTTGCCGTCGACGTCCCACTTGCGCGGGCCGGCGGCGTGGGTGCAGTAGAGCGAGAAGGGCTCCATGTAGCGGTTGTCGTGCGTCACCCCGTCGGGGAAGACGCCGCGGGCGCGGGCGTGCAGGGCGGCCGAGCCGGCCATGCGGCGGGCGCGGGCCTCGTCGATGCGTTCGGTGCGGACGGGCGTCGCCATTGCTGCTCCCTCCTTCGGCGCCGGACCTGCGCGGTCCATCGCTCCATTGCCGTGTCCCGTGCGCGCATTCTACGCACCGGGACGGGGGCCTGGCAAACGGAGACGGTAGACGATAGACGATAGACGGTAGGAGCAGCCCTGCCATCGTGAACCGCATCGCCGTTGGTCGCCTCCCCTATCGCCTATCGTCTACCGTCTATCGTCTCGCCCTGAAACCGCCCCGCGCCGCCCGCGTACATGGCCCTGGTTGACGGCATCCGCGAAGGAGGAGCGCGATGGGGAAGCAGTCGTTCGAGGTCGAGGGGCGCGAACTGGCCGAGCGGATCAAGGAACTGATCCACGAGGGCAACGTGCGCCGGGTCGTGGTCAAGCGGGAGGACGGCGAGACGGTCGTCGAGTTCCCGCTGACCGTCGGCGTCGTCGGCGCGGTGCTCGCGCCGATGGTGGCGGCGGCCGGCGCGATCGGCGCGCTGCTCGCCCGCTGCACGATCGAGGTCGAGCGCGAGGACGAGGCCCGGTCGCTGTAGACCGAGGTCGGGGACAGCGCCATCGGAAACGCGGGGGCCGGCCGACGAGGCCCGCCCCCGCGTCGTGCCCGCCGGGACGTTCGTGCCGGCGTCCTGGCCGGTGTCGCCCGGGACCGGCAGACGAACGTACCCGGCGAAAAGGGCCGGATGGCTCTTGGCAGCACGCCGGAAGGCCGCTAGGCTGGGGGTGAGGCGAGAGCGACCCGCGCCGGAGCGGGGAGTGGAGGGGTGGAGACCGGTGGCGCTGCACGACCGCTTCAACCGCCCGGGCGACCACTGGCTGACCCGGTGCGACTATTACCTCACGACGCAGGCCGACCGGCTCGGGACGTGGTGGACGCAGCACACGCCCTGGCACCGGCTGACGCTCACGCAGGGGCTGCTGGCGCTCGGCGCCTGCGCCGCGATGGAGCGCGTCGCGGTCCTGCACGACGTCTGGTACATCTTCGTCGCCTACGCCGCGCTGCTCAGTTTCTCCCAGACGATCGCGCCGCGCTTCGGCGGCCTCGTGGAAGAGATGCAGTACGAGGCGACCGGCCTGCCGCGCTGGACCGCCAGCGCCGTCAACCTCCTGATGCTCTTCACCGGCCTCTTCGGGCTCGCCTGCGCGCTCGGCTGGCTCCTCGTCGCGGTCGTCTATCGCGTCGCGCCGCCGCCGCTGCCGCTCCTCGACTCCCTGCTCGGCGGCCTGGCGTTCAGCGCGTGGAAGTGGGGCGAGTACCTGGCCCGCACCAACCCCGTCGGGCCGAGCGGCACCCCGCGCCGCGCCACCAACGAGTGACAACGCGCCCGTAGGCCGCGGCCATGGAACCCGTCTCCGCGGCTTGGGGCCCGCCCTAGCCCGCGCAGGCGGGCGTCGTGACGCGATAACGCCATTCGGGCGCAGTTGCAACCGCCAGCCCTCGCTAATCTTCCACTCGCTCCGCGAACGTTCGCCCTTCTCTTGACATCGCCCGCCCCGGATGGCACAGTTAGCGCGGACCCCCGCCGCGCCTTTGTGCGTTAAGGCTACGGTGGCGGTCCACCCCGGTGTCCGCCCGCCACGCGCCACCGTTCGAACGGCCGGCAACAGGGAGCGTGCCCGTGAACTATAAGTCCCCCTATTCCTCGCGGCGCTATCGCCGGGCGCAGCGCGCGGCGATCTGGCCGAAACTCGCCGCCGTCCTCGTCGTCGTGCTCCTCTGCGCCGTCGGCGTCCTCGCGCTCTACAAGGCCGGGTTCTCGCTCTCGATCGCCCGCCGTGGCGGGGAGGCGACGCCCCCGGCGAGCGCGGTCGCCGCGGCGCCGGGGACGCCCACCGGCGCGGCGCCGACCGCCCAGGCGAGCCGGCCCGGTCCGCCGAGCGCCGCCGGCGCGGCCCTGTCGCCGGTCGCCAGCCCGGCGCGGGCGGCGAGCCCGGGCGCGTCGCCGGTCGTCAACGCGCGCGACATGCGCTCGGTCGCCCAGGCGTACGTCGACCGCTGGAACGCCAAAGACTACAACGGGATGTACGACCTGATCTCCTCGGCCGATCAGGGCAACATCACGCGCGACAAGTTCATCGCGCGCTACCAGGGCATCGCCGAGGAGGCGGGCCTTACCTCGGTGCAGGCGACGCTCGGCGACGCGACGCCCGGCGTGGCGCAGTTCCCGATGCGCGTGGCGATGCAATCGAGCCTCGTCGGCTCGATCACCGAGGATAACACCCTGCCGCTGCGGCAGGACGGCGACCAGTGGCGCGTCGCCTGGACCCCCTCGCTGATCTTCAAAGACCTCGGCGACGGCCTGATCCGCTTTATCCCCGACACGCCCGAGCGTGGGCGCATCCTCGACGCCAAGGGCCGCGTCCTGGCACAGCAGGGGCTCGTCACGCAGATCGGCGTCGTCCCCGGGCAAATCAAGGACGAGCAGCAGATGCTCGCGGGGCTGAGCAAGGCGCTCGGCATCCCGCCCGACGTCATCAAGGCGCAGTACGCCAAGGCCGACCCTACCTGGTTCGTGCCGATCAAGACGATGCCCGAGAACCTGCCGCCCGACCTCGACAAGCAGTTGCAGGCGCTCCCGGGCGTGGCCGAGCGCAAGGTCAAGGACCGCGTCTACCCCTACGGCTCGCTCGCCGCGCACGTCATCGGCTACGTCGGTGAAGTCAACGCCGACGACCTCAAGACGCTGGCCGCCCAGGGCTACACCGCGGGCGACAAGATCGGCCGCGCCGGCATCGAGGCGTGGGGCGAGCAGTACCTGGCCGGCAAGAAGGGCGGCCAGCTCACCGTCATCGGCACCAACGGCGCGGTGCGCACCGTGATCGCCCAGCGCAAGAGCGAGCCGGCCGCCGACATCCAGCTCACGATCGACATCGACCTCCAGCGGGCGCTCGAAGAGGCGCTCGGCGACCGTCCCTCCTCCGGCGTGATCCTCGACCCGGCGACCGGCGGGGTGCTGGCGATGGCCTCGCACCCGACCTTCGACCCCAACGGCTTCATCCTCGGCTTCAGCGACGCCGATTGGGCCAAGCTCAACGACGCCAAGCTGACGCCGCTGATCAACCGCGCGGCACAGGGCGTCTACCCCTCCGGCTCGATCTTCAAGGTCATCCCGGCGACGGCGGCGATCAACGAACTCGGCTTCACCCCCGACACCGTGATCGACTGCCCGGCGACCTATTCCGTGCCCGGCCAGCCGAACGTCTGGAAGGACTGGACCTACCCCGACCCGCAGGGCCCGCTGACGCTCAAGAACGCGCTGGTCCGCTCCTGCGACACCGTCTTCTATCAGATCGCGGTCAAGTTGAACGAGAAGGATCCGAATCTGCTGCCGAACTACGCGCGCGCGTTCGGGCTGGGTAAGCCGACCGGGCTGGAAGAACTGCCCGAGGCGTCCGGCCTGGTGCCCGACCCGGCGTGGAAGCAGGCGGTCGTCCACGACAACTGGGCGGTCGGCGACGCGATCAACTTCTCGATCGGCCAGGGCTACTTCCTGGCGACGCCCCTCCAGATGGCCAACCTCTACAACGCCATCGCGAACGGCGGGGCCCTCTTGCGCCCCTTCATCGCCGCGAAGGTGACGACGCCCGACGGCAAGATCGTCCGCGCGACCGAGCGCAAGGAGATCGCGAAGCTGCCGACGCAGAAGTCGCTGCCGATGATCCACCAGGCGATGGTCGACATCACCACCGCGCCGAACGGCACCTCGCTCGACGCCTTCGTCGGCTCGCCGATCGTCGTCGCCGGCAAGACGGGGACGGCGGAGAAGCCGCCGCTGGCCGACAACGCCTGGTTCGCCTCCTTCGCCCCGGCCGACGCGCCGAAACTGACCGTCATCACGATGGTCGAGCACGGCGGCGCCGGCTCGAAGGTCGCCGCCCCGATCGCCCGCCACGTCTACGACGTCTGGGCGGGGATGCAGCACTGACGTGGGAGCGTGGGAGCGTGGGAGCGCGAGAGCGCGGGGCCGATCGGGCGTGCTCACGCGGCTCTCGTCCATCCGGTCGGGCGACTGGTCGGTGCGATGAGGTCGAGCATGGCGGTGGAGGTCATCTACGAGACCCATTCCCTGACCACCGACAATGAGGCGGGGTTCGCGACGGGCTGGCTGCCGGGGCAACTCTCGGAGCGCGGGCGCGACCTCGCCCGCGAACTCGGCGCGCGCCGCCGCGTCGACGCCATCGCGGCGGTCTTCGTCTCCGACCTGGCGCGCGCGGTGGAGACGGCGGAGATCGCCTTCGCGGGGAGCGACATCCCGATCTACGGCGACCTCCGGCTGCGCGAGTGCGACTACGGCGCGCTCAACGGGATGCCGGTCGCGCGCCTCGCCGCCGAGCGTTCGCGCCACATCGACGAGCCCTATCCGGGCGGCCAGAGTTACCGCCAGGTGGTCGCGGCGACGGCCGACTTCCTCCGCGACCTCGCGGCGAACTGGGACGGCCGCACGGTGCTCATCATCGCCCACTCCGCGAACAAGTGGGCCTTGGATCACTTGCTGCACGGGACCGCCCTCGAAGACCTGGCGGACGCGCCGTTCGGCTGGCGGGAAGGCTGGCGCTACACGCTGCCGGCCGGCTGGACGGGCGAAGAGAGCCCCGGCGGCTGAAGCCGCGGCTGGGGGCCGCGCTGCGCGCGGCACGAAGGCCGCCTGCGCGGCCTGAATGACGTTTCAGCCCGGCGCCACCCGACCCCTGCCCTGTTGCGTTCTACCCTCTACGCTCCCACGCTCCCACGCTCCGACGCTCTCACGCCGTCACGATGTCGTGCCGCGCGGCCCAGAGGGCGAGGTCGCGGCGCTCGATCGCGGCG
>DASSSV010000627.1:0-6886 GCA_035708265.1 Thermomicrobiales bacterium | reverse complement strand
GCCCCCCCCCCCCCGCCGCTCTGACGGCAACCGCGACGACAACCGACGGCAACCCGGATCTGTCGTCATAGCGCCGATCGCAGGAAGGCCTCCATGCGCGCGGTTGCCTCCTGGTGCAGCGCCGGGACGACATGCGTGTAGGTGTGCAGCGTCACCCCGATCTGGTTGTGCCCCAGCGTCTCCATGATCACCCGCGGCGAGACCCCCTGCACCAGCAGCAGCGTCGCGCAGCAGTGCCGCGGGTCGTGGAAGCGCTGCCGCCGCAAGCCGGCCCGCGCGACGAGCGCGTGGAACGGCTCCGCCACGGTGCGCGGCTGCAACGGCGTGCCGATCGTCGTCGTAAAGACGAGGTCGGCGATGGGCTCGTGCCAGCGCGCGCCCGCCAGGTGCCGCTCCGCCCGCTGCCGCTCTCGGTGTGCGCCGAGCACCGCGAGCAGGGTGGGCGGGAGGCGCAGGCCCGCCGGCTCTGCGCCGTCTTCAGGTCGCAGCGCCGGAGTCGGCGGTCGACGCGCTGCAGCTGCTGCCGGACGTGGAGGGTCCCCGCGGCGAGGTCGACGCCGCCCCGGGTGAGCCCGAGCGCCTCGCCCTGGCGTAGGCCGAGCGCCAGGGCGACGGCGTAGAGCGCCGCCAGGCGCTCGCCGCGGCTGGCCGCGAGGAACGCGCGCGCCTCCTCCGGCGTGAAGGGGCGCACCTCGGGGCGCGCGTAGCGCGGGGGCGCCGCGAGCGCGGCCGCGTTGCGGGCCACCGCCCCGCAGCGCAGGGCGTACTGGAGCGCGCCGCGCAGGACGTCGCGCATCCGCTGCACGGCACAGGGCGTGCCGGCGAGCGGCCCGGCGGCGGTCTGCAGCAGGGCCGCCTGCACCTGCTGGGGCGTGAGGCCCGCCAAGGGCAGGTGCCCGAGCGCGGGGCAGAGGCGAAGGCGGACGAGGCTCTCGTACGCGCGAGAGGTATTCGGGCGCCGCGCCGGCCGGATCACGACCTCCAGCCACCAAGCGAGGTAGTCGCCGACTGTCGGCGACGCGGGGACCACGGCCTCGCCGGCCGCCGCCGCCGCGAGGGCCTCCAGTTGCCGCGCCACCTGCTCCTCGGAGGCCCCGTAGAAGCGCCGGCGGCGCCCGCCGGTGCCGGGCAAGGTCAGGGCGCCCTCCCACCGCCCGTCGCGTCGTCGGTACACCGTACCCCGGTTCTACCCGCGCTTGTCCATGCTCGCCCGCCTCCCGCTCCGCACCTTGTGCCCCCACCCCACGCCCCGGCGTCCCTCGCCGGCGTCTCGGGCAGGGTAGCGCGGGCGAGGCGGCGCGACCCAGCGACACCGGGTATGAGCGCCTGGCAGAACACGGAGAAATGCGTATCTCGGCGCTTCGCGCGGCGACCATGATGCCGCATAACCATTGCGGCCGTGTGCGGCGTGTGTCACCCCCTGTCCAGGCCGCTTCGTCTGTCCGTCGGCGCTGCGCGGCTCGCTGATCCGCATTGCAGAGACCCCCGAGCACCGGGAACGCCCATGTGTTTGACACTCCGGTGTGGGGTCTGTTGAGCACCTGGTGACGGCGGGCCGGCCCCGGTCGCCGCGAGGCTGCCGCTCGCACGCCCCGCCGCCGGTGCCCGCGCCCTAGTTCCCGACCTGGTACGACCCGGCGACGGCGTCGAACGTCGGCTGGGAGTCCCCGAAGCTGTCCGGGGTGGCCGCGAAGGTCAGTATGTGGGCGACCTGGTGGTCGACGAGGTAGACCTGCTCGATCTCCACCGGCACGCCGTCCACCGTGACGGTGAAGACGCGGCGGTAGGCCGGGATGCCGTTGACGGTGACCTTGTCGCGGCTCACCAGCTTGAAGTCTTTGTACTGCTGCTGGATCTGCTGCTGCGTCCTCTGGTCGACTTGGTCGAGCGAGTCCGACGTCTGGCTGAGGACGACGTTCATCGTCGCGGGCGTCGTGCGGCCGGAGCGCGGCGCGCTGAAGGCGACGTCCGTGCCGGACTGCTGGATCTGGGACCAGTCCTGCGGCACGCGGAAGGAGAAGCGGCCGTCGGGGTCCTTGTAGCCCTTACCGCCCTTCAGCGGCGCGAGGGCCGGGCCCCAGTCGCTCGCCTGCGGCGGCGGCGGCGTGACCGTCGGGGGCGGCGCGGTCGGCGTCGCGGCCACAGGTACATCGGCAGTAACCGTGAACTTGGCGGTAGCCTGCGTACCGTCGGCGCGTGAGAACACCACGGTGTAGACGCCCGGTGCCGCGTTGTCCGAGGCCAGCGTCAGTTCGAATTTTGTCCGCGCCATCGCGAGCGGCACCACATTGTTGGCAAACGCACTGCCATCGGGCGCCACCACGGTGTAATGGATCGTCTCACCGGGTGTGAAGTCCGAGCCGCTGATGACGAACTTCGTGCCGGCCGGCCCTGCGGTCGGTCGGATGGTAATCGCCGCCGTCGACACGGTCGGCGTGGTCACCCGGCCGGCGGTCGCGGGGCCGGTGGCCGCAGCGCCCGGGCCCGTGCCGGCGCCGACCGAGAATGAGCCGTTCCAGCTCGCGGCCGGGGTGCCGGCCGTGGCGGCGGCGAGCGCCCCAGCGGTCCCCGTTGCCTGCGCGGCCCGCTGTGCGGCCCCGGTCGCGCGCGCCCCGGCCGTCGCCGTTGCGGCGGTGTCCGGGCGGGCGTGGCCAGCATCCCCGCCGACGCCCAGGAGTGCGACGAGGATCGCCCCCGCAGCGCCGTAGCGCAGCGCGCGGCCCCCGAGCCAGCGGGAGGATGCCGGACGCGCCGCCGCCCCGGGTGGCCCCGTCAGCAGCACGGGCGCGAGGTCGTCCCGCACCCAGGCCAGCCGCCGGTGCCGCTCGATCCACAGGCGCTGCAACTCGACCGCGAACCGGTAGCGCCCCTGCCCGACGAGGACCTCGCGCGCCACCAGGCTGCGCAGCGCGCGGGCGAGCTCCCCGGCCGGCAGGATCGCCCCCTCCCGCGCCCACACCCGCGCGATCGCCAGCGCGCCGACTGGCCGGTTACCCCCCCCGCCGACCGCCGCCAGGCCGGCCAGGGTCGCCTGCTCACCGGGGGTCGCCTCCTCCCACACGTGCTTGAGCACCGCCGAGCCGCGCTCGACCGCCTCGGCGAGGATCGCCTCGACGTCCGCCGCCGTCACCCGCGCCCGGCCGTGCTGCTGCCAGCGCTGGAAGAGGCCGTGGCACAGCAGCTGGGTGTAGTAGGGGTGGCCGGAGGTGACCGCGAGGATGCGGGCGACGGCCGGGGGCGTGACGGCGTAGCAGCCCGCCGCCGGCTCGGTGATCAGGGCGACGGCGGCCGCGCGGTCCAGGAAGGAGATGCGCTTGTAGAGCGCGACGTTGAATAGGTAGGCGTAGTCGCGCTCCAACTCCTCCAGGCCGCTGCCCAGCGCGAAGAGGAAGACAAGCCGCTCGTGGTGCTGCATCAAGTGGCGGAGGTAGGTGAACGTGCCCGGCTCCAGCCGCCCCGCACGCACCCGCTCCTGCAGCCGGGTCGCCTCGTCCAGCAGCAGCACCAGGTGCCGCTCGCCGAGGGCGGCCCAGACCCGCGGCAGGAACGCGCCCTCGAACTCCCCGCGCGGGTCGTCTTGGAAGGCGGCGCGGTCCGGGCGCGGCAGCGCCACCTGGTAGTCGCGGCGCAGCGCGCGCGCGATGTGGCCGGCCAGCTCCCACAGGAAGCCCGCCAGATCCTCGAGCGCCAGGCCGTGCAGGTCGACGAAGACGCAGGCGTAGCGCGGCCCCAGGTGGCGGCCCAGCTGGTAGAGCGCCGAGGTCTTGCCGGTGCGCTGCTGGCCGTAGAGGACCACGACGTTGTCGCGATGCCGGCCGACGAGGGCCCGGCGGACGAAGGCAAAGACGTCCTCGCGCCCGAAGAACATCTCCGGGCCGGTGACCGGGCTGCCGGCAATGTAGGGATTGGCTGCCGCCTTCGCGTCCACGCCGCCCTCACTGGCCCTCGCCGCCGAGCGCGCGCTGCAAGAGGGACACGACGGCCGGCCGGATTGGCGGGTCGCCGGCCCAGGCGCGCGCCAGGTCCCGGTACGGGCCGCCGAGGCGGGGCAGCGCCCGGTCTAGCGCGCCGCTCGCCCCGCCGCCCTCGGGCGGGCCCGCGGCGGGCCGGGCCAGCTCGTCGATCACCCAGTCGCCGAACACCGGAGTCACCGGCGCGTAGCCCTCGCCCCGGGCGACGACCAGGCCGCGCCCCACCAGGCGGGCCAGCGCCCGGTCGGCATGGGGGTACAGGGCGCGCAGTTCGGCGCCGCGCGCCCCCCGCCCGTCGCCGCCCTCCGCCCGCGCCAGGCAGGCCAGCGCCGCCAGCACGATGCGCTCGTGCAGGTCCGCCTGCCGCCAGTACTCGGCCAGGTGCGGCGCGGTCGCCGCCCGGAACGCCCGCTCGAGCGCGGCCAGGCGCGCCGCGGGATCCAGTCCCTCGCTGTGGGCCCCGAATAGCGCGTGCCCCGCCACCTGCAGGAAGTAGGGGTGCCGGCCGGCCAGGCGCCCGAGCGCGGCCCGCTCCGCGGCGCCGAAGGCCACCCCGGTCCCGGCGAGGGCCGCGTCGAGGAGCGCCGCCTCCTCCGGCTCGTCGAGGAGGGGCACGGGGATGGTGGCGAAGATGTTGAAGAAGGGCGAGGAGCGCACCGCCTCCGAGTGGCACAGATCCACCAGATCGCGCCGGCTGGCGGTGACCAGCGCCAGGTGGTGGTGGATCGCCAGGCTGCGCAACCCGTAGAAGAAGTCGGGGCCGAAGTTGGGGTTGGCGGTGACCTGCTCGAACTCGTCCAGCAGCAGCACGACATACCGGTCGCGCGCGTCGACGACGTCGAAGAGCTCGTCCAGCGCGAGGCTGTCGAGCGACTCCGCCGCGCACAGCGCCTCCAGCGCCCCGGCGACCTCCGGGTCGGGGCAGGCGCGCGCGAGCTGCTGCAGGAGCCAGCGCCACAGGCGCGCGGGCGTCATGGCGGCGTCGACCAGTTGCAGGTCGAGGTAGAGGCAGAGGTAGCGCTCGGGGTCGAGCCCGTGGGCACGGCGCACGGCCGGGTGCGCCAGGTGGAGCAGCAGCGAGGTCTTGCCGATGCGCCGCTCCCCCACCAGCGAGCTCGACTCGAACGCGACGTTGCCCAGGCGGCTGAAGACCTGCGCCACCTCGCGCCGCCGGCCGACGAAACGGGCCGGGTCGACGATCGGCCGGCCGTAGGTGAAGGGGTTGGCCGCCCCGCCGCCGGCCGCCGCGGCGAAGCCGCGCTCCCGCGGGACGGTGGCCTCGAGGCGCCCGGGGTCCGCCACTGCTGCGCTGCGCGCACCGACTCCAGCTGCAACCTCGCGCCGCTCGGCACGCGCCGACGGCGCGTCGACGATGCCGAAGAGCACGCCATCTGCCGCGTGCAGGTACAGCACCGGCGTCCCCCACTCCGCCGTCGGCCCCAGCTCCGTGTGCAACGCCTTTCGCGCCTCCGCGACCGCCGTGTCGATCGCTTGATTGTCCGCCACCGCCCCGTAGAAGGTCCGCGAGAACTCGATTGCCGCCGTATCCGAGATCGGATACTGCATCGCCAGCACCGCGGGGAGGCGGCGTGCGAGCAGCGCGGCCGTACTGGAGAAGAGATCCTCCCGGCTGGCCGTCGCCCCCTCGCATGAGTTCAGCAGCACCAGACGCAGCGAGGGGTGGTCGGCGAGGTGGATCACCAGGTCCGAGGCGGGCAGCTCCCGCGTGCGGTTGGTTTCGTCCACCAGGCCAATCACCCCCTCGCCGCGCGAATGGTCGAAGCCACCGTGCCCAATGTAATGGAAGACGTGCCAGTGGCCGGCGCGCAGCGCAACCTGCAAGTCCCGCCACGTCCCCCCATGCACCCAGTCGAGCTGAACCTTCCCCGCTGCGAGCAGCGGTCCCAGCGCTTGGACCATCAATGCCGACTCGCGGTCGATCGCCAGGGCGTCCGCATCCGCCGGATTCACTGCCATGGCCAGGATACGCAGCGGCGGGGTGACCATCAGCGGCGCCACCGGCTGGGCGACCTGCAGGTAACGGACGAGCGGCTTGCGCCGATTCAGGCACACGTACTCGTCCTGCCTCGGATCGTAGAGGTATTCCCATGGGAGTGTCGCCAGTTGCGGTGCGGCGACCTGCAGCCGGATACGCAGACCGCTATCCGCCCGGGATGCGTCGCGCCAGCTCAGGTCATAGAGGCTGAGGACCTCGCCCACCACGAACGTCTCGAAGAGCAGGCGGCCGAGCTCTTGCACCGGCTGCTCCGACGCCGCGACGACCCGGCGCTGCCCTCCGCGGCTGCGGAGTATCGCGAGCTCCACCCTATCGAGGAGGTGGTCGAGCCGATCCCGGCTAAGCCGCAGCCTCGTCCGCTCGCTCGCCTCGCCTTCCCGCGATCTGGCCTCGACCAGCCAGGTCCGCTCGCGTTCCGGTCGGATCAAGAGGTCGAAATTGCGGTACTGCACGCCGGGGACCGGGAGATCAGGCACGTCCATCGGGTGCCCCGATCTTCGCCAGCAGGCGCCATGGTTTCACGATGTCAGCCGATTCCGCTGCGTACGCAGGAAGAGTATACACGCTTTGTCTGACGTCAACGACTCGTGTGGCGACTCGTTTGTCGCCCCTGACTGGCGGCCGACGCTGGAGGCGACCGCGGGGGCGCGCGCGATCCGCTTTGGCCTCCCGTTCATGCGCGCCCTGGCCGCCGGCACCGGTCCCCGGCTCGTCGCCGAGCGGGCGCGGGGTGGGCCATTCCGGGACCTGGTCTGCTGGCTCCCATCACCGTCGGACGCGTCGTGATGCGGCAGTGGGTGGTCGTGCTGCGCGGCGATCGTCGTGGTCCAGCCCGCCCCGCACTGGGACGGCCACGATGGGCGCCGCCGTACGCGGGAGCGGCCCCGGCGCGGGGATA
>DASSSV010000626.1:0-6326 GCA_035708265.1 Thermomicrobiales bacterium | reverse complement strand
CACTCGTCGCGCGCCCAGAACTTCCACCAGGGGCGGTCGCCGCCGCGCGGCGCGGGGGCCGGGCGGCCGGCCGGGACGTCGACGTACTCCTTCGGGGGTTCCTCGAACTGCGCGCCGAGCCGGCGCACCCAGCGCGCCGCGTCCTCCGCCTTCGCCCGCGACGCCGCGCGCGTCTCCGCGGTCAGGTCCGTCCCGAGTTGCGCGTCGGTGACCCGGCCGCCGAGCGCGCCGGCCAGGCCGAGCGCCACGTCGCAGGCCGCGTCGAAACTCGCCGGCAGGGTCTCGTAGGGGATGTGCAGGACGAGGCTGTCCACGGGCGCGCCGGGGCGATCCGCGACGAGCACCAGTTCGAGCCCGCCGGCCGAGCGGTACGACTCGGCGTCGTAGCGGCGGAACTGGACGTAGCGGGCGACCGCCGCGTCCACCTGCTCCGGCGCGAAGGCGTCGACGCTGTCCGGCTCGATCACCAGGTCGTAGCTCATCCTCCCCTCCCCGCGCGCCGCTACGGCTGCCGCGCCAGCGCGTAGCCCGCGCCGCCGACCAGCGCGAGGCCGAGCAGCACCGGCAGCCAGAAGCGCGCGTCGCCGCGCTGGTGCGTCAGCCAGCCGGCGCTCAACTCGAAGAGCCCGACCGCCACGTAGGGCGGCGCGGTCCAGCGCCGCAGGTGCGGCCAGGGGCGCGCCACGTCGAGGCCGAAGCGCAGGTAGAGCCACGCGCCGGCCGCGCTCAGGAGCGCCAGCGCCAGCCCCAGGTAGAAGACCCCCAGCGCCGAGATCCCGCCCATGCGCGCCCCCTTCAGTCCACGATCGCCGCGGCGACCGCGTCGTGGAAGCGCGGGCGGACCCGCGCGATGCGGAGGTTCGCCGCGTCGGGGTGGACCCGGTTCGTCAGCAGCACGACCAGCAGGTCGCGCGCCGGGTCGAGCCAGAGCGACGTGCCGGTGAAGCCGGTGTGCCCGTAACTCCCCGGCGCCAGCAACTCGCCCGACGACGCCGGCCCGACCGCGACGAGCGCGGGGTCGCCGCCGGCCGCCAGCCAGCGGGCCCGCCGGCCGAGCGGGTCGGGGTCGAACGCGACCCAGCCGAGGCCGCGCCCGGCGTTCAGCGCGGCGGTCTGGTCGCGCGTCGCGGCGGCGACCGTCACCGGGCTCAGGAGGCGGCGCCCGCCGTAGGCGCCGCCGTTCAGCCAGCACTGGCAGTAGACGGCGAGATCCGGCGCGGTCCCGAAGAGGCCGGCGTGCCCGCTGACGCCGCGCATGGCGTAGTAGGCGTTGCCGTCGTGGACCGTGCCGCGGATCATCCCGCCGGCGCGCCGCTGCGGGTGGATCGCGCCCGCCTCCGCCGCCGTCCGCCGCTCGTACGCCTCGCCGGCCTCGGTCGGCGCGATGCGCTCGCGGAGCGCCGCGTCGGGCTTGTAGCCGGTGTCGCGCATCCCGAGCGGCGCGAAGACGGCGTCGTGCACCGCGCGGTCGAGCGGGACGCCATCGAGCAGCCGGACCACTTCGCTCAGGAGGATCACGCCGAGGTCGCTGTAGACGACGCGCGTCTCCGGCTCGGCCTCCAGCGGCGCGGCGAGGATGCGCGCGAGCGCCTCATCCGGGGCGGCGCAGTCGGCGAAGAGGGGCAACCAGGCCGGCAAGCCGGAGGTGTGCGTCAGCAGGTGGCGGATCGTCACCCGCTCGCGGCGCTGGTCGTCGCCATTGGCGAACTGCGGGAAGAAAGTTGCGACCGGCTCGTCGAGCGAGAGTTCACCCTGCTCCACCTGCATCAGCACGAGCGGCAGGCAGGCGACGACCTTGGTCAGCGAGGCCAGGTCGAAGATCGCGTCGCGCGGCAGCGGGCGCGCCAGGTCGGCAGCCCCGAACCGGCCGAATGCCGCGTGCAGCGCGATGACGCCGCGGCGCGCGACGAGCGCGACCGCGCCGGGGAAGGCCCCCTCCCGCACGCCGCGCTCCAGCACCGGGCCCGCGCGCGCCAGCCGATCGGGGTCGAACCCAGCCTCGCCCGCGCTCCCCTCGCGCAGCCGCCGCGCCGCCGTCTCCTCGCGCCCCGCCACCATCGCCCCCCTCCGCCTCGCCCCGATCGTAGCCGCCGCGCCAGCGAGCGTCAATCGGCCGTCCACGGCACGGCCCACCCACGGCCACGCCCGCCTCCTCCCAGCCTTCTCTACCCGCAGGGATATGTCGTGCGGCGGGCGGCACGCCCCGTGCGAGAATTGTCCCGGCGCTGCCCGCAGGGGTACGCAGCAATGACGGAAGGAGACGAGATGAGGCAGCCCCGCGGGCGCGCGCGGGCGATGGCGCCGGTCGGGCCGGGGTCGTGGGGGCCGACCCGGCTCACCGTGCGCCGCGTCCGCCTGCGCGCGCTGGCCGGCACCGGCTTGATCGTCGGGCTGGCCGCCAGTGTCCTCCCCGCCATCATCCTGAGCGCGCTCGGCGTCGCCGCCGCGCGCCGGCTCTGGCTGACCCTCGACGCCTGGACGCCCTGGCGCCCCTGGCCCGCGGACCAACTGATCGCCGGCATCAAACTCCCGAACATCGAGTACCAGCCCCGCGAGGCGCTGCACGTCGAAGGGCTCTACCACCGGCTCGCGCCGGTCGCGCACCACCCGTTCGCCAGCGCCGTCCTCCTCGCGCTCGCCCTCATCGCGCTCGGCGGTCTGCTCGGGGCCTGCGCCTGGTGGGCGGGCGGCTGCGCCTACAATCTGCTGGCGCGCGCCGGCCGCGGCATCCAGCTCGAAGCGGTCCCCCTGCCCGGCGACCGCGCCACGACCCGCCGTGGACCGGAGGCCGACGCGGGGGGGCGCGACGACGTGGAACTGCGGTGGGAGTGAACAAGGTGGCCCTCACCCCCCGTCCCCCTCGCCCAATCCTGGGCGAGGGGGCGACTCCTCCCATACGCTGTGCTGCTCCTCCAGATCCATGCTTGTGAGGACGGAGAAAACGCGCGCAGCGAGATCTCCCCCTCGCCCAGGATTGGGCGAGGGGGACGGGGGGTGAGGGCCAACAGCCTGCCTAATACCCCGGCGCCGGCCGGCGGTAACTCGGCAGGGGCTGGACGCTGTAGGCGCCGCCGAGGTGCGCCAGGGCGTCGACCATCGCGATCGCCGTGTCGATCGAGGTCAGGCAGGGGATGCCGCGCTCGACTGCCGCGCGGCGGATCTGGAAACCGTGCTGCACCTCAGTGTAGGCCGGGCCCGGCGTGTTGATCACCGCGTCGACCGTGCCGTCGCGGATCACGTCGAGGACGTCGGGGCGGCCCTGGCCGATGCGCTTGGTCACCAGTTGCACCGGCATCCCCGCGCGCTCGATGAACGCCGCCGTCCCCTCGGTCGCGTAGAGGCGGTAGCCGAGGCGCACCAGCGTCTCGATCATCTCGGCGGCCATCGGCTTGTCGTCGTCGGCCAGGCTCAGGAGCAGGCCGCCGCGCTCGGGCAGGTCCAGCCCGGCCGCCAGCAGGGCCTTGTAGAAGGCCGGCGCGAAGGCGCGGTCGATGCCCATCACCTCGCCGGTCGACTTCATCTCCGGCCCGAGCTGGACCTCGACGCCGCGCAGCTTGGCGTGGGAGAAGACCGGCGCCTTGACCGCCACCAGCGGCGTCTCGGGCCAGAGCCCGCCCTCGTAGCCCTGCTCCGCGAGCGTGCGCCCGAGCAGCACGTTCGTCGCCAGCGCCATCAGCGGCACGCCGGTCGCCTTCGAGATGAAGGGCACGGTGCGACTGGAGCGCGGGTTGACCTCGATCACGTAGACGCGCCCGCCGTGGACGACGTACTGCACGTTCATCAGCCCGCGCACGCCGAGTTCGAGGCCGATCTTCGTCGTGTACTCGACGATCAGGTCGCGCTCGGTCGGGTAGAGCTGCTGCGGCGGGTAGACGGCGATCGAGTCGCCGGAGTGGACCCCGGCGCGCTCGACGTGCTGCATGATGCCGGGGATCAGCACCCGCTCGCCGTCGCAGACGGCGTCGACCTCGAGTTCCTTGCCCATCAGGTACTTGTCGATCAGCACCGGCGGGCCGCCGAACTCGACCGCCGTGGTCAGATACTGCTCCAGGTACTCGGGCGTGTGGACGACCTCCATCGCCCGCCCGCCGAGGACGTAGGAGGGCCGCACCAGCACCGGGTAGCCGATCCGCGCCGCCGTCTCCAGCGCCTCGGGCATGCTGGTCACGCCGGCGCCGGGCGGCTGGGGGATGCCGACGCGCCGCAGGAACGCCTCGAAGCGGCGCCGGTCCTCCGCGACGTCGATCGCGTCGAGCGACGACCCGAGCAGCGGCACACCCGCCGCGTCGAGCGGCGCCGCCAGGTTGATCGCCGTCTGCCCGCCGAACTGGACGATCACGGCCGGGGTGTGGGCCGTGGGCCGTGGGCCGTGGGCCGGAGGGGGTGCAGCGGCGTCCACGCCGAGAGGGGCGATCACACTGGCGTCGCCCGACACCACCGGGCCGGCGACATGCGCTGCGGCGACCGCGGTGGGGACGGCGGTGGCGCGCTCGCCCGCCTCACGGCCAACGGCCAACGGCCAACGGCCCTCGTGGCGAACGATCTCCAGCACGCTCTCGGGGTCGAGCGGCTCGAAGTAGAGGCGGTCGCTGGTGTCGAAGTCGGTCGAGACCGTCTCGGGGTTGGAGTTGACCATGATCGAGGCGACGCCGGCCGCGCCGAGCGCGCGCGCGGCGTGGACCGAGCAGTAGTCGAACTCGATCCCCTGGCCGATGCGGATCGGGCCGGAGCCGAGGACGACCGCCTTCGGCTCGGGCAGCGGCGCCGCCTCGTCCTCCTCCTCGTAGGTCGAGTAGAAGTAGGGCGTCGCCGCGGTGAACTCGGCCGCGCAGGTGTCGACCATCTTGTAGACCGGCACGAGGCCGGCGTCGTGGCGCCGCGCGGTGACCTCGGCCGGCGGGCAGCCGCGCAGGCGGGCGATCTGGCGGTCGGAGAAGCCGAGCCGCTTGGCGCGCCAGAGCAGCGCGTCGTCGAGGTCGACCTCCGCCAGCGTCCGCTCCATCGCGACGAGGCGGGCCATCTTGCGCGTGAACCACGGGTCGATCCCGCTGACGCGCGACAGTTCCTCGGCCGACTTGCCGCGGCGCAGCGCCGCCATCACCGCCCAGAGCCGCACGTCGTTCGGCTCGGCGACCAGCTTCATGATCGCGTCGAGCCCGGACGGCAACTCCTCACCGCTGCCGTCTGCCGCCCACTCGGGCGCCTCCCAGCCGAGGTCGTTGGCGCCGTTCTCCAGCGAGCGCACCGCCTTCTGCAGCGCCGCCTCGAAGGAGCGGTCGATCGCCATCACCTCGCCGGTCGCCTTCATCTGCGTGCCGAGGGTCCGCTCGGCGCGCGAGAACTTGTCGAACGGCCAGCGCGGGATCTTCACCACGCAGTAGTCGAGCGCCGGCTCGAACGCGGCGACGGTCTTGCCGGTGATCGGGTTCGGCAGCTCGTCCAGGCGGCGGCCGACGGCGATCTTCGCGGCGGCGCGGGCGATCGGGTAGCCGGTCGCCTTGGAGGCGAGCGCCGAGGAGCGGCTGACGCGCGGGTTGACCTCGATCACGTAGTACTGGAAGGAGTGGGGGTCGAGCGCGAACTGGATGTTGCAGCCGCCCTCGATGCCGAGCGCGCGGATGATCTTCAGCGCCGACGAGCGGAGCATCTGGTACTCGCGGTCGGAGAGGGTCTGGCTCGGCGCGACCACGATGCTATCGCCCGTGTGGACGCCCATCGGGTCGATGTTCTCCATGTTGCAGATGGTGATGCAGGTGTCGGCCGCGTCGCGCATCACCTCGTATTCGAGTTCCTTCCAGCCCGAGAGGTAGCGCTCCAGCAGGATCTGGCCGATCGGGCTCGCGTCGACGCCGCGCTGCACCGCGGCGTCGAGGTCGGCCATGGTGAAGGCGATGCCGCCGCCGGTGCCGCCGAGCGTGTAGGCGGGGCGGATGACCAGCGGCGGGGGGACGCGCTCGGCGAAGGCACGCGCCTCGGCGACCGTGTGGACGATCGCGCTCTCGACGACCGGCTCGCCGATGTGGATGAGCAGATCCTTGAACGCCTCGCGGTCCTCGGCCAGGCGGATCGTCTCGACGCTGGCGCCGAGCAGGCGGACGCCGTATTTGTCGAGGACGCCGGCCTCGTGGAGCGCCATCGCCAGGTTGAGGCCGGTCTGCCCGCCGAGCGTCGGCAGCAGCGCATCGGGCCGCTCGCGCTGGATCACGCGGCGCAGCACGTCGACCGTCAGCGGCTCGACGTAGACGATGTCGGCGATGCCCTCGTCGGTCATGATCGTCGCCGGGTTGGAATTGACCAGGACGGAGGTGATGCCCTCCTCGCGCAGC
>DASSSV010000625.1:0-3301 GCA_035708265.1 Thermomicrobiales bacterium | reverse complement strand
TCCTCTCGCTCCTCGCCTTCTTGCACCGTATTCCGCGCCGGACGGTCATGTGCGACGGGATCGAGCGGGACCAACGTCGGCTGTCGCTTGCGCTTCTGGAGGAGATTGAGCAGGTCGCCCCTCGCGGCCATCAGGAGGTAGCGGTCGAGCGGCGCCTTGCCAGGGTCGAAGCGCGCCGGGCGCTCGGCGAAGTGGAAGATGACATCGGTGACGGCGTCGCCGATCTCCTCCTCATCGAGCACGGGGAACTTGGGCCGGAGCTGCCGCACGATTGGGACATAATACCGCTCCCACACCGCGCCGGAGACCGTGAGGTCGCCCGCCAGCGCCCGCGCGTGGAACCGCCGGCTCTCGTCGTCCCGCCCCGCCTCGCCCTCTCGCTCCTCATCGAGCGCCATGTGACCATGCCCCCTTCGGCGATGGGCGGCGCTCGCGCGTAACCGTGGTCGCTCACCCCGGCTGGCCGGACGCAACGACCGCCGGCGGCGCCGTTGCCGCCTTGTTCCGCCCGTGCATGCAGGCGCTGATTATGCTGCAATATCCCAGGCCGGTCAAGCGGCGGGCCATCGGTGGGTGTGCCACAGAAGAGTGCATGGCGGGGGGGCGCTGAGCGTGGGCCGCGCGGCGGCTAGACTCCCGAGTCGCCGATGGAGCGGCAAGTGGCGGGGAGGCTAGGGATGGGCGGGGAGGCGTTGACGGCCGAGGACGTGCTGACGGCCGTGGGCGAGGCGGCGGGGCGGGCGGCGGGGCGGGAGTTGGCGGCATGGCGGCGGGCGCATCCGCAGGCAACGCTGACCGAGCTGGAGCTAGCGGTGGAGGGGGCGCTGGCGGCGGCGCGGGCGCAGCTCTTGGGGCGGCTCGCCGGCGAGCAGGAGGCGGCGGAGGGGGCGGGGCGCGCCTGCCCGCACTGCGGGGCGCCGCTGGTGCGGCGGGGGCGGAAGCCGCGGGCGGTGCTCATCGCGCAGCGCGCGGCGCCGCTGCGCTTGGGGCGCACGTATTGGCAGTGCTCGTCCTGCGGGACGAGTCTTTTCCCCCCTGGATGAGGCGCTGGGGCTGGTCCCCGGCGAACTCGGCCCCCGCGTGCTGGAAGGGGCGGTGCGCCTGGCGGCGCGCATGCCCTTCGCCCAAGCAGCGGCGGAGCTCGAGTTCTTCTGGGGGGTGGCGGTGAGCGCGGAGACGGTGCGCCGAGCCTCGGAAGCGGCGGGGGCGGCGGCCGTGGCCGTCGAGGCGGCGGAGACGGCGCGCTTGGCGCGGGACCTGCCGGCGCCGCCGCAGGGACCCGCGCTCCAGCAGGTGAGCGTGGACGGGGCCATGGTCCCGCTGCGCCACGGCGCGTGGGCCGAGGTCAAGACCATGGTGATCGGCACGGTGGCCACGGTCGAGGGCGAAGACGGCCCGGTGGTGCGGACCACGGACCTGTCCTATTTCTCGCGGATGGCGGAGGCGGCCGACTTCATCCAGGCGGCGCGGGCCGAGGTCCACCGCCGGGGCGTCCAGACGGCGGGCACGGTCACAGCGGTGCAGGACGGCGCCCCCTGGACCCAAGGGGTGGTGGACGCCTACCGCCGCGACGCCGTGCGCATCCTCGACTTTCCGCATGCCGTCGAGCACCTGGGGACGGCGGCGCAGGCGGCGATGGGCGCGGACCCGCCCGCCTGCCGCGAGTGGCTGGACAAGCAGGCGCACGCCCTCGAGCACGAGGCGCTCGATCCGGTCCTGGCCGCGCTCCGGGCGCTGCCGACCGAGGCCGCCGCCGCGCCCGAGGCCGCCGCGAAGGCGCGCGATGCGGCGCTCGCCTACCTGGAGGCGCGCCGGGACGAGGTCCGCTACGCCGAGTTCCAGGCCAAGGGGTATCCCATCGCCAGCGGCGCCGTCGAGAGCGCCGGCAAGCTCGTCGTCGAGGCCCGCCTCAAGGGCAGCGGCATGCATTGGACCCCCGACCACGTCAACCCCATGGTCGCCCTGCGCACGACGCTCTGCTCCCACCGCTGGGACGCCGTCTGGCCCGCCCTCCTCCAGCACCAGCGCGACCAGCACCACGAGCGCCGTCGGCGCTACTGGCTCCGGCGCCACCCGCCGGCCGCCCCGCCGAACTCACCGCCCGCCCCGCCCAAGCCACCCGTCCATCTCAGCCAAGCCGCCGCCCGGCTGCGCGATCGCCAGCCCCCGACAATCGTCGACGGCCGCCCCACCAGCGACCATCCCTGGCGCCGCTACGCCAAAGCAGGCTAACGGCGTACGCTGCACTTCTCTGTGGCACACCCGAGCGCCGCGGCGAATTTGACATGGCGCGAGCGGCTGGGGTAGCATAATCGTCCGCCCGCGAGGGCTGGCCCGTGGGCCGGCGCCGGGCGGGTAGCAGCACCTTAACAGTTGAAGTGTGGTCTGTTCAGGCCCGTCGGGGCGTGCCG
This sequence comes from Thermomicrobiales bacterium, assembly GCA_035708265.1. Classification (GTDB taxonomy): domain Bacteria; phylum Chloroflexota; class Chloroflexia; order Thermomicrobiales; family CADCWN01; genus DASSSV01. The sequence goes on along the minus strand of DASSSV010000625.1, from coordinate 890 downwards.
GGTGAGGGCGTCCCGCGGGCAGTTCGACGTGTGCGTGGGTGCGGTGGGCCGCGAGGCCTCCCGCTGGCGCGGCGAGCGCGTTGCGTTCGCCGGCCGACCCACATATAAAATGGACAACGCGCAACGTGAGTTGCATTGAACGGAGAGTTTGATCCTGGCTCAGGACGAACGCTGGCGGCGTGCGTAATACATGCAAGTCGGGCGGGCCGCCCCCTCGGGGGCGGTTAGCGGCGGACGGGTGAGTAACGCGTGCGCGACCTGGCCGCGCGGTGGGGGACAACTGCCCGAAAGGGTGGCTAATCCCGCATGCGGCCCCGGGGGGCGGCCCCGGGGCGAAAGCCGCTCCCGCGAGGGGGCGGCGCCGTCGGGGGGGCGCGCGTCCCATTAGGTGGTTGGTGGGGCGACGGCCTACCAAGCCTTTGATGGGTAGCTGGTCTGAGAGGATGGCCGGCCACACTGGGACTGAGAGACGGCCCAGACTCCTACGGGGGGCAGCAGTAAGGGATCTTCGACAATGGCCGCAAGGCTGATCGAGCGACGCCGCGTGGGCGATGACGGGCCGCGGCCTGTAAAGCCCTGTGGACCGGGACGAGGATGGGACGGTACCGGTCGAGGAAGCCCCGGCTAACCACGTGCCAGCAGCCGCGGTAAGACGTGGGGGGCGAGCGTTGTCCGGAATTACTGGGCGTCAAGCGCGCGTAGGCGGGCTGGCAGGCGGCGTGTGGAAGGCGGGGGCTCAACCCCCGACGGGCGCGCCGAACCGCCGGCCTTGGGACGGCGAGGGGCAGGTGGAATGGTCGGAGGAGCGGTGAAATGCGTAGAGCCCGATCGGAACACCGGTGGCGAAGGCGGCCTGCTGGAGCCGGGCCGACGCTGAGGCGCGAGAGCGC
>DASSSV010000624.1:0-15053 GCA_035708265.1 Thermomicrobiales bacterium | reverse complement strand
AGGTCGCCCCCCGCGGCGATGACGACGATGACGCGCCGCCGGTGGCCCAGGCGACCGCGACGGCGGGCGTGCAGGTAGGGCACAGCGGCCGCGAGCGTCCGCACGTCGCGCCCGTCGCCGTCGACGTCTGCGCCGACCTCGCCGTCGCAGGCACCGCCGCGGGCTGACCCTCCGGCAGCGCGCCGGGGAACGGCAACGCGGGCGGCCACTCCAGCGGCCTCGTCGCCGTCGACACCTGCGCCGGCCTGGCCGTCATCGGCACGGCGGACGGTTGTCCGTCCGGCACGCCGCCGTCCGGCAGCCGGGCGCATGGTCTCGTCGCCGGCGTCGCCTGCGCGGACCTGGCGGTGCTCGGCTCCGCGGCCGGCTGCCCCGTCCCGGCCGGGACGCCCAGCGGCGCCACCTCCGGCGGCCTGGTCGCCGGGAACGCCTGCGCGGCGCTCGCGGTGGCCGGCACGGCGGATGGGTGCCCGGGCGGCGCCACGTCGCGCGGCATCATCGCTGCCGGCGCCTGCGCGGCCCTCGCCGTGGCCGGTGACGCGACCGGCTGCGAGCAGGGCCCGGCGGCGACCGGGCCGTCGCTCGTCGGCGTCGGTGCCTGCGCCGACGTGGCGGTGCTCGGTTCGGCGACGGGCTGCGCCCCCCTCCCTGGCACACCGGGCGGTACCCCCGGCACGCCGGGCGGCGCGCCGGGCGGGCTCGTCGCGGTCGTCGTCTGCGCCAACCTGGCCGTCGCCGGCAACGCGGCCGGGTGCCCGACCAACGGCGCCCCGGGGAATGGCAATCCGGGGAGCGGCAACCCCGGCGGCAACCCGCCCGCCCCGGTGGCCGTGAACGTCTGCGCGGCGCTGGCCGTGGGCGGCACGGCGACCGCGTGCCCTCCCAGCTCCGAGACGCCGGGCGGGCACGGGCCGGGCGGCGTCGCCGTCGGCGTCTGCGCCAGCCTGGCCGTCGGCGGCGCGGCGAACGGCTGCACCCCGACCGAGAACACCCCGGGCGGCAACCCGCCCAGTAACCCGCCTGGCGGGAATCCTCCGGGTGGCCAGAATCCCACGCCGAGTGGCCCGGGGAACCCGCAGAGCGGCAACGAGCCCGGCAACGGCCTCGGTCAGAACCCGTCTAGCGGGCAGCCGCCGGTCGCGAGCACCCCGGGCGGCAGCGCCCCAACCGGCGCCGTCCCCATCGGCGTCCTCCCCGTCGGCGCGACGCCGGCCGGGATCGTCCCCGCCTCGGGCGCGCAGCCGGTGACCGGCCCGGCGCCCATCTCCGGGGCGATGCCGCTCGCGGGCGGTCAGCCGTCCGGCGCGGCCGGGCCCGCGACGAGCCAGACGGCGCCGGCGACCGGTGGGTACGCGGTCCCGTCGTCCATGCCCAACACCGGCGAGGGGTACGACCCGACCCGCGAGGGGGCCGACACGGCCGGGCGCGGCCTGCTCCTGGGCGCGCTGTTGGCACTCCTGCTCGGCGCGACCGGCGTCGCGTGGGAGCGGCGGCGGCGTGGGGCGCGCCTAGCGGATGGCCCGTCCGGGCCGGCACGCCGCGGGGGACACCGGTCCCCCGCGGCGGCCGGCGCCGCGCGGCCGGTGGCAGGGAACCGCCGGGGCGTCCCCGCACGCCTCGCGTCGCCAGCCTGTCTTTCCGATGGGGCCGACCGGGCTACTCCGCCAGGGGCCCCGGCTTGGCCGGGCGGCGGTAGCGGCGGGCGAGGACGCGCGCGACGGCGGCGAGCGCCAGCGCGACGAGGGCGCTCAGCGCGGCGAGGACCCAGCCGAGGCGCCAGAGCGGCGGGTCGAAGACGAGGGTGACCTGGTGGTGGCCGGCGGGCACGCGCACGGCGCGGAAGGTGTAGTCGGCGGTCAGGACCGGCGCGGGGCGGCCGTCGACCGTCGCGCGCCAGCCGGGGTAGGCGATCTCGCTGAGGACCAGCAGCGCCTCGCGGTCGCTATCCACCGTGACGGTGAGGCGGTCGGGCTGATACTCCGCGACCGCCGCCGAGCCGGCCGGCGGGTCGCCCGCGAGCGACGCGCCGCCCTCGACATACGCGACGGCGCGCGGGGCGAAGCCCGGCGCGGTGATCGCCGTCCAGGCGTCCTCGGGCGTGGCGACCGGCACGGCGCGGCCGACGAGGAAGGCGCGCGGCAGCGCCTCGGTGTTCTCGTAGATGGCGTAGTCCTTGCCGCGCGCGACCTCGCGGAACTTCGGCGCGGCGGGCGGCTTGTCTGGCGGCATCAGCGCGTAGCGGACGTTCAGGAGGTCGTAGAGCGGCGAGGCCGGGTTCTTCGCGATGGCGTTCCAATAGCGGTCGTAGGTCGCCAGGCCGAGCGGGTCGTAGGTGCCGGCGACGCCGTCGAGGCCGGCGACGGCGGCCCAGGAGGGTTGCCAGGCGTTGCCGAGCGGCGTCGTGTCGACGCGGTAGGGACCACCGTCCGGCTGCGCGCGGAGCGCCGCCAGCGCGTCGTCGTGCCGGTAGCCGGCCAGCGGGTCGTCGTTGGTCGGCGGGACGCCGGCCGTCGCGGCGAAGAGGTCGAGGACGACCAGCCCGACCAGCAGCGTCGCGACGAGGCGCGGCCCCGGCCGGCCGCGCACGAGCGCGAGGACCAGCGCCAGCGCCAGGGCGAGCAGGAAGCACTGGTAGACCGCGCTGTCGAGGAATTGCGCCAATGGCGCCGAGGGGTCACGCGGCGCCAGGAGCGCGCCGTAGACCGCGGGCAGGAGCAAGGCCGCCGCGCCGAGGAGCCCGGCCAGGACGAACGCGGCGCGGCGCAGCGCCGGTCGCAGGGTGGCAACGGCCCCCGCCGCCAGCGGGCGCAGCAGCGCGTCCGCGCCGAGCGCGGCCAGCACCCCGACCGCGAGGTCGAAGAGCAGCAGCAGCCGGCCCGACGCCCGCACGCGGCTGAAGCCGGGCACGAAGGCGTAGAACCAGCCCTGCAGCGGCGTCGCCGGCCCGAGCGCGACCAGCAGCCCGAGCAGCCCGAGCCCCGCGAAGAAGCACGCCTCCGGCCGCTGCCGGCCGAGCGGCAGCGCGAAGGCCAGCGCCGCCAGGCCCAGCGCGATCAGCCCGGCGTAGCCCCAGACCTCGCTGGAGGAGCCGAGCACGGAGATGTAGGTCGTCGGCGTCGAGCCGAGCGCGTTGGGGACCAGCAGCGTGACCAGGTCGAGCGGCCGGAGCGTGAACGCGGTCGATTCGCCGTAGGAGATCGCCGCGCGGATCGAGCGGCGGGCCAGTTGCAGCGAGGGGAGGAGCGCGGGCGCCGCCAGCCCGGCCGCGAGGCCGAGCGCGAGCGCGAGTTGCGCGCCGCAGCGCAGCCAGTGGCGCGCGAAGGGCCGGTTCAGCCAGGCGGCGACCTCGCCCGGCGCGGCGGGCCAGCGGGCGGCCGGCGCGCTCCACCAGGTCAGGAAGAGCCAGTAGAGCGCGGCGGCGAGCAGCACGTAGAGGAAGATCTGCTGGTGCCCGCCGAGGAGGGCCAGCAGGAGCGCGACCGCCGCCGCCAGCGTCCAGCCGAGGCTGCGCCCGAGCACCGCGCGGCGCAGCGTCAGCAGCACGGCCGGGAGCCAGGCCGCCACGGCGACCATCGGGTAGTGGCCGAGCTGCGCGACCATGAAGCCGCCGTAGGCGAAGGTGACGCCGCCGATCAGGGCGGGTGCGCGACGGCAGCCGAGTTCGCGGCAGAGGGCGTAGGCGAACGCCGAGGCGAGCCAGACCTGGATGATCGCCAGCCACTCCAGCGTGCCGTAGCCGAAGGGTCGCGCCACCAGGAAGGCGAGCAGGTTGAACGGCGAGAAGAGCCCGGTCTGCTGGTCGGCCGCGAAAGGCATCCCGCCCCAGAGGTGCGGGTTCCAGAGCGGGAAGTGCCCCGACGCGATCTGCTGGGCGGCGAAGGTGTAGAGCGGGTAATAAAAGGAGTTGAAGTCGCCGCCGCCGCGCGGCAGCCAGGTGTCGCGCGTCAACAGCACGCGCCAGAAGAAACCGAGGGTGAGCGCGGCCAGGACGCCGAGCGCCGCCCACTCGCCCGCCAGCCCCGGCCAGCGCCGCCGTAGCGGCTCCCAGCGCCCCAGCGCCAGCCCCGCCAGCCAGACCAGCGCGCCGAGCAGCAGGACGGGGAGGGGGAGGAGGACGCTCTCCTTCATCGGGCGCTACCGGCCGGGCGGCGACTGGCGGCCGGGGTCGAGCCGGCGGATGAGGCCGCGCCGGCGATTGAAATCGCCGCTACGGGCTCGCTCCGCTCGCCACGAAGTCCGCCTGCGCGGACTGGGACGCGCCCCAACCCGCGGAGGCGGGTTTCGCGGCGAGCCGCGGCGAGCCCGTAGCCGCGGTTGCAACCGCAGGCGCGTCGTCAACGGCCGGCGCACCGCCGGACACCATCGCTGGCTGGGTGCCAGTGCAGACTCACACATTGAACAGGATCTCGATGACATCGCCATCCTTGACGATGTAGTGCCGGCCCTCGGAGCGCAGGACGCCGCGCTTGCGCGCCTCGGCGAGCGAGCCGGCCGCGACGAGGTCGTCGTAGGCGACGACTTCGGCGCGGATGAAGCCGCGCGCCAGGTCGCTGTGGATCGCGCCCGCCGCGTCGACCGCGGTCGAGCCGGCCGGGATCGTCCAGGCGCGGCACTCGTCGGGGCCCGCCGTCAGGAAGGAGATCAGGCCGAGCAACTGGTAGGAGAGGCGGATCACGCGGTCCAGCCCCGACTCGGCGATGCCGAGGTCGGCCATGAACTCGGCGGCGTCGGCCGGGTCGAGCTGCGCCAGCTCCATCTCGATCTTGCCGGCCAGCGCGGCGACCTCGATCCGCGGCCCGCCGAAGTGCTCCCGCGCCGTCGCCACCAGACGCTCGCCCTCCGCCCCGAGCTGGTCCTCGCCGAGATTGAGGAGGAGCAGCAGCGGCTTGGCGGTGAGGAAGCCGAAGCCGCGCAGCACGCGCTCCTCGTCGGCGCTCAACTCGACCGCGCGGAGGGGCGTGCCCGCCTCGAGTTCGGCGTGCAGGCGCTCCAGCAGCGCGGCCTCGTGCTCGTTGGCCTCGCGCTCCGCGCCGCGCGTCTTGCCGATCGACGCCTTGAGCCGCTCCAGGCGCTTCTCGATGATCCCCAGGTCCGAGAAGGTCAGCTCCAGGTTGAGCGTCTCGATGTCGCGCAGCGGATCGACCGAACCCTCGGGGTGGGGCACGGCCGGGTTCTCGAAGGCGCGGACGACGTGGACGAGCGCCTGCCCCTGCGCCAGGTGGCCGAGGAGTTTGCCGCCGAGCCCCTTCTCGGCCATGCCCTTGGTCAGCCCCGCCACGTCGACGTACTCCACATCGGCCGGCACGATCTTCTTCGGCTTGAACATCGTCGCCAGGACGTCGAGCCGCGGGTCGGGCACCTTGACCATCGCCACGTTCGGCTGGTCCTCGGCGGCGCTGTAGGTGCCGGTGGCCGCGTCGGCGCGCGTCAGCGCATTGAACACGGTCGTCTTGCCGCTGCTCGGCAGGCCCACGATGACGAGACGCAGGGACAACGCAACCCCCGGGCGAGTGATGAGTGACGAGTGACGAATGACGAGTGGCGCGAGCGGCGCGCCGCCATCGCCGGGGGAAGTATGGGCGATTGGGGGAGGTGGGTCAACCGGGAGCGCGGGGCTGGCGGCGGCAACGCGCCTGCATGACCCGCGGCCACGAACATCGCGTCCGCGGGTGCGGTATCGAGATCCGGGCCGCCCGGGGGCCGGCGTATACCGGACGTGGCCTTCGTGGGCCACGGCGCCTTCATGCGCCGGCTCCACGCGGAACCGGGGGGTATATCGTCGCAAGCGGAAATACCGGGGTGTCACGCGACGTAAGTACGGGCGAAGGCGCTCGCTGTAGGCAGGAGGTGACATGAACACCGCCGGGGTTGTCGCTGGTCCCGCGATCTATCCCCCGGCGCTGATTCGGAGCGTGATCCCGCTGGTCATCGTCTGGGGCCTGATGGCCGGGGCGGCGACGCTGGCCCACCAGCCCGGCGCGGTCTGCGTGACCCCGGTGGCGTGGCTGATCGCCACTTGGACGGGCGTGAAGTACGTCTACGTCTGCGCGAGCGTCGGGTTCAGGACGTCGCTGGTCGGGCCGCTCGTCGCCGGCCTGCTGCTCGGCGTCTACATGGCGGTGGTCTGGCTGCTGGGGAGCGCCATCATGACGGCGGGCGAGACGTCGGCCAGCGAGCTGGCGAAGGCGCGCAACCTCAACATCGGCATGGCCGTCGCCAGCGTCGTCTTCTGCACGCTCTTCGCGCTCGGCGCCGGCTGGCTGGCGCGCTACCGGCTGCCGCGGGCGCTCGAACCGGCGCGCTTCTAGCACCGACGCGCTAGCGGAAGAGGTCGCGCTCGGGCGACATCACCAGGTCGCGGCCGTAGCCCTCGGCCGGCGTGTAGGGGTAGCCGCGGATCAGCACGACCGGCCGCTGGTCCACCTTGCCGCCGGCCAGCTCGGCCGCGCAGGCCAGTTCGTCGGCGACGGCGAGGATGCTGGCGTGCAGCTCGCGGCCGTAGGGGTCCACCTGCCCGCGGTAGTCGGCCAGTGGCGCGAGGCCGGCGACGCCGACGGCGACGTTGATGATCCCCGAGCGCCAGGCCCGGCCGAACGAGTCGGAGATGATCACCGGCAGGTCCACGCCGGTGCGCTCGCGCAACACCTCGCGCAGCCGCGCGGCCGAGGCGTCGGGGTCGAGCGGCAGCAGGCAGACCGACTCGTCGCCGGCGACGTTGGAGGCGTCGACGCCGGCGTTAGCGCAGACGAAGCCGTGGCGCGTCTCCGCGATGATCAGGCCGCGGTCCATGCGCACGATCCGCGCGGCCTCGCGCAGCACCGCCTCGATGTGGCGCGGGTCGCGCCCGAAGCGCTCGGCGTGGCGGCGCGCGAAGTCGGAGGGCTCGACGTCGCGCAGGTCCACGACCCGCCCCTCGGCCTTCGAGACGATCTTGTGCGTCACGACGAGCACGTCGCCGTCGCGCACCGCCTCGCCGCTCCGCTCGACGGCGGCCAGGATCGTCGCGGCCAGGTCGTCGCCCGGCCGCACGTCCGGCACCCCGTCGAGCCCGATGATCGTCACCCGACTCGGCACGACGCTCCCTCCGCTCGCGAGGGCTCAGGACTCAGGACTCAGGACCGAGTGGGTATGCGCTATCCCACGCGCCTTGGGCGCTGGGCCGAATGACGTGGTCCTTAGTCCTTCCCCTTGAGTCGTGGGATCACTCGCTCGCCATACGCCTTGATGAACGCTTCCTGGTTGCGGCCGACGTTGTGGACGTAGATCTCGTCGAAGCCGAGGTCGGCGAAGTGCTGCAGGTGGGCCAGGTGCTCGTCGAGGTCGGGCGAGATCAGCACGCGGTTCTTGTAGTTCTCCGGGCGGACGAGCTGCGCCATCGCCGCGAAGTCCTCCGGGTTGCGGATGTCGGCCTTGGGGAAGTTCATCCCGCCGTTCGGCCACTCGCGCACCGCGTTCTCGGTCGCCTCCTCGCGCGACTCGGCCCAGGAGACATGGATCTGCATCAGGCGCGGCATCTTGGCGGGGTCCTTGCCGGCCTCGCGCGCGCCCTTCTCGAAGCGCGCCATCAGGTTCTTGAGCTTCTCGTCGGCCGCGCCGACCGTGATGATGCCGTCGCACATCTTGCCGGTGCGCTCGCTCTGCACGGGCCCGGCGGTGGCGACGTAGATCGGCGGCGGCTGCTGGGGCAGGGTGTAGAGTTTGGCGCTCTCCAGCCGGAAATACTGCCCCTGGTACTTCACCACCTTGCCGGTGAAGAGCCGCTTGATGATCTCGATGCCCTCGGCCAGCTTCGCCAGCCGCGCCGGCGCCTCCGGCCAGTACTCGCCGGTGATGTGCTCGTTGAGCGCCTCGCCCGCGCCGAGGCCGAGCCAGAAGCGGCCGGGGAACATCTGCTCCAGCGTCGCGGCGGCCTGCGCGATGACCGCGGGGTGGTAGCGCGGGCCGGGCGGCGTCACGCCGGTGCCGAAGCGCAGGCCGGTCGTCGCGCCGAGCGCGCCGAGCCAGGCCCAGACGAAGCCGCTCTGCCCCTGCTGCGGCGTCCAGGGGTGGAAGTGGTCGGAGGCCATCACCGAGCGGAAGCCGGCCCGCTCGGCCTGCTGGCTGTAGCCGAGCAGATCGCCCGGCGTGAATTGCTCGAACATCGCTGCGTAGCCGACGCTGACCATGGGATCCTCCTTGCGAGGCGTTAGGCGTTAGACGGTAGGCGTTAGGGGTCCGTGCCTGGGTGAGCGCCTTTCGGATCGCCTGGCACCCAAGCCGGCGTCTCCTAACGCCTACTCCCCGAACCCGTACGCCTCGACCCGGTCGGGGCGCAGGTGGATCGTGACGCGCTGCTCCTTGCGGAAGTTGGCGGCCTGCCGCTCGCCCTGCTCGCGGCCATGATAGCGGATCGCGAGCGCCTTGATGTCGGCCTGGGCCCGCTCCTGGTCGTCGTCCAGCGCGCAGGAACCGACGATCGTCACGTAGCGGTAGCCGTCCTCGACGCAGAACGACGCGCGCGGGTCGCGGCGCAGGTGGAGGTCTTTGACGCGCCCCCGCTTCGTGTTGAGCATGATCGTGTCGCCCTGCACCTCGTACCAGACCACCGTCTGCTGCGGCAGGCCGTCCTGGCCGATCGTCGCCAGGATGGCGAAGCGGGGCTCCGCCAGGAATGCGCGCGCGGCCGGGGGAATCTCCATCGCTCACCCTCCACGAGAACGACCTCGGTTGATGCGGCAGCGCCGCCGCCGCCACCGGCGCCCCGACGGGCCGGCGGCCCGTGGGTGCAACGGCGGCGCCGCAAACGCTATTCCCCCGCGTCCAGCTCGATCGCCACGGGGAGCGACATGCGCCCCCACTCGGAGAGCGGCTGCCCCTCGCGCCAGTCCTGGTACTTGGCGCAGAGGAGCCGGCGCGCCAGCCCGTCCTCCGGCGAGTCGGGCGCGACCACGCGGGCCCGCCCGCGGTAGGTGTCGTCCCCGAGGCGTATCGCCACGGCCGGGTCGCGGCGGAGGTTCTTCACCCAGTTGGCCCGCGCGCCGCCGCCGGCCATCAGGTAGAGCGTCCGCCCCTCGCCCGGCGGGAACGCGAACCAGACTCGATTTCCCGCGGTAAGCCGCTCACCCGGCCGGTCGTCGTCAGGTAGCCGAAGGTCTCGGCGGCGTGGTCGTGCGGCGTGGCGGGCATCGGCACCCCCATTACCATTCGGCCCGGAGGCGCGCGCCCCGGTCGCCGCCGTAGCCTACGCGACGGCGGCCCATTTGCCAACTCGCGGCGCGGCGAGGGCAGGGTGGCTGCGGCTTCAGCCGCCCGCTCCCCGCCCGGTCCCCTGTTCTTCCGTCCTCCGTCCTCCGTCCTCCGTCTCCCGACTCTGCAGCAGGGGCAGGCCGACCTCGCGGACGCGCGCGTAGACGGCGGCGTTGGTGGCGGCGACCGCGCCCTGTCGGGGGATCGGCGGGCAGAGGTTGGGCGGGTCGCGCATGGTGCGCGGCAGCGGCACCGGGCTCTCGGGCGCCCAGCGCGCCAGCCACGACTCCGGCACCAGTTCCGGCACGGCCTGGTCGCCGAGCGCCGCCCAGACGAGTGTCCAGGCGCGCGGCGTCACCCGCCAGATGTCGTAGCCGCCGCCGCCGAGCGCGATCAGCCGGCCGCCGCAGAGTTCGTGGGCCAGGTCGTGGACGATCCGCGCGGCCCGCTCGACGGTGCGGGTCGTCGCGCGCAGGTCGGTCAGCGGGTCGAGGGCGTGGCCGTCGCAACCGTTCTGCATGACGATCACGTCGGGGCGGTAGGCGCGGGCGAGCGCGGGGATCAGGTCGGCGAAGCCGGCCAGCCAGGAGTCGTCGTCGGTGAAGGCGTCGAGCGGCACGTTCACCGCGTAGCCGTAGCCCGCGCGCCGGCCGCGCTCGGTGACGGCGCCGGTGCCGGGGAAGAGGTAGCGGCCGGTCTCGTGGAAGGAGACGGTCAGCACGGCGTCGGTGTCGTAGAAGAGGTCCTGCACGCCATCGCCGTGGTGCGCGTCGTTGTCGACGTAGAGGACGCGCGCGCCGTGGCGATCGACGAGCCAGCGGCAGGCGACCGCGATGTCGTTGAAGACGCAGAAGCCCGACGCCTGCGACCGCCCGGCGTGGTGCAGCCCGCCGCCGATGTTGAAGGCGTGGTCCACCGCGCCCGCCATCACCAGGTCGGCCGCGCGCAGCGAGCCGCCGACGACCAGCGCCGCCGCCTCGTACATATCGGGGAAGACCGGCACGTCGTCGGTCCCCAGGCCGAACCGCGCGGCGGTCGCGGCGTCTAGCTCGCCCCGGCCCGCGGCGCGCACCGCCGCCAGGTAGGGCGCGCGGTGGACCGTCGCCAGCTCGGCCTCGGTCGCCGGGCGGGGCGGCACGAGCCGGTGCGCGCCGTCGATGAGCCCGCACGCCTCGATCAGCTCGACCGTGAGGCGGAGCCGGAGGGGCTTGAAGGGGTGCTCGTCGTTGAAGCGGTAGGCGGCGTACTCTGGCCCGTAGATCAAGGCGCTCGTGCTGCCCATGGCGACCCCCGCGTGCCGGCGCCCGCGCGCCGATGGGGTAATAGTAGCAGCGCCGGAGCCGCGCGACTTCAACCGCCGGGGTGGGGCGTGGCCGCCTCGTCGCGCGGGGGGAGTGCCATCATGGTGGCGAGCATGGTCGCCACCGGCCGCTCTCGCCCGTCGGCGTCACGCGCGACGACGTCGCCGGCGCACACGGTCAGCGTGCGGCCCGGTTTGGTCACGCGCCCGCGCGCGACGAACGCCAGGCCGGCGGCCGGGGCGAGGAAGTTGACCTTATACTCCACGGTGAGCACCTCGGCCCCGGCCGGCAGCAGGCTCAGCGCCGCGTAGCCGCAGGCGCTGTCGGCGATGGCGGTGGTGATGGCGCCGTGGAGGTAGCCGTGCTGCTGCGCCAGGTCCGCCCGGAACGGCAGCGCGATCTCGACCGCGCCGGGGGCGACGGCGACGAGGCGCGCGCCGAGCGTGGCCATCGCCGTCTGGCGGGCGAAACTCGCGCGCACGCGCGCCGCGAAGCCCGGGTCGCGGGGCTCGAACGGGGCCATCGATCGCTCCTCTCCGCACCCCCGGCCGCGGCCGGGCGCGGCCGCATCGCCGTGCGCCGCCCGCGCGGCGTGGAGGTAATGGTAGCAGCGTGGGGGGCGGAACCGTGCGCCGCGCCGCGCGTCGGTAGTAGGATAGGCGCGGCGGCACGATGGTCCGCCGGCCGCGATGAGATGCGAGGGACGCCGGAGGTATCGCCATGGCAGAGCCGCACTCGCACCACTTCCACCCCGACCGCCGATACGTGCTGCTGCGCGAGGAGCGCTATCAGGCGATGCCGCCCGAGCGCGTCCTCGGCTGGCTGCCGCTCAGGCCCGACGCGACGGTCGCGGACATCGGCTGCGGCCCCGGCTTCTTCTCCCTCCCGCTGGCCGAGCGCCTGCCGCGAGGGACGCTCTACGCCGTGGACCTCGAACCGGTGATGCTCGACACCGTCCGCGAGCGCATGGAGGCGGCGGGGCTGACCAATATCCGGCTCGTCCGGGCGACGGAGGACGGCGTGCCGCTCGACCCCGCCTCGCTCGACGGCGCGTTCCTCTCGATGGTCTACCACGAGATCGCCGACCGCCCGGCCTACCTCGCCATGCTCGGCGGACTGCTGCGCCCCGACGGCTGGCTGGCGATCCTCGACTGGGAGAAGCGGCAGAACCCGGGCGGGGGGACGCCGCTCGAACGCCGCCTGGCGCCGGAGGAGGTCGCGGCCGACCTCGACGCGGCCGGCTGGGCGGTCGTCGCGCGCCACGCGCCGCACGAGTGGTCCTACCTGCTGCTCGCCCGCCGGCGCTGACGCGGCGGGCGGGCGGTCAGAGCGTGGCGAACTCGGCCAGCGCGCCGAGGACGGTGGGGACAAAGGTGTCGCCGCCGCCGTGGCCGGCGTCGTCGAGGACGTGCAGCCGGCTGGTGGACCAGCGCTTGTGCAGCCGCCAGGCGGTCTCTAGCGGGCCGCTGACGTCGTAGACGCCGTGGATCAGCACGCCGGGGATGCCATTCAAGGTCGGGGCGTCGCGCAGCAGTTGCTCGTCCTCCAGGAAGGCGGCGTGCCGCCAGTAGTGCGTGACCAGCCGCGCGAACCGCAGGCGGAACTCGGGGTCCTCGTAGCGCGGGCTCGGGCGGTGGCCGGGCGTGAGGGAGACGTGGGCGTCCTCCCAGATGCACCACTCGCGCGCGGCGCGGTCGCGGACGGCGGGGTCGGGGTCGAAGAGCAGTTCGGCGTAGGCGTCGACCAGCGGCAGGTGGTGCAGCCGGTCGGGCACGGCGGCGGCGAAGCGCTCCCACTCGCGCGGGAAGATCCGGCCGACGCCCTCCGTGATCCACTCGACCTCGCGGCGGGACGTCGTGGTCACGAACCCCAGCACCAGGGCGGCGACGCGGTCCGGGTGCGCCTGGGCGTAGGCCAGGGCGAGGGTCGTGCCCCAGGAGGTGCCGAAGACGACCCAGCGCTCGACGCCCTGGAGCCGGCGCAGCGCCTCGATGTCGGCGATCAGGTGCGCGGTGGTGTTGGCGCCGAGGTCGGCGTCGGGCTCGCTCGCCAGCGGCCGGCTGCGCCCCGACCCCCGCTGGTCGAACAGCACGGCTCGGTAGAGGGCGGGGTCGAAGAAGCGGCGCTGATTGACCGAGCAGCCCGAACCGGGGCCGCCGTGGAGGTAGAGCGCCGGCTTGCCGTTGGGGTTCCCGCAACACTCCCAGTAGACCCGATGCCCGTCGCCCACGGCGAGCATCCCGCTCTCGTACGGCTCGATCGGCGGGAACTGGCTCGTCATCCTCTCCTCCTTCGCCGCATATTCCGCTGGCCGCGCGTCGCCGGCCCACGACTATACCCGACGCGCCCCGCGCCTGCCGCTGTCCGTTCGTCCGGCGTCGCGATGTCCTTTGGTACGATTTCGTCGCCCCTGCGCCGCCCTATCGCCGCCGGGTGGCGCGCGCGAGTTGATGGGCCTTGGCGCGGCGGTAGCCGGCGAGCACCGCGATGAGCAGCGCCGTCCCGAGGAGGTACGAGGCGATGACGTCGGTGGTCCAGTGCTGCCCGAGGTAGACGCGCGAGGGGCCGACCAGGACGATCAGCGCGAGCAGGAGGGCCAGCAGCGCGCGGCGCACCCGGGCGCGGCGCTGGACCAGCGTGTGGGCGAGGTAGGCGAGGAAGCCGCAGGCGAGCACGTAGGTCAGGACGTGGCCGCTGGGGAAACTGGCGCCGGTGGCGTGGTCGTAGACATGGATGTGATCGAGCGCGGCGGACGGTCGCGCGCGGCGGGCCACCAGTTTGAGCGCCTGGTTCAGCGCGCCGAGCGCCAGCGCGAGGACCATGAAGCCGGCCTCCAGCCGGAGTCGCCGCCAGAGCAGGAACGCGACGAGCAGCGCGCCGATGACCGACGCCTGCGGCTGGAAGCCGAGCCAGCTCACCGCGAGCAGCACGGCGAAGACGGCCGGGCTGTCGAGGCGCTGCAGGTCCCGCGTCGCGGCCAGGTCGAACGCCGCCGTGTCGCGCAGCAGCACCAGCACCAGCAGCGCGGCGAAACCGGCCAGCGCGAGCGCCGCCAGCCCGACCAGCGCGCGGCCGCGGCGCTGCGCTCGGCGGTGCTGCGCGACCTCCTCGGGTGTCGCCGGCGCCGGCCGGCCCGGCGGTGTCGTCATCGTCGCGACTCCTTGTGCGCGGATACGGCCCCCCTGTCCCCCCAATCCTGGGGGGAACCAATCGTGAACGCCGTGGACGAGGGGTCGATCTCTTCTTGGTCTGGCCCGAGTGATCGCCTCCCGGATGGCTGCGGCGTGCGGGCTGGGTCCCCCCCAGGATTGGGGGGACAGGGAGGCCGCCCGCCGGGCGATTCTACGGTATAGTGGTACCGAGGGGGTCATGACCGAGGAGGGCCGAGGATGAGCGTTATTGTCACGCCGCCCGCCGCCGCGCCGGCCGCGGGGGTGGAGGCCGCGCCGCGCGCGCTGCCGCCCATCGGGCTGAAGGAGTGGGCGGTGGCGGTGCGCGCGCTCGACGCGGGCGAGCAGATCCTGCTGCTGCGCAAGGGCGGCATCGCCGAGAAGCAATTCCTGGTCGAGCACGAGGTGTTCTTCCTCTACCCGACCTACGAGCACCAGCAGGCGGCGCAGATCCGGCCGCCGTTCCACGACGCGCTGGCGCGGACGCTGGCCGAGCCGCGCGACCCGGCCGCGGTGCGCATCGCCGACTGGGCGCGCGTCGTCGCGGCCTACCCGATCACCGACGAGGCGACGGCCGACGCGCTCGCCGCCCACACGCTCTGGACGCCAGAGTATATCCGCGAGCGGCTGCACTGGCGGCCGAAGAAGCCGCTCTACGCGCTGGCGCTGCGCGTCTACCGCCTCGCCGAGTCGCGCGCGATCCCGTACCTGCCGGCTTACGGCGGCTGCAAGTCGTGGCTGGATCTGGACGCCGGGCTGGCCGGGGCCGCGGGCGCGCCGGTGCTGGACGACGCCGCGTTCGCGCGCGATCTCGCGCGCGTGCGGGAGGCGGTCGGGGCGGTGGGCGGCGCGGGCTCTAGTGGACGATAATTGGGCGCGTGGGCGTCGGCGGCTGCGCCGACCGGCCCCTCCCGCCTGGTGGTTCCCGTCGAACGCCTGAGGTGAATCGGGACTTAAGGGCCCCGCCGCCCCCCTTCCACTCTGGGGGCAGGGTGCTATACTACAGCCAGCAGGCCGACACGGGTGTACGTTCGCCGCGGACCCGCGCCGGGGGAGGCGGAGCCGCGGACCGGTCGCGACCGCCGCCGCCCACAATGATCAGCCAACCAACCGGAGGCACGGACGAACGATGAGTCGCTACGAGCTGTACGCGCGTCGCTACCCGCTCCTGCATTTCAAGAACGTCGTGATCTTCCCGCGCAACGTCTTCACCCTCTCGATCGGACGCGCCAGCTCGATCAGTGCTGTCGAAGAAGCCTGGGCGCGCGACCGGCGGATCGTCGTCACCGCGCATCGCACCCCCGACCTCGACGATCCCCGCCCGGAGGACCTCTACACCGTCGGCACGATCGCCGAG
>DASSSV010000623.1:0-2245 GCA_035708265.1 Thermomicrobiales bacterium | reverse complement strand
GGATGACCAGGTGCGCCTCGCCGCCCTTCCGGAGGCGCCGGACGACGGGGACGAGCGCGCCGTGGAGAGGGTGCTGCGGCGCGGTGATCCGAACGCGTTGTTCCTCAGCGCGAGACAACTCAGCAGTGTGATGGCCGATGGAGCCGGCGCTACGGCAAGACGAGCCTGATCATCACCTCCAACAAGAGCTACGGCGAGTGGGGCGACATCTTCGCCGACCAGGTCCTCGCCGCGGCGATCCTCGACCGCGTGCTGCACCACTCGACGACGATCAACATCCGCGGCCAGAGCTACCGGCTGCGGGAGAAGCGCCAGGCCGGGGTCTTCCACGACCTGCCCGCGCCCGGCAAGGAGGGCTGACCCCGAACCGAACGGATGCGCTGGGGAATCCTGCCCCGGCACTTTCGGGGAGTTCCTCACCGCTATTGACAGTCGCGGGCGACTGAGGGCGGGCCGTCGCTCCATCGCGGTGACGTCCCACCCGGCCACGGCCCTGGTGCGGGGATGGTGGCGGTATCGTCGGCACCGTCCGCGGAGCGGCACACCCCGCGCCCAGTCGCCCCGGTCGCGCGGCATCGCGGGGTCGCCGCGCGGCGCGCCCGGTCTCACCGGTCCGCGCCGGCTCGACCTGCGCTACCCTGCCCGAGACGCCGGCGCGGGACGCCGGTTGTGGGACGGGTACGAGGTGTGGGGCGGGAGGCGGGCGAGCATGGACAAGCGCGGGCAGAACCGGGGCACGGTGTACTGCCGCCGCGACGGGCGGTGGGAGGGTGCCATCACGTTGCCTGGGACCGGCGGCCGACGCCAAGCGCTTCTACGCGGCGACGGAGGAGCAGGCCGAGCGGCAGCTGGCGGCCCTCGCCGGGGCGGTCGCGGCCGGCGAGGTCGTGGTCCCCGCGTCGCCGACGGTCGGCGACTACCTCGCCTGGTGGCTGGCGGCCGTCGTCAAGCCGGCCAAGCGGGCGAGCACCCACCGCTCATACGAAAGCCTCGTCCGCCTGCACCTCCGCCCCACGCTCGGGCCGTCCTGGCTCTTTATCCATCCGAGGGTGCTTGGGGCGATGCCCCACGCCGACGCGGCCGACTGGCTGGTCGACCTCCGCGCGCACCTCCCCCCAGCGCGCGGGCGTGTGGCTGTAGCGGGCGCGGGAAGGGCACTCCCGCGCCGGGGGACCGGCCTCAGTTGTGTGGCGGGCCGTCCCCCGCCGTCCACGGCGGGCCACATGGCGCGGCGGCGCGGCCAAATCGGCCGCCATCGGCGGCGGTGGATGGGTGTGGAAGCGGGTGGGGGGCCACGTTTTGCTACCGTTTTGCTACCGCCGGGCGCGGTCCGGCGATCCTCGGCACCATCGCGCGCCATGTCCGCCCGGTTCTCGTCAGGGGCGTGGTTGCGGCGGCGTCGACGCCACGGGTGGACGACACTTCGCGACCACAATGACCACCTGGCCCCCAGCCAGGTGCGGGCCGGCGCGCCGTCCTGTTCCCCCCTGCCGCCCACTGTCCCCCTCTCCGTACGGACGCGCCCGGCGGCGTCGCGCCCGGTGCGAGCCTGCCGTCCCCTGCCGCCGCGTGCCGCTCAGAATGCAGTCAACTTTGCAGTCAGGTCGCTGTGCCGCCGTCGGTGCGGCCGGGGACCACGAGCGGGGCGTCGACCCGCGAGACGGCGACACGCGGCGTGCCTCAGACCCCCTGGTCCGAAGACGGGGGGTGGCCCTCCCGCGCCCTCCCGGCCCCTGCCGGAAAGCCCGCCGACATGGGCAACGGGCGGGTCGTGCCGCTCGCGTGGTCCCGTCTGCTGCCGCCCCTTCCCGCGCGATCTGGGGTACGAATTGGGGTACGAGGCCCCTCGTCTCTCCCGCGACGCCGCCGGTCGGCGGTGTGCCTCGGCCGGGCGGCTGCGCCCGGCACCCGCGGGCCCGCGACCTCCAGGCCGCCCTGTCAAGGCAGGGATAGCGGAAGTGACGGGGATTACTCCCGCACCTACAACACCTACCGCCTCTCGCCCGACACCCACTTCGCCGTTGACGAGCCGGCGGTCGACGCCCCGCCGCGCCGGCGGTCGCGCCTCGCGCCGGCCCGGTGGCCGGAGGTCGCCGCCCGCGCCGAGCGCGAGAGCCTGCGCGCCCTCGCCCGCGCCTACGGCGTCTCCCCGGCCGCCATCCGCCGCGCGCTCGTCGCCGCCGGCCGGGCCGACCTCCTGCGCGACCTCGCCCGCCGGCGGCGCCTCGCCGCGGCCGCGCCCGCC
>DASSSV010000622.1:0-3503 GCA_035708265.1 Thermomicrobiales bacterium | reverse complement strand
CGGTTCGCCGTGTCCGGCACGGTAGTGCCGGCGGCTGAAGCCGCGCCTGAAGACGACCTGCGGGCGCCACTGGGACATGTGACGATTTCGCCTCCAGCGGGCAAACCAATTGCTCGCGCCCCCATCAGAACCGTATGATGCTACGGCCGTGTGGCAGTCGAGCGGAATGAAGGGGCAATCCGGCATGGCGTATTGGTGGGTGAATCAAACCGGGAGTTATGAGCCGCAGCGCGACAGGAGGTACATTTGGGCGCCCGCGACTACAGGGGATGGCGGAAAGAACGGCTACTTCGAGCACCTGCCCAACCTGGCAATCGGCGATCTCATCATCCACACCGACGGCGAGGCGATTCGGGCTGTGAGCGAGGTAACCGGATATGCCGAGTCAGCGCCGCGACCGGCAGATCTTCGCCGTCCGTGGGGCGCCGACGACGGACGACTCGTCAGGGTGAGCGCCTACGCGGAACTGGCCGAACCGATCCCTCTCCACGACATTCCGCGCGAGTGGCGGCTGGCCGAACCACGCGAAGGTCCATTTACGAGGCAGGGCAGGCTCAAATCGGGATATCTGTCACCGCTTTCAGCCGGGTTCGTGCGACGGTTGCGCGAGCGCTATCCGCGGCGATGGCCCGATCGCGCCCGATCCCAAGCGGATACACGCATCGCTCAGGATACGCGGCGAGGACCGATGATCGAGCGGGTCGCCTATTGCGTGCTCTACGTCGCCGACCTGGAGCGGATGGCGCGCTTCTACGAGGAGACGCTGGGGCTGCCGGTCGTCGAGCAGGGGGCGCGCTTCGTCGCGTTCGGCCCGCCCGGCGCCCCGCTTGCGTTGGAGGTCGGCGGGCCGCCCGCGACAGGCCCGCGCGACAAGGAGCGCAACCCGACGCTGGCGCAGTTCGCCGTGCGCGACATCGACGCCGCGGTGGCGGCCGTCCGCGCGGCCGGCGTCGCGATCGAGGGCGACATCCGCCGCGGGCCCTACGGCGCGCTGGCCTTCTTCCGCGACCCCGAGGGCAACCGCCTCGCCTTCCTGCAACCGCCCGCGAGCGGCTGACGGTTAGCGGCCTTCGGCCCGCACCGCGGCCGCGGGCGACGCCGGGACGCCGTCGCCGCGCGCCGGCCAGCCGGGCTCGGGCTGCCCCAGCGTCTCGGCCAGTTCGCGCAGCGGCAGCCACCACTCGTGGAGCGGCCGCCCGGCCGCGGGGTCCATCTCCGCCAGCGCGTCCTCCAGCGGCAGGGGCGCGATGCCGCGCTCGCCGACGCCGATGACCTGCGCCTCGGCCCGCCCTTCCCGGACCTGCGCGATTAGCTCCCGCGCCGCGTTGGCGCCGAAGCGCGCGGCCAGCAGGCGGTCGAACGGGCTCGGCGCGCCGCCGCGCTGCAAGTGGCCGAGCACCGAGGACCGGGCCTCGAAGACGCCGCGGCCCTCCTCCTCCAGCACGCGGCGGATGAAGTCGGTGTCGTAGTTCTGCGAGGCGGCCTCGTTGCGGATGATGATGCCGAGCTTCTTGCCGTGCCGGAAGCCGTGCCGGAGCGTCTCGACGTCGCGCAGCAGCCCGGCGAGCGTGATGCCCTCCTCGGGCAGATAGGCGCGTTCCGCGCCGCTGGCCAGCGCGCTCAGCAGCGCGAGGTAGCCGCAGTTGCGCCCCATCACCTCGACGACGAAGGCGCGGTGCGTCGTCACCGCGGCGTACTTGATCTTGTCGACCGCCTCGACGATCGAGTTGAGCGCGGTGTCCGCGCCGATCGAGAAGTCGGTGCCGGGCAGGTTGTTGTCGATCGTCGCCGGCACGCAGATGAGCGGCACGCGCAACTCCGGGTGGTCGGCGGCCGCGCGGGCCAGCGCCGCCGCTTGCGCGTAGGTGTTCCAGCCGCCGAGGCAGAGGAGCGCGCCGACGTTGTGGCGGCGGAAGTGCTCGGCGATGCGCGGGAAGTCGGCCGGTTGCAGGTCGTAGCGCGACGTCCCGAGCTCGGTGCCGCCGCGGTTGGCCCAGCCGCTGACCGACATCCAGCCGAGGTCCTGAATCTGTCCGTTGACCAGGCCGAGGAAGCCGTCGAGGACGGCCGCCGCGCGATACCCCTCGCTCAGGGCGACGCGGACGGCGGTGCGCACCGCGCCGTTCATCCCCGGAGCCTCGGCGTCGCCGCTGAGGATCGCGATGGCGGGGGCGTCGGGGGCCGGCTCGCGCGGCTCGGCGTGGCCGAGCGTCTTCAGGAGCGCCAGCGCCTCCCGGAAGGCGCGGTTGCGCAGCTCCAGGGCCTCGCGGTAGTTGCCGGCGTCGAGTTCCTGCTGCACGCCGCGGCTCTTCTCGACCACCTCCGGTAGCGGCGCCGCCGTCGGCCGGTTGGCGGAGAGGCCGATCATCGCCGGCGCGGTCGAGTCGTCCGCCTCGGCCAGCCGGCGCACCGCCGCCGCGCCGAGGCGGGTCGCCAGGTTGCGGTCGAAGGCGCTGGGCGAGCCGCCGCGCTGGACGTGGCCGAGGACCGTGACGCGGACGTCGGCGCCGAGCCGGCTGGCCAGGAGGCGCTGCAGCTCGTCGGACGTGATCGGCAGGCCGTCGGTGTGGCGCGCGCCCTCGGCGAAGACCACCATCTGGTGGCGCCGGCCCATCGCGCGGCCCTTCTTGAGCGCCTCGGCCATCTGGTTGTGCCAGCGCGGCGCCATCTCCTCCTCGGGGATCAGCACCCACTCGCCGCCGGTCGCCAGCGCGCTCATCAGCGCGAGGTAGCCGCAGTTGCGGCCCATCACCTCGACGACGAAGGTGCGCTGGTGGGCGCTGGCGGTGGAGACGAGCTGGTCGAGGTTGCGGACGACGGTGTGCAGCGCGGTGTCGGCGCCGATCGACATGTCGGTGCCGTAGAGGTCGTTGTCGATCGAGCCGGGCAGGCCGACGACGTGGAAGCGGCGCTCGCCCCAGGCGCGCGCGGCGTCGTGCCCGGCCGCGGCGAGCGCGGCGACGTGCTCGGGCCACTCGTCGTAGAGGACCTGCGCGCCGCTGAGGGAGCCGTCGCCGCCGATGACGACGAGGCCCTCGATGCCGTAGTCGAGGAGGTGGCGCACCGCCTGGCGGCGCCCCTCCGGCGTGCGCATCGCCTGGGAGCGCGCGGTGCCGAGGACCGTGCCGCCGGCCTGGAGGATGCCGCCGACGTCGGTCCAGCCGAGCGGGCGGACCATGTCGCCGCCGGCGATCAGCCCCTCGTAGCCCTCGTAGATGCCGCAGACCTCGATGCCGAGGTCGAGCGCCACGCGGACGACCGCGCGCGCCGCGGCGTTCATCCCCGGCGCGTCGCCGCCGCTCGTCAGGACGCCGATCCGCTGCATGCTCCCTCCCTCGGGTGGCGCCGATTCGCGTCTCGCCGCCTGTTCCCGAGGTTAGACGTGTCGGGGCGGGAGTCTGTTTCGCGACGGTTGGCCCTCACCCCCCGGCCCCCTCGC
The DNA here is from genome assembly GCA_035708265.1 of Thermomicrobiales bacterium. Lineage (GTDB taxonomy): Bacteria > Chloroflexota > Chloroflexia > Thermomicrobiales > CADCWN01 > DASSSV01. The sequence goes on along the minus strand of DASSSV010000622.1, from coordinate 64 downwards.
CCAATCCTGGGCGAGGGGGAGATCTCCGCCCAGGCGTTGTCTGCTCCCTCCTGGCCGGCGCTCT
>DASSSV010000621.1:0-3332 GCA_035708265.1 Thermomicrobiales bacterium | reverse complement strand
GGTCACATCGAGCACAGGGCCACCGGGCGACGCGGCGCGTCGCCCCTACGAGCCAACCCGAGATCCCTGCCACCGGCCGAACTACGCCCTACGGCCCACGGCCCACGCCCCACGCCGTCAGTCGGCGTAGAGCAGTTCGCGGATGGTGAGGACTTCCTGGCGGCGGTCGGCGTTGCGCTCGATCTCCTGCTCGACCTTCTCGATGCCGTGCAGCACTGTCGTGTGGTCGCGGGCGAGCGCCGCGCCGATGTCGGTCAGCGGCCGGTCGGTCTCCTCGCGCATGATGAACATCGCCACCTGGCGCGGGATGACGATCTCCTTCATGCGGCTCTTGCCGCGGATGTCCTGCTCGGAGACGTCGTAGAAGCGCGCGACGGTCGCCAGGATGCGCGGCAGCGTGATCAGTTTGCGCTTGCTGTTCATCTGGGGGTCGTTCATCGCCTCGGTCGCCAGCGCCAGCGTGATCGGCGCCTCGTTGAGGCGCGCGTGGGCGACGATCCGGGTCAGCGTCCCCTCCAGTTCGCGGATGTTGCTCTGCACCTTCTGCGCGACGTAGTCGAGGACGTCGCGCGGCACATGCACGCCGGTCTCCGCGCCCTTCTCCTGCAGGATGGCGATGCGCGTCTCCAGGTCGGGCGGCTGGACGTCGACCGTCAGCCCCCACTCGAAGCGCGAGCGCAGGCGGTCGTCGAGCGTGGCGATCGCCTTGGGCGGGCGGTCGCTGGAGAGGACGATCTGCTTGCCGGCCTGGTGCAGATGGTTGAAGGTGTGGAAGACCTCTTCCTGGGTCGATTCCTTGCCGCCGATGAACTGGATATCGTCCACCATCAGGATGTCGTTGGTGCGGTAGCGGTCGCGGAAGTCTTCCTGCTTGCCGCCGCGGATCGCGGCGACCAGTTCGTTGGTGAAGCGCTCGGAGGTGACGTAGAGGACGCGGAGGTCGGCGCCGAAGTGCTCGCGCGCGCTGTGGCCGATCGCGTGCAGCAGGTGCGTCTTGCCCAGCCCGACGCCGCCGTAGATGAAGAGGGGGTTGTAGACGCCGCCGGGGGCGTCGGCGACCGCCCGGCTGGCAGCGTGGGCGAGCCGGTTGCTGCCGCCGACGATGAAGTTGTCGAAGACGTAGCGCGGGTTGAGCCCGTCGTTGCTGGCGGCGCCGAGTTCGAGCTGCTGCGCGGCGGGCGCGGCGGGGCGCGACGGGCGCGGGCCCGGCGCGGCGTGGGCCGGCTTCGCGGCGGCCGGCCGGCCGGGCCGCGCGGCCGGCTCCTGGTTGAGCACGGTGAACTCGATCGTGACCGCGCGGCCGGCGATCGTGCCGAGGCTGCGGGCGATCTGCTCGCGATAGCCCTTGGCGAGTTGCTCGACGGTCATGGTGTCGGGCGCGCCGACGACCGCCGCGCCGCTGCCGCGGTCGAGGCTGATCAGGCGCGTTGGCTGCAGCCAGGTCTTATAGTCGCGCTCCGCGACGCGCTGCCTGGCGCGCAGATCCTCCAGGGTCGCCTGCCAGAGCTGGTTGACGTACATCGCGCTCACGGTTCGCCGCTCCCTCCACCGTCGGCACGCTCCCCCGGGCGCCGTCGCACCGCGGGACACCGGCGCGCATATCCCCCTCCCCACTGGTGCCGCCGGCGCCGCCCGCCGGTGCGTTATACTTGGTGCCGCGCCGCGGGCAGCGCGCCCCGTCGCGGGGTGTACGTATACTAGCATCGGCCCGCTGTACGTTCAAGCAGGCAGTAAGCGGCCCTGCGCCGCGGTCGGGGGGAGTTGCGATGTCCGCCGCCGCCAACCAGGCCATCATCCGCCGCTTCCTCACCGAAGTCTGGAATGGGCGCGACCTGGCGGTCGCGGACGAACTCTGCGCCCCCGCCTACGCGCGCGACGAGCGCCGCGCGCTGGCGGCGCTCACCCGTGCCTTCCCCGACCTCTGGCTGACGGTCGACGCGCAAGTGGCCGGGGGCGAGACGGTCATGACGAGCGCCACGTTGCGCGGGACGCACGAGGGGCCGCTCGCGCTGAGTTTCCTGCCGCGCGGCGGGCTCGCGCCGACCGACGCGCGGATCGCCGTCCGCGCGGTCTTCGTGCATCGCATTATCGGGAACCAGATCCAGCAGGAGGGGAGCTGGAGCATCGTGGACTGGCTCGGTCTGCTCCTGCAACTCGGCGCGTACCCCGCGCCGCCGGAGAGTTGAGAGTTGAGAGTTGAAGGTTGAAGGTTGAAGGTTGAAAGTGACTGATCGGTAGCGGAGGGCAGGCGGACGACCTGCGCGATCTACCAACTCTCAACTCTCAACTCATTCGGGAGCGTGCAATGGCCGGCATGATCGATCTCAACAGCGATATGGGCGAGAGTTTCGGGCAGTACCGGCTCGGGGACGACGCGGCGCTGCTCGGCGCGCTCAGTTCGGCCAACGTCGCCTGCGGCTTCCACGCGGGCGACCCCCGCGTGATGTTCGACACCGTCCGATTGGCGAAGGAGAACGGCGTTGCCGTCGGCGCGCACCCGAGTTTCCCGGACCTGGTCGGCTTCGGCCGGCGCGTGATGGCGCTGACGCCCGACGAGATGGCGACCGACGTGCTCTACCAGCTCGGCGCGCTCGACGCCTTCTGCCGCGCCGTCGGCGTGCCGTTGCAGCACGTCAAGCCGCACGGCGCGATGTACAACCTGATCGCGACGGAGGAATCGCTGGCGCGCGCGGTGGTCGAGGCGGCGCTGAGCTACAGCACCAGCCTGATCGTCGTCGGCCTGCCCGGCTCGGCGGTCGAGCGGGCCGCCGCGACCGTCGGCGCGCCCTTCGCGCGCGAGGCGTTCGCCGACCGCGCCTACAACCCCGACGGCACGCTGGCGTCGCGCAAATTGCCGGGCGCAGTCGTGACCGACCCGGAGGAGGTCGCGCAGCGGGCGGTGCGGATGGTCGCGGAGGGGAAGACGACGGCGATCGACGGCAGCGAGATCGCGCTGCGGGCGGACACGCTCTGCATCCACGGCGACACGCCGGGCGCGCCGATTCTGGCGCGCGCCGTGCGGGCCGCGCTGGAGGCCGCGGGCATCGCCATCCGCCCGCTCGCGGAGGTGGTGCGCGCGGCGGGCGGGTGAGGGCGGCGCGCCGGCGGATGTGCCGGCGATGGGGCCGCGCCCGCGGTTGAAACCGCCGGCGCGCGACGATTGCTTGAGGTGACGGATGACGGTGGGCGAGGGGCAGGAGGCCCGGCCGCGCTACCACCCGGCCGGCGACGGCGCGCTGCTGGTCGAGTTCGGCGCGGCGATCTCGCCGGCTTTGAACAGCCGGGTGCGCGCGCTGCTCGCCGCGCTCGACGCCGGCCCTCCCCCCGGCCTG
>DASSSV010000620.1:0-20866 GCA_035708265.1 Thermomicrobiales bacterium | reverse complement strand
TTACTCCTCCTCTCCTCTTCCCCAGGGGCGGCCGCGAGGCCGCCCCCTCTCTGGAGTCGCGCCCACTCCGGCGCGGGCGCGAAGGACGGAGGACTCAGGACTGAGGACTCAGGACTCAGTGGGCTGGGCGTACAGGGATGGCCTCTCTGCTTCCGAATCCTGACGTCACTCAGTCCTGAGTCCTCGAAGATCTGGCGGCCGACGCCGGCCGGCTGCCCGCCAAGGAGGCGCAGCGATGGCGATCCCCGGTCCCTCGGCAAGCGGCCCCGCCCCCCGCCGGCTATCCCGGCGCCGGTTCCTGCGCTTGAGCGCGGGCCTCGGCGGCGCGGCGGCCCTGGCCCTCGTCCTCGACGCCTGCGGCAGCGCCGCGTCGTCGACCGCGACGACCGCACCGCCCACCGCCGCGGCCCCGCCGACCGCCGCGCCCGCGGTCGCCGCGTCGCCGACGACCGCCCCGCCGACGGCGACCACCGCCCCCGCCGCGACCGCCGCGCCGACGACCGCGCCGACCGCGCCTCCCGCGCCGACCGCCGCGGCCGCCCCGCCGACCGCGACGGCGAAGCCCGGGCCGGTCGAGGTGCAGATCTACGACTTCGGCTTCAAGCCGCCGACGGTCACGATCCCGGTCGGCGGGACGGTGAAGTGGGTCAACACCGGGGTCCAGCACACGACGACCAGCATGGACCAGGTCTGGGACTCGGGCATCCTCGACACCGGGGCGTCGTTCACCTACACCTTCACCAAGGCGGGCAACTACCCCTACCAGTGTACGCTGCACCCCGATATGAAGGGGACGGTCGTGGTGCAGTAGCGCCGGGGGCCGGTCAGCCGGCGAAGATGGCCCGGCCGACGCGCACGAGCGTCGCGCCCTCCTCGACCGCCACCGGGTAGTCGTTGGTCATGCCCATCGAGAGGTAGGGCAGCGGGAGGCCGGGGTGGGCGCGGCACAGGTCGTCGCGCAGTTCGCGCAGCGCTCGGAAGACCGGGCGAGTCTCCTCGGCGTCGGCGACGAGCGGCGCCATCGCCATCAGCCCGCGCAACTCCAGTTCGGGGAGCGCGCAGACCGCGGCAGCGAGCGCCGGCACCTCGTCCGGGTCGGCGCCCTGCTTGCTCGCCTCCCGCGCGATGTTCACCTCTAGCAGCACTGGGAGGCGGCGGCCGGCCTGGGCGGCGCGCTTCGCCAGCGCCTCGGCGATGGCCGCGCGATCGACCGAGTGGACGATGTCGAAGAGCGCGACCGCTTCCCTGGCCTTGTTCGTCTGCAGCGAGCCGATCAGGTGCAGCGTCAGGCCGGCCGGCTTGCCGTCGCCGAACTTGGCGCGCGCCTCCTGCACCCGATTCTCCCCGAAGTGGCGCAGGCCGCAGCGGTAGGCGTCGTCCACCGCCGCGCGGTCCACCGTCTTGCAGACCGCCACGAGCGTGACCTCGTCGGGGCTCCGCCCGCCGCGCCGCGCCGCCGCGGCGATCGTCTCCTGGACGCGGGCGATGCGATCGGGCAGGTTCATCTTGGCGGCCTCCTTGAGTTGATAGTTGATAGTTGGTAGTTGAAAGAGGACGGAGCCCCGGCTGCGAGGAACTATCAATTGTCAACTACCTACTATCAACTCGCCTGCGCTACGAGGCGGGCGCGGACGCCGGCTCCGGCCGCGGCGCGTGGCGGACGCGGACTTCGAGGGTGAAGTCATCGCCGAGGGCCTGGACATAGCGGCGCAGCGTCGTGAGCGTATACGCCTCGTAGCCGCGCTTCTCGATCTTCGCCACCTGCGACTGGCTGACCCCCAGCCGCTCGGCCATCTGGGCTTGCGTGAGCCCGGCCGCCTGGCGCGCCTCGACGAGTTGGAGCCAGAGTTCCTTCTTGGCCGCTTCCTCGGCGTAGACACGCCGGAACTCGGGGTCGGCCATCTGGCGGTCGTGCCACTCCTGATACGCCCGCTGTCCGGCGGTGATCGGGTCAGGCGTTGTCTGGGTCATGACTGTGTTTCCCCTTGCCGAGCGGTGAAACGACCGAGACGAGCGAGCGCGGTCTCGATCTCGCGCCGAGGCGTCCGCTGGCTCTTCTTCTGGAAGCCGTGCAGGAAGACGATGTGGCGTCCGGTGAAGAAGACGTAGATGATGTGGTAGATGTTGGTGTTGCTCTCTTCCCGCAACTCCCAAAGCTTGCCTTCGAGGTGCCTGACGAGCGGCGGTCGCGCCTGCACGTTGCGCTGGCGCAACTGTTCGATGGACCAGTCGAAGCGCGCTCGCGTCTTGACGTCGAGGCCATCGAGGAACTCCACGACCGGGCTGCGGCCGTCCTCCTCGGTGTAGAAGACAATCGACCAGTCATCCCCTGCGCTCATCATGCGAATTTTATCATATCGGTACAGCCGTAGCCGGCGGCGAAATCAGGCCGCGCCGGCTGCCTTGGTGACGGCGCCAGCCGTATTCAGGCGCGGTTGCAGCCGCCAGCCGCCAGCCCCTTCCCCATCTTCCCTCAAATGCCTTCCGACTCCCGACTCCCGGCTACGCCAGCGCGATCACGGCGGCGAAGCGCCCGGCGCGGCCGTGCTCGGCACGGTGGGAGAAGTAGTCCGCGACGCGGCAGGCGGTGCAGGTCGCCGCGTCCTCGATGTGCTCGAGCAGCAGGCCGGCGCGCTGGAGGAGCAGGCGGTTGGCGCGCGGCAGGTCGAAATACCACTGGGCGGGGCGGTCGGGCACGGCGCGGACGACGGCGTCGCCGGGTAGGCCGAGGGCGTCCCAGGCGCCGATCACCTCCGCGCCGACGACGTAGCAGCAGGGGCCGATCGCCGGACCGATGCCGGCCAGGAGGTCGGCCGGGCGCGAGCCGTAGCGCTCCGCCAGGGCGGCGACCGTCGCGCCGGCGACGTCGGCGACGGTGCCGCGCCAGCCGGCGTGCGCGACGCCAGCGACGTGCCGGACGGGGTCGTAGAGCAAGAGCGGCGTGCAGTCCGCGTAGGTCAGGAGGAGGGGCAGGTCGGGCGCGTCGGTGACGAGCGCGTCGGTCTCCGGCAGGGCGTCGGCCAGCGCCCGCGCGCCGCGGCCGCGCGCCGCGGCGGTGACGGCGGCGACGCGCGCGCCGTGGACCTGGCGCGCGGCGACGACGTCGGCCGCGTCGGCGCCGATGGCGGCGAGCCAGCGGCGGCGGTTCGCGTAGACGGCGGCCGGGTCGCCGCCGGTTGCGTAACTCACGTCGCCGTCGCGGTGGAGGCCGGGCGCGCGCCGGGTGACGCCGTGGCGGAGCGGCAGGCCGGCGAAGAGGGCGAAGCGCAGCGGCTCCGGCGTGGCGACATTCATCGCGGCGTCCTCGGCGGCCGCGCTCATCGCTGCTCGGTCTCCTCGCGCGCGGCGTTGATGATGATCTGGTCGATCACCTGCTCGACCGGCGCGCGGTTGTCGGTGAAGACGAGGCCGCCGCCGTGCCACTCGCGGATGTTGCCCTTGCTGATGCTGAGGTCGCCGATGACGCGCAGCGGCGAGCCGGGCGCGAGGCGGCTGACGTTGGCCTCGAAGTCGCCGATCGTCGTCGGCTGCTTGGTGGCGATGACCATGCTGTTGGAGAAGCGCGCCACGTCGACGATGTAGACGTGCGGGAAGACCGCCTTCATCGTCGTGGCGACGGCGTTGACGAGGCGGTAGTCGGTGCCGAAGCGGCCGGCGTTGAGGACCATCACGCCGTCATCGGTCAGGTGGTCGTAGCCCTCCTGGAAGAACTCTTTGGTCGTGAGCTGGAAGGGGATGTAGGGCTGGCGGTAGGCGTCGACGCCGATCACTTCGTAGCGGCGGTTGGTCGTCTTGAGGAAGTAGCGGCCGTCCTGGATGACCACGTTCAGGTTCGGCTCGGTCATGTCGAAGTACTCGCGCCCGACCTGGACGATCTTCGGGTCGATCTCCACGCCGTCGATCGGGATCGGGCCGTAGACGGCGGTGAACTGCCGCGCCGTCGTGCCGCCGGCCAGGCCGATCAGGCAGAGGGAGCGGACGTCGGCCGGCCGCTCGTTCGCGTTGAAGAAGGGCGCGATCATGAAGTAGTCCCACGGCCCCTCGGTCAGGAGTTGCTTCGGGTTGTAGATCGAGTGGGTGGCGTGACCGTCGTTGAGCACGAGGTCGCGCTCGTCGCCGTTCTGGACGACCTGGATGTAGTTGTACTCTGACTCGCCCTCGTAGAGGAGCGTGCCCGACTCCGGGCGGCGCAGGACGCCGCGCGCGCCGAAGAGCGCGACCAGCACGACCGCGGCGATCAGCGCGGCGGCGACGAGCGCCGGGACGGCCGCCCGGAGCCGCGCCAGCGCCAGGATCGAGACGGCGAGCAGCAGCAGCGCCAGCGTGTAGAAGGTCTGGTAGGTGCCGAGGAAGGGGATCAGCACGATCACCGGCAGGAACGAGCCGGCGATCGAGCCGATCGTCGAGAGGGCGTAGAGGGAGCCGGCAGTGTTGCCGGCCTGCTCGACGCCCCGGAGTTTCAGCCGGATCGCCAGCGGCGAGACGCAGCCGAGCAGCGTGATCGGCACCAGGAAGAGGAGGATCACGGCGACGAGCGAGCCGTAGAACGCGCCGACCGAGAGGGCGTCGAACGCGTTGAGCGAGGCGTTGAGGATCGGCCGCGCCAGGAAGGGGATGAAGCCGGTGAAGGCGGCGGCGATGGCGGTGAGGCTGTAAAGGAAGATTTCGCTGGGGTAGCGGTCGGCCAGTTTGCCGCCGAGGTAGTAGCCGATCGAGAGGTAGGCGAGCGTCAGGCCGATGACGTTGGCCCAGATGAAGGTCGAGTTGCCGAAGTAGGGCGCGATCAGGCGCGAGGCGGCGATCTCGATGCCGATCGAGGTCAGGCCGCCGACGAAGACGATGGTGTGGAGGAAGAAGGCGCTGCGCAGCGCCGGCTCGGTGCGGACCTCGGTGCTGACCATTTCCCTTCTCTTCCCCCGACGCCAGGCCGGGGAACGTCGCGGTGTCGCGCGGGATCGCGGCGCGCGGCGGGCGCGCCGCCAGGGGGTAGTATAGCAAGGGCGCCAGGCCGGCGGTTGCCGCCGCGCTGGCGGGGGACGCGCCCGCAGTTGCAACCGCGGCTGGAGGCTCGCCGCGGCTCGCCGCGAAACCCACGCCCGGAGGGCGCCCGGCGGATTGGGGCGGGACACCGCATCCCCGGCCGCGCCGGCGGCCTTCGTGCCGCGGAGCGGCCTCCGGCCGCGGTTTCAGCCGCCCGGCCCCCGCCCAAATCAGCATGCCTCCATCGCATAATCTGTCTTGCCAGACAGGATACTTTCTTGTATGCTAGGGACGAGGAGGCGGCGGTGGACGACCCGCGCAACCGGTTCCCGACCTGGCTGACGGCGACGATGGAGAGCCGCGGGCTCTCGCAGGCCCGGCTGGCGCGCGCGGTCGGCGTCACCGACGCGCAGGTGTCGCGCTGGCGGCGCGGCCAGGTAGTGCCGACCGTCCGCTCGCTCCAGCGCATCGCCGACGCCTTCGGCGTGCCCCGCGCCACGCTCGACCGCCTGGCAGGCTACCCGGTCGGCGAGCCGGAGGGCGCGGCCGGGGATGCGGCGGACCCCGCCGTGCAGGCCGAGCTCGAGGTCTACCGCGCCTGGTTCGGGCAGGTGCTCGCGCAGCGGGTGCCGCGCAGCCTCTGGCGGGTCTACGCCGACACCTGCGCGGCCCTCGCCGACGCGCTCAACGCCTCCTTCCAGGGCGCGCTCGGCGAGGCGCAGCGCGAACTGGAAGCCGCCAGATCCAAATCGATCGGCGACGCGGAACGGCCGCACCGCGACGTCGGCTTCCGCCGCCCGGGCGGCGACGACTGAACCGACCCGCCAACGCCGTTGCAGCCGCCTTCGGCGCGACCCACGACAGCCGGAAAGGACAGGGAGCATGGACGGCAGGACGCGCGACCCCCGGCACCGACTGGTAGTCCCCTACGTCGTCGAGAGCACCAACCGCGGCGAGCGGGTCTTCGACATCTACTCGCGGCTGGTGCAGGACCGCATCGTCTTCATCGGCACGCCGATCGACAGCCAGGTCGCCAACCTCGCCGTGGCGCAACTGATCTTCCTCGCGGGCGAGGACCCCGACCGCGAGATCTCCCTCTACATCAACAGCCCCGGCGGCGATGTGGTCGCGGGCATGGCGATCTACGACACGATGCGGTTCGTCAAGCCCGACGTCGCCACCTACTGCGTCGGGATGGCCGCCTCGATGGGCGCGGTGCTGCTGATGGCCGGCGCGCCGGGCAAGCGGAGCGCCCTGCCGCACGCCCGCGTCGTGATCCATCAGGGCTCGTCCGGCTTCGAGGGCGCGATCCCCGACGTCGAGATCGCCGCGCGCGAGACGCTGCGCCTGAACAACACGATGCTGGAGGTCATGGCCCGGCACACCGGGCAGCCGCTCGAGCGCATCCGCCAGGACACCCAGCGCGACTACTACATGACCGCCGAGGAGGCGCGCGCGTACGGCGCGATCGACCAGGTGATCGCCCCGGCCGACCTCGCCAAGCTCAACGGCCACGGCGCGGGCAACCTGCCCTAGCGCGCCGGGCTCGACACATGACGGCGGATGGTGCCTCACGGCGCCCGCGCCCCGGCAAGGGCGCGGGCGCTGTCCTCACCCCTGCCTGTGAAACCGCGCCGCCCCACCGTGCGCTAGATCCTGTACAGCGATGCTCGCCACGCGGTCCGCGGCGCGCGACGACCGCGCGCGAACGGCAGGGCGGCGGGGCGCTGTACTATACTTGTCGAAATGCGAAGCGCGAGCCGGTCCACGACGGAGGACGCCATCACCGCCACGGCCCCGACCCCGCAGCGCGACGACGCGGAGTTGCGCTGCGCCTACCACCCGAATACGCCGACGCGCCTGCGCTGCGGCAAGTGCGGCAAGCCGATCTGCACGAAATGCGCGATGACGACCGCGGTCGGCCTGCGCTGTCGCGACTGCGCCCGCGTGCGCCCGAGCGTGACCTACGAGACCGACGTGACGACGCTCGTGCGCGCGCTGGTCGCCGGGGTCGTCGCGGCCGTCGCGATCGGCGTCGCCTGGGGCTTCTGGTACGACGTCGGGCTGAGTCCGGGCGCGACCTACGACTGGGGCTTCTGGTTCGCGGTGCTGCTCGGCTTCGGTGTCGCGGAGGCGATCAGTTGGGCCGCCCGGCGCAAGCGCGGCGTGAACCTGCAACTCCTCGGGATCGGCTGCATCCTGCTCGGCGTCGCCGTCAGCCGCTTCGTGCTCAACGCGCGCATGCCCCGGCCGCTCGGGCTGGACCTCTTCCTGAGCCGGCCGCTCGACTTCGCCGCCTACCTGCACCTCGACCTGACGCAGCTCCTGTTCATCATCCTGGCCTGTGCCATCGCCTACGTGCGCTTCCGGTGACGAAGGCGTTAGGCGTTAGGCGTCAGGCGTTAGGAGTTGGCTCCGTGGCCAGGTCTCGCTCGGAAGCAGCGGCCCCGCCCGCCGGCGAACCCCTAACGCCTAACGCCCACCCCCTAACACCTGCGGTCGTGAGCCAGGAGCGGCTGCTGCGCCTGCGCGCGGCGTGGTGGCGCGACGGGCAATGCGTCGTCTTCACGAACGGGGTCTTCGATCTGCTGCACGTCGGGCACCTGCGCTACCTGCGCGCGGCCCGCGCGCTCGGCGACCTGCTGGTCGTCGGGCTGAACGACGACGCGAGCGCCGCGCGGCTGAAGGGGCCGGCGCGCCCGCTGGTGCCGGCCGGCGAACGCGCCGAACTGCTGGCCGCGCTCGACGCGGTCGATTACGTGACGCTCTTCCGCGAGGACACGCCGGCCGCGCTGATCACGGCGCTGAAGCCGGACGTGTACGTCAAGGGCGGCGACTACGCGGCCGGACCGGGCGAGCCGGGCAAGCCGCTCCCGGAGGCGACGATCGTGCGAGGCTACGGCGGGGCCGTCTGCACCATCCCCTATCTACCGGGGCACTCGACCACGGCGCTGATCGAGCGGGCGCGAGGTGGCGGCGCGCCGCCCACCGGCGACGGGGCGCGCGACGGGGAGTCGGGCCGGTGATCGAGACGGTTCAGGACGACGCGGAACGCCGGGCGGGCCTCGACGAGACGGCCCACGGCCCACGGCCCACGGCCCACGCCGCCCACACCGCCAGCCGGCGCATCGCCTCGGCGGCGTTCATCATCATGGTCGGCAACCTGCTCTCGCGCCTCTTCGGGCTCGGGCGCGAGCAGGTCGCGTCGTACTACTTCGGCACGGGCGACGCCATCGCGCCGTTCGCCCTGGCCGACAGCATGTTGACAATCCTCTACGACCTTCTTATCAGCGGGATGGTCGCCGCCGCGCTGGTGCCGGTGCTCAGCGAGTACAGCGCGCCGGAGCGCCGCGAGGAACTCAGGCGCATCGTCGGCACGCTGCTGACGCTGGCGCTCATCGTCATCGGCGGCGCCGTGGTGGTGTTAGAGATCTTTGCCGGCCGGCTGGTCCGCCTCTGGCTCTCGACCGGCGGCTCGGGCGCGCTGCGCGCCGACCTGATCCCCGCGGCGGTCTACAACATCCGGCTGATCCTGCCCGCGGTGGTCATGCTCGGCTGCTCGGCGATCTTCATGGCGACCAACTACGCGCTCGGGCGTTTCGCCTGGCCCTCGGCCGCGCAGGCGGCGCGCAACCTGGCGATCATCGTCGCGACGATCGCGCTGGAGCGCTGGCTCGGCGTCAGCAGCATGGTCGTCGGCGTGCTGACCGGCGCATTGCTACTGGTCCTCTTGCAGTCGCCGGGGCTGCGCGACGTCCTGCCGCGGCCGGCGCTCGACCTGCGCCACCCGGCCGTGCGGCGCATCTTCATCCTCTATGCGCCGATCTTCATCGGCCTCTTCGCCAACACCTTCGGCCAGCTCGTCGACCGCAACTTCGCCTGGCGCGCCGGCGAGGACGCGCTCGGCGCGATGCGCTACGCGACGACGCTCCAGCAGCTCGTCCTCGGGCTCGTCGCCACCGGCATCTCCCTCGGCGCGCTGCCGGCGCTCTCGCGCCACGCCGAGGCGGGCGACGAGGCCGGCTTCCGCGACACCCTAGCCGCCGCGCTGCGCTTGACGACGGTGCTGATCGCCCCGGCGACCTTCGGCCTGCTCGCGCTGGCCTGGCCGCTGATCGCGCTGATCTTCTACCACGGCGCGACGACCGCCACCGGCGCGCACATGATCCTGGTAGCGCTCCTCTGGTACCTGCCCGGCACCTTCTTCTCGGCCTACGACCAACTCCTGATCTTCGTCTTCTACGCACGGAAGAACACGCTCACGCCGCAGCTCGTCGGCGTGACCGCGGTGGTCGCCTACCTGGCGGTCGAGATCACGCTGGTCGGGCGCTTCGGGATGGTGGCGCTGGTGGCGGCGAACTCGGTCCAGTGGACGCTGCACGCGGCGATCATGTTCTACCTGGCGCGCCACCTGCTCGGCCCGGACGGGCGGCGGGCGCTGGCGCGGACGCTGGCGATCTGCCTCGGCGCGGGCGTGCCGATGGCGCTCCTCGCCTTCGCACTCTCGCGCGGCCTGGAGGGCGCCGTCCCCGGCCCGCGGCTGGTGCGCGAGTCGGCCGCGCTCTTCCTGCCGGCCGCGGCCGGCGCCGCCTTCTACGCCTGGGCCGTCACGCGCCTGGGCGTCCACGAGTTCGCGTCGCTCACGCGCGCCGTCCGCCGCCGCGTCGGCCTCGCCTGACGCGGTTGCAGATTACAGATTGCAGATTGCAGATTCTGGCACGATCGCGGATCCGCAATTTGTGATCTTCAATCTTCAACCCGCTTGCCGCCAGGCACGCCTCGATGTCGGCGATGGCCTGGGCGGTGTCGCGGAAGAGGATGGCGTGGAGGCCGCAGGCGCGGGCGGCGTCGACGCACGCCGCGACGTCGTCGAGAAAGATCGTCTCCTCGGGGCGCACGCCGAGGCGCGCGCAGGTCAGGGCGTAGATGAGCGGGTCCGGCTTGGCCAGGCCCTCCTCGTGCGAGTAGGCGATCGTGTCGCAGAGGTCGCCGAAGCCGTAGCGGGCCTCCTCCCGCTCGCGCGCGCCGACGAAACTATTGCTGAGGATGCCGGTGCGGTAGCGCGGGCGCAGGCCGCCGAAGTAGGCCGCGAGTTCGACGTTGAGCGTGCCAAGATACTCGGCCCAGAGGTCGGCCATGAAGGCATCGACGTCGGCGCGCTCCAGCCCCAGGATCTCGCCGGTGCGGCGCTCCACGTCCGCCTCGGCGATCGCGCCGACGGCGCCGCCGCGCCAGACGTCGCCGAGGCGCCTGCGCAGTTCCCCCGGCGCCAGCCCGAGGCGCGCCTCCCAGCGCTCACCCCAGCCCGTCCGCGGCGTGATCTCCAGCACGCCGCCGATGTCGAACACGACCGCGCGGATGGTCAATCGTACCTCCTCAGGATACGGCGCTCGCCACGTCGTAGCCCCAGATCCAATCGAACTGGGCGGTCACCGACTCCGGGTCGGCGGCCAGCCGCGCATCGCGCTCGGCCACCGCGGCCGGGTCGGCGAGCTGCGCCTGGCGGCCGGCGTTGCGCGACGCGGCCTGGACGGCGGCTGTGCGCTGCTGGCGGCGGGCGGCGTATGCCGCGAGCGCGCGCCGTGGCTCATCGCGGTCGGCGGCGAGGCACCGCGCCAGCACGAACGCATCCTCGATGCTCTGGCCGGCGCCTTGCGCCAGGAACGGGAGCATCGGATGGGCCGCGTCCCCCAGCAACGTCACGCGCCCGAGCGTCCAGGTGTCGAGCGGCGGGCGGTCGAACAGCGCCCACTTGAACACCCGCGCGGTCCCCGCGATGAGCGCGCGCACCTGGGGATGCCAGCCCGCGAAGAGCGCCAGCGCCTCGTCGCGGTCGCCGCGCGCCGACCAGGACTCCTCGCGCCAGTCGTCGTCGCTCTGCGTATTGCCGACCCAGTTCACAAGCCGGCCCGCCGCGACATAGAAGGTCACGAACTGCCGGCGCGGCCCCGCGAAGGAGTGGTGGCGCAGTTCCAACCCGCACTCGTGCCCAACCTCTGCCGGCGCCAGGCCGCGCCAGGAGATCTGCCGCGACCAGATTGGCCGGTCCGGGCCGGCAACATGCTCGCGCACGACCGAGTGGACGCCGTCGGCGCCGATGAGCAGATCGCCGACGGCGGCGCGCCCGTCGGCAAATTGGGCCGTCACGGTCGCGTCGCCCTGCTGGACGGCGACACAGCGGGCACCCAGCGTAATCTGTTCGTCGCCCAGGGCGGCGCGCAGCGCGTCGTGGAGGTCGGCGCGGTGCAGGTGATAGCAGGGCGCGCCCCAGCGGGCCACCGCCGCCGCGGCGAGCGGCATCCGCCCCAGTACCGCGCCGCTCTGCCAGTCGCGCCTGTCAAGCGACAGCGAAACGACGCCGGCAGCCCCGAGCGCCCCGGCGAGCCCCAACCCGTGCAGCACCTTGACGGCGTTGGGGCTGATGAAGACCCCGGCGCCCACCTCGCGCAGGACGCTCGCCTGCTCGTAGACGTGGGCGTCGAAGCCGGCCTGGCGCAAGGCGAGCGCGGCGGTCAGCCCGCCGATCCCCGCGCCGACGATGAGGATGCGCATGGCGTCTCTCCGTGGACCGCGGGTCTTCGACCGGTGCTCGGCAATCGTCAATCCACCGTCCTGGCGGCCGCGGTCGCGGCGGCGATCGCCGCGGCATACTCCGGCTCGCGCATCTGGTCGGCGACGTACTCGGCGTAGGCGATGCGGTCGGTGCGGTTGATCACGAAGACGGCGCGCTGGAGGAGTCGCCATTCCTTGATCAGCGTGCCGTAGTCGCGCCCGAACTGTTCGCTGCGGTGCGCCGAGAGCGCGCGGTGCGTCACGCCCTCGGCGCTCTGCCAGCGCGTTTGGGCGAACGGGAGGTCCATGCTGATCGTGAAGACCTCGACGCCGTCGGGCAGGTCGGCGCGCAGCCGCTCCCAGGCGCGCGTCTCGACGTGGCAGACCGGCGTGTCGAGCGAGTTGACCACGTTGAGCAGGCGCACCATGCCGGCCGAATCTGCCAGCCGCGCCGGCCGGATACCGCCGGCGGCGGGGTCGAAGTAGTCGAGCGTGAAGTCGGGCGCGGGGTCGCCGGGCTGCAGCTTCCGCCCGACGACCGTTAGTTGCTCGTCGAGCTCGAACGCCTCGCCGACCCGTTCCTCGATCACCATAGGGGCCCTCTCTTCCTCGCGCGCCGCGGGCGGTGGTGCGCGGCTTGCGAGAGAGCAATCGGGTATCCATGCGACGCAGCGGGTCGGCGCGGTCCGCGACCGGCGCTCCCAGCCGGCACCACCCGGCCGGTCCGCGGGCGACGCCCACAGCCCTAGTACGTTGCAGAGGCCGCGATGTCACGCCTCCATCGGCTATACTGGCCGCGGCGCGCGACATCGCCGGCGAGACGGGGGACGGAGCGATGACCGACGCAGCACCACCGACGCCGACGACCACCGGCCCGACGGGCGCCTCGCGCGCGGCGAGCGCCGCGGCGCGACACGCCGTCCGCCGCCTGGGCGCCGCGGGGCTCGGCGCGGGCGCGCTGCTCCTCGCCACCTCCGCCGTGATGGGGCACACCATCACCCGGCCGCGGCGCGTCGCCGTCCTCGCCGCCCGCGACCTCGAACCCGACCTCGAGGAAGTGACCTTCCGCACCGCCGACGGCCTGGCCCTCAGCGGCTGGTATCTCCCCGCCGCCCGGCCGCGCGACGCCGTCATCATCTGCCACGGCTTCGCGATGAGCCGGAACGAGTTGCTCGACCTCGCCCGCGGCCTGCGCGCGCGCGACCACGCGGTCCTCCTCTTCGACTTCCGCGCGCACGGCGCCAGCGCCGGCGACCGCTCGACGATCGGCTACCGCGAGGCGACCGACATCGTCGCGGCGGTCGACTTCCTGCGCGCGCGGCCGGAACTGGCCGGCCGGCGCATCGGCGTGGCCGGCGTCTCGATGGGCGCCGCCGCCGCGATCCAGGCGGCCGCGCGGGAGCCGCGCATCGCCGCGGTCGTCGCCGACAGCAGTTTCGCCGCGCTGGACGACGTCGCGGCCAACGGCATCCGCCTCCTCTACCGCCTGCCGCGCTACCCGTTCGCCCCGCTCGTGATCCGCTTCGGCGAACTCTTCTGCCGCACGCCGATCGGCCTGAACCGCCCGATCGGCGCCATCGGCCGGATCGCGCCGCGCCCGCTGCTGCTGATCCATTGCGCCAGCGACCGCCTGGTCCCGCTCACCGAGGCGCGGCTGCTCTACGCCGCCGCGGGCGAGCCGAAGGAACTCTGGGTCGTCCCCGACCTCGACCACGCCTGCGCCTCCCTCGGGCTGCGGGAGGACTACCTCGACCGCCTCGACGCCTTCTTCAGCGGCGCCCTCCGCGCACCCGAGGCGGCGGCGCTCGCGGCGAAGTGAATGGAAGTACGAGGTACGAGGTACGAAGTACGAATAGTTGCCGGCCACGCTTAATTCGTACTTCGTACTTCGTACCTCGTCCTTCAGCGGGGAGGGGGGATGCAGCAGTTCCAGTTCACGACGCGGCTGGTCTACGGCGCCGGGGCGCTGGAGGCGCTGCGCCGCCTGACCTGCGAGCGCGCCCTGATCGTCGCCGACCGCGGCGTCGTGGCGCTCGGCTTCGCCGAGACGGTGCGCGCGGCGCTGCCGGCCGGCGCGAAGGTGGAGGTCTTCGCGGAGGTCGAGCCCGACCCCTCGCTGGCGCTCTGCCGGCGCGGCGCCGACCACGCTGCCGCGCTCGCCCCCGACACGATCGTCGCGCTCGGCGGCGGCTCCTCAATCGACGCCGCCAAGGGGATCTGGATGCTCCACGCCTACCCCGGCCTGACCGTCGCCGACTTCACCGGCGCGTTCGGCCGGCCGAAGGCCGCGCGGGCGCGGCGGGTGCAGTTCGTCGCCATCCCGACGACCAGCGGCACCGGCTCCGAGGTCAGCCGGGGGATGGTCCTCACCGACCGCGAGGCGACCCCACCGCGCAAGCACGTCGCCTACTGCGACGCGCCCGACCTCGCCATCGTCGACCCGCGCTTCCCGGCCGGGATGCCGCCGGCCATCACCGCCGACACCGGCTACGACGCCTTCGTCCATTGCCTGGAGGCGTTCGCGTCCACCGGCGCCTCGGCCGTGTCCGACGCGCTGGCGGCGCGGGCGATCCGCCGGATCGCCGCCGCCCTGCCGCGCGCCTATGCCGCCGGCGACGACCTCGCCGCGCGCGAGGCGATGCACACCGCCGCGACGCTGGCCGGCATGGCGATGATCGCCGGCCTCGGGCTGATCCACGCGATGGCGCACCAGCTCGGCGCGGCCTGGGGCATCCCGCACGGCCGGGCCAACGCGCTGCTGACGCCCCACGTCCTGCGCTTCAACGCCGAGGACGACCGCGCCGCCGCCCGCTACGCCGAACTGGCCGACCTCCTCGGCGTCGGCGGCGGCCCCACCGGCCTCGCCGCGGCGGCCTGCGACCTGCGCGAGCGCGTCCGCATCCCCGGCAGCATCGCCGGGGCGCTCGACATCCCGGAGGCGGACTTCGCCGCCAGCCTCGCCCCGATGGCCCGCAACGCCCTCGCCGACCTCTCCTACGCCACCAACCCGCGCCGGGCGACCGTCGAGGACGTGGTCGCGCTCTACCGCCTGGCCTGGGAAGGGTGAGGCGCCAGCCGGACGGCATCCATCTTGCCGGGCAAGCCTCGAAGGAGGATGCCACGGGCGAGCGCCGCGGCGAGAACTTGCAACAGACGCTGGTCGCACTCGAAGAGCAGGGCTGGCAGGCCCTCTCGCGGGGGACCGGGGCCGACTTCTATCGGCGCAACCTCACCGCCGACGCGCTGATGGTCTTTCCATTCGGGGTGCTGACGCGGGAGCAGGCGATCGAGACGATGGGCGCCGCGCCCCCGTGGGCGCGCTTCAGCATCGAGGAACCGCTGGTCGTCGGGCTCACCCCCGACAGCGCGCTCCTGACCTACCGGGCCAGGGCCGAGCGGGCGGGACAGGAACCGTACTCCGCCTTCATGACGACGGTATTCGTGAAGCAGCACGGCGCCTGGAAGACCGCGTTCCACCAGCAGTCCCCGACGGGACGATTTCGGGAGAGGGCCGGCGGCCTTCTCCCCGTTGCTCCCAGCACGCCGCCTGGCGTGGGAGTCACCGCGGGCTGACACCCGTCGCGTCTCGATGGCAGCGCTACCGTCGCCTCGTGCTCGCTCGACCGCTGCCGGTCAGCGACGCGGCGCCAAGTCGGGCAGCGCCGCGACCGCCACGCCCGCCTTCGGGCTGCGCGCGACGACCCGGCCGCGTGGCCGCGGCCCGGTGGCGCGCGCGAGCCAGTGGATCTCGCGGGCGGAGGGGGACGCCGCCGGCGCGGCCCACGGCGGGCCGGGCCGGCCGCCGCGGCCGGGCAGGTGGCCGAGATCGTGCCGCGCCGGGCCGGCGACGACCTCGGCGTCGTCGAGTTCCAGCGCGACCTCGACCGGACGCGCCGTCTGCGTCACGAGCGCCTGCTGGCTCAGGTTGGTCGGCAGGAAGCCGGTGTTGGCGACGCGGGCGCTCACGCGCAGGAGCGCACCGTCGCCGTCGAGCGGTTCGACGCGCACATTGTCGACGGTCAGCTCCGGGAGCGACCGCGCCAGGAAGAAGGTCCACGGCGTGTGGCGCTCGCAGATCTCGCGCAGGTAGCGCGGCGGCGCGTTCTGCGTCGTGAACTTGTAGGTCCAGCCGCCGAGCTCGACCGGGCCGAGCTGCGGGTGGTCGAACCGATGCCAGGGGACGAAGCCCTTGCCATCGAGCGCCTCGTCGTTCCAGGCGAGGAGCTTCAACTGCTCTGCCTCGCTCCGCGGGCCGTGGAAGGCGTGCAGCTCCTCGCCGCGGCGGTCCACCCCGGCCGCGCCCCACTGGTCCCACAGTTCCGGCACCCAACCGTAGATGCCGAGCTGGTTGTAGGCCCAGTCCATCATCGAGCCGTAGCGCGCCGCGCCGGTCGCCTCGTCGTAACTCTGGAAGAGCGGCTGGCCGGTCATCTCGGCGAAGGCGCGCGAGAGGACGCGGTAGTCGCCGGTCAGGTCGCCGTGCGGGTACTCGCGCGCCGGACGGCTGGAGGGCAGGACGAAGCAGAAGCCGCCCGCGGTGTGGTAGTTGACCAGCGCGCAGATGTTCGGGTGCGCCAGGACGAACTCGACGCCGGCGCGCGTCTCCGGCGCGTAGAGCGGGTACGGCCCCGCGCCCGACTGCCGGTATTCGGGCTGCCAGTTATGAGGATACGCCCGATTGAAATCTAAGCCCCAACGAGGCGGCGCGTTGCGGAGCGTCGCGCCGACCTCGCCCTCGACCCGGCCCTCGACGTAGAGCCGGTAGTAAGTCCCGCCGGTCTCGTCGGGGCCGCGGCGGAGCATCAGGCGCGGGTCGCGCTCGCTGACGCGCCACTCGCCGGCCGGGTCGGCGACGCGCATCTGCACGATCGCGCCGTCGCCGTCGAGGTCCTCGGGGTAGAGGCCGGGCGGCGGGCGGTCGGGGTCGACGGGGGGATAGGGGCGCGGCGTCGAGCGCAGCGTGTAGGGGGTCGTCAGGTAGAACTCGACGCCGTCGGGCGAGACGATCGGGCGGATGTAGAAGGTGCGGCGGTCGAGCAGGTCGGTGAGCGCCGGGTCGCGGCCGTGGCCGGTGAGGAGCCGCCAGATCGTGTAGAGGCAGACCATCTCGCCGGTGACCTCACCGGCGTGGTGGTTGCCGTCGATGTAGATGGCGGGCTTGTCGGCGGCCGGGCCGGTCGCGCTATTGGTGAGCGTCATCGCCCAGAGGTCGCGCCCCTCGAAACTGCGGCCGATCGACTCCAGCGTCGCCAGCGTCGGGTAGGCCGCGGCCAGCCGCCGCAGCTCCGCCGCCATCTCCTCGGGGCGCAGGTAGCGCGTGAAGTCGTCGGCCGGCGGCGTCGCGGTCATGATCCCTCCCCTGGCGTCGGGCGAATCAACCGACCGCGCTACTCTATCACGGCCGGCGGCCGGTCGGGGAGGGGCGCCCGCGGGCAAAAAGGCCCCCTCCCCGACCGGGGAGGGGGCCGATAAGCCAGGCACGAGGCCAGGCCCTAGGGGGCGACGAACTGGCCGCCGTAGATGTCGCTGTTGCCGAACGTCGCCGGGCAGTCGGTCAGCGGCGCGGGCTTGGGGAGCGGGCTCGCGCTCGTCAACGACTGGCGGTAGGCGTCGACCGCGGGGCAGTCCGCCGCGTTGCGCGCGTCGTTCCAGACCGCCATGCCGTAGGCGTCCGTGGCGGCCGCCCAGTTGTAGTCGCCCAGGAACTCGCTCGTCAGGCCGTTCGCGCTCGACCCGCGCGCGTCGCCCGTCGCGCCGCGGTGCAGCGTGGTCCACCCGGCCAGCGCGCCGCTGGCGTGCCGCACGACGCCCTGGAAGGTGCGCGGGCTGCTCGTCGTCGTCTGCCAGGGGGTCAGGAAGCCGTCGTAGACCAGGTAGACGTCGCTCCCGTCCGGCGAGATCGCCACGGCCGGGAAGTCGGGGCGGTCGCCGGACTCCGCGGCGTTCATCGGCGTGGACCAGGTCTGGCCGCGGTCGGTCGAGGCCGTCACCAGCGCCTGCTCGTGGTTGAGGCCGTTGCGCGCGTCGGCCCAGGTCATCACGATTGTGTTCGGGGCGCCTGCGCCGCTCGGCGCGCCGTTGGCGATGTCGACGCTCGGGAAGCTGTCGGTCCGCGCGCCGCCGACGCCATCGAAGGTGAAGTCGCCGGAGGCCGGGTCGAACTGCCCGACGTCGACCACCGTCGCCACGACGCGCGGGCGCTCGAACGTCGCGCCGCCGTCAAACGAGCGGGCCAGGAACTGCACCGACTGCCCGCTGATCGTGCCTTCCCAGAAGACGTAGACGGTGCCGCGGCTGTCGGTGCGGATCGTGCAGCCCTGCCGGCCGTTGCCGGTGATGTTGTTCGCAGCCTGCGAGAGTTGGCGCTGGTTGGACCAGGTCGCGCCGCCGTCGGTCGAGCGGGTGAACATCACCGGCTCGGGCGCGGCCTTCGTGCTCCGGGTGGCGCTGCGGAAGGCGACGTTGCAGATGTAGACGTTGCCGAAGAAGGGGCTCGACGCGGCGTTGTCGGCCCAGATCGCGTCTTTGTCGGAGAAGAGCGCCGCGTTCTGCCGCGACACGATCACCGGCGCCATCCAGGCGCTCTTGTCGCCGCTCGCCGCGGCCTGGACGTCATCGGTGCGCGAGACGGCGATCGCCTCGAAGCCCTTGAAGGCTTCTTCCGAGCGCGTCGCGCCGAAGTTGGCCGCCAGGTTCGCGTAGTAGAGCCGCGAGCCGTTGGCCCACGAGAAGGTGCCGTCCGGGCCCGGCCGCGGGCCGAACGCCAGCGCCGGGTCGCCGTCAGAGGCGAGGCCGGCCTCGAAATACCCGGGCAGCGTGCCGATCGGCCCCACCATCGGCGTGCCGGTGCGCGCCGACCAGCCCTGATAGGTCGGCTGCGTCCAGGTCTTGCCGCCGTCGAACGAGAAGTAGATGCCCGACACGCCGACGCCCGTCGTGAAGGGGCAACTGCTGCCGTCGCACGGCGCCAGGTCGAGCTCGTCGTTGGACCCGGCCGCCAGCACCATCGGGTGACTGGCGTCGATCGCCACGCCGGGCTCGTTCTGCTTGTTCTGCGGGAAGGGCGACGGGGGGCTGCCGTTCGTGACGAGGACATCGCCGCCGGCGGCCGCGGCCGGGACCGCCGTTGCCAGCGCGACGAGTGCCAGGAGGACGATCCAGAACCGCAGGGTGGCGTGAACGCGCCGCATAGCCCACCTCCCAGGCATGACTGCACGACTCCCGCTGGCCCGCGCATCGTTGCGCCCGCCGTTCCCTCCTTTCTACGTCCGTCGCCTTCGTTCGGATGCCGCGCGGGCCGGTCCTCCCGACTCGCACGAGCCGTGCCGCTGGGACGTGGGAGCGTGAGAGCGTGGGAGCGGGACCGGCACGGGCGATCGAACCGCCCGCGCCGGCGATTGCAATCGCCGCTAGAGGCCCGCTCCGCTCGCCGCGAGGCGTCTTCAGGCGCGGCTTCAGCCGCTAGCCCTCCATCCTACGCACTCACGCACCCACGCTCCCACGCCCTACGGATGCCGCCCCCGCCACGGCCCGTCGCGCTCGATGACGCGCGCGAGGCGCAGGACGCCGGCGTCGTCCCAGGGGCGGCCGACGATTTGCGCGGCCAGCGGCAGACCGTCGCCCGTCAGCGTGACCGGGACGACGATGCCCGGACAGCCGAGCGCGTTGAAGGGGATGCTGTAGCGCGTGTTCGTCCGGCTCTCGCCGAGCGGCGGCGCGCCGTAGGCGAGGGCCGGCGTCGAGAGGTAGTCCACCCGCTCCCAGAGTCGGTCGAGGCGGGCCCGCAGCGCGGCGCGCGCCTGCTGCGCCCGCACCAGCGCGGTCGGGCCGTAGCCGAAGACGACCATCAGGCGGTCGCGCACGAACTCGCCGAAGTCCTCCGGGCGCTCGCGCAGCATCGGCTCGTGGTAGGCCGCCGCCTCCAGGTTGATGATCGCCGAGCCGACGACGCGCAGGTCGTTCAGGTCGGGCAACTCCAGGTCGACGATCTCCGCGCCGGCGTCGCGCAGCGCCGCCAGGCCGGCCTCCCACGCCGCCGCGGCTTCCGGCTCGGGCGGCGTGCCGAAGCCGTCCTCGCGCACCGCGCCGACGCGCACGCCGCGCAGGTCGCGCCCCTCGGTCGCCGCGAGCCCGCCGGCGTAGTCGTGCGGCGGCAGGTGGCGGGTGCGGCTGTCGCGCGGGTCGTAGCCGGCCAGCGCGTCGAGCATGATCGCGGCGTCGCGCACCGTGCGCGTCATCGGCCCGAGGTGGTCGAGCGACCAGGAGAGCGTCACCCCGCCGGCCAGGCTGACCAGCCCGAAAGTCGGCTTGAGGCCGACCAACCCGCAGAGCGCGCTCGGCGTGCGGATCGAGCAGCCGGTGTCGGAGCCGGTCGCGCCGTAGGCCAGCCCCGCAGCGACCGCCGCCGCCGAGCCCGAACTGGAGCCGCCGGTGTCGCGGCCGTGGTTCCAGGGGTTGTGCGTCGGGCCGTAGTGGACGTTGTTGGAGGCGGGGCTGTAGGCGAACTCACTCATGCGGGTCTTGCCGACGATCACCGCGCCGGCCTCTTTGAGCAGCCGCACGGCGGTCGCGTCCTCGTCGGGCACCCAGTCGGCCAGCACCTTCGAGCCGGCCGTCGTGACGATCCCCGCGGTCGCGAGCAGATCCTTGATCGCCAGCGGGACGCCGTGGAGCGGCCCTCGGTACTGGCCGGCCGCGATCTCGCGCTCGGCCGCGGCCGCCGCCTCGCGCGCCCGGTCGGCCAGGACGAGCTGGTAGGCGTTGAGCGCCGGGTCGTACTCGGCGATCCGCTCCAGCGTCGCCTCGGTCAGCGCGACCGGCGAGACCTCGCGGCGCTCGATGCCGGCCGCGACCTCGTGGAGCGGCGCATAGGGGTCGAACGGCACGGTCATCGCCGGCCTCCTTCGCGCGCGTCGCCCGCGGGCGACGCCGGCGGGTTCCAGTCCTTGAGGTAGTCGGGGAGCGTGTCGGGCGGGACGTCCGCGACGATCCGCTCGAACGCCTCGACGTTGCCGAGGTACTGGCCGGCGGCGATGCGCGCCAGGGTCTCGTCGGTCAGCGCGATGCCCGCGGCGGCCGCGTTGGCGCGCAGCCGCCGCAGCGTGGCCTCGCGGGTCGGGCTCTCTGCCATGGGCGACCTCCTCCCATCCCGTATGCGGTCGTGTGCCTGGGGCATTATGCCATCGCGGCGGGCGGGGGGGAAGGCGAGCGGGTGGCCCTCACCCCCCGGCCCCCTCTCCCAATCCTGGGAGAGGGGGAGAACCCTACGTGGACGCTTGCCTCTGTCCCCCCTGGCAATTGCTCTGGAAGAGCACCACCGCGTCTCCGGCGAGGC
>DASSSV010000619.1:0-7356 GCA_035708265.1 Thermomicrobiales bacterium | reverse complement strand
CCTTGTCGGCGACATTCGCGATCCATTACTCCTGCGAGAGCTTTGTCGATAAGCCAAACGGCTACTCTCCTCGAATTTCAACCATAGCGGTCAAGAGCCTTGGCTCTGGTCAAACTCGTTCCTTTTCGATCTACAGTGTAGCCGAAATGCAAGGCACACCGAAGAACGAAGTCGAGAGACATTACGATCAGATTGAGCGGGAGATGCTGAACGATTTCTTCCGATTCCTAAAGCAACATGGGTCGAACTACTTTGTCCATTGGAACATGCGGGACGCCAACTATGGCTTTCAAGCGCTATACAACCGATATCGCGTTCTTGGCGGGACGCCTGTCACTCTGGACGAAGCGAAGCTGCTTGACTTGGCTAGTGCGCTGGTCGATATCTATGGACACCGGTATGTAGAGCATCCAAGGCTTGAAAACTTAATACTATTGAACGGATTTACCCGGCACACCTTTCTCACGGGTGCCGAGGAAGCCCAGGCGTTTGAGAATAAGGAATATCTTCGCCTGCAACGCTCTACTCTACGCAAAGTCGATTGCATAGCGGAGTTACTGATGCTTCAGTTGGAGGGCAAACTGAAGACCAAGGCCAGGAGGTTGCCATCCTGGGTAACAACCGTGTACGACCATCCGGTGTCTAAGGCTGTCTTCATTGTAAGTGCCATTGTCAGCATAGTAGCGTTCTTCTTCGCAGTCATCACCTACCTTCATTGAAAAGCATATGCCCTTCGAGATACAGATCGCAGTCGCCAAGACGCATAAGTACGCCAGCCGCGAGAGCGGCGACACCGTCGAGCTGGTCGAGCGGCCGGCCGGGGGGTTGTCGGTCGTGCTGGTAGATGGGCAGGGCAGCGGGCAGGCGGCCAAGACGCTCAGCCTGCTGGTCAGCGCCAAGGCGGTCGCGTTGCTGAAGGACGGCGCGCGCGACGGCGCGGTGGCCCGCGCGGTCCACGACTACCTGCACACCTTCCGGCACGGCCGCGTCTCGGCGACGCTGGCGATCCTCTCGGTGGACCTGGTGTCGCGGACGGTCCTCTGCTGCCGCAACGGCGAGCCGCCGCTCCTCTACGGCGCGTGCGGCGAGTACCGGCTGCTGCCGTCGGCCGCGGGGCCGATCGGTATCCGGCGCCACACCCGGCCGGCGATCGACGAGTTCGCGGCGGAGCCGGGCCTGCAGGTGGCGATCTTCTCGGACGGTGTGATCCATGCCGGCGCGCGCCGCGGCCGCCCGCTCGACCTGCTGGCCTGCGCGAGCGAGCGCCTCGGTCCCGACCTGACGGCGCGCGAACTGGCCGACGCGCTGCTGGCCGAGGCGCTGGAGCACGACGCCGGCCGGCCCGACGACGACATGGCGGTGGTGGCGCTGGCCCTACGCCCGCGCGGCGAATACCCGGCCATCCGCCGCCTCGCCGTCGAACTGCCGCTCGCCTGAGCGGCCAGGACACTACTCCCGATCACCTGGATAAACCGCATGGACGGAGCATACACCGACAACGAGCGAGGTCGTCGCGACGAGCGCGAAGCGGAGGGTGGGCCGCCGGCGTGGGCGGAGCGGCCCGACGTCGCGCCGAGCGGCTGGCTGGCGGGCGAGGCGGGGGCGCGGGCCGGCCCGCGCGTGGTCGTCGTCGGGCCGTGCGCGGCCGGCAAGACGACGCTGGTCGAGCGCCTGCGCGCCGGTGGCTACGACGCCGCGGTCTGCGCCCAGGAACACTCCGGCGTGCCCTACCTCTGGCAGCTCTCTCGCCCCGACCTGCTCCTCTACCTCGACGCCGACCCCGCGACGATCGGCGCGCGCCGCGGCTACGAGTGGCCCGCCGACCTCGATGCCGCCGAGCGCCAGCGCCTCGCGCACGCCCGCGCCCACGCCGACCTCTACCTCGACAGCAGCCCCCTCACCCCCGCCGAGGTCGCCGCACGCGCCCTGCGCTTCCTCGCCGCGCGCGGCGCGGCCCCGGGCTCGTAGGGCCCGACACCATGTCGACCCCCGGCGCGCGTGCCGACCCGCGACCCCGCGTGGGCGGGTGCCATCCCGAATGCCGGTCGGCACAGCAACCGGGCCGGCGATCCTCCGATCCCGCGCCGGATTTCACGGCCCACGGCCTACGCCGTCGCGCGGTAGCGTTCCACCGTCTCCTGGTTGAGAGCAACGCCGAGGCCGGGGCGGTCGGGGACGGGGAGCATGCCGTCGACGGGCGCGAGCGACGCTTCGAGGAGGGCTTCGCGCAGAGGGTTCGGGTTGGCGTCGAGTTCCATGATGAGGCCGCCGGGGACGGCGGCGAAGACGTGGAGCGAGGCGATGACGCCGACCGCGCCGCCGAGATAATGCGGCGCGTAGGGGAGCCCGGCCGCCGTCGCCGCGCGGCAGATCGCGACCATCTCGCTGATGCCGCCGGTCTTGCAGACGTCCGGCTGGACTAGGCCGAGCGCCCCGGCGTCGAGCACGCGGGCGAACTCGCGGGCGCCGTAGTAGTTTTCGCCGCCCGCCACCGGGCAGGGCAGCGCCGCGCGCAGCCGCCGCAGCGCGTCCAGTTCGGACGCCGGCACCGGCTCCTCCATCCAGCGGCAGGCGTACTTCGCCAGGAGCGGCGCCATCGCTAACGCCTCCGCCTCGTCCCACTTTTGGTTGGCGTCCACGGCGATGGCGGCGTCGGGGTAGGCGGCGCGGAGTTGCGCCAGATTGGCGCGGTCGGTCTCGCGCCCGAAGCCGACCTTGAGTTTGAGCGCGCGGACGCCGGCCTCCCAGTAGGGCCGCGCCATCTCCGCCGCGTCCGTCGGCCCCAGGCCGCTGGCGTAGACCGGCACGCGCCGCAGCGGCTGGTCCGCCAGTAGGGCGCAGATCGGCTTGCCCTCGCGCTGTCCCTTGATGTCCCAGAGCGCGATGTCCACTGCGCTGACCGCCTGGTGGATCGGCCCGCGCGCGCCCCACTGGCGGCCGATCGGCTCCAGCCGGTCGAGAAGGTGCCGCGTCACCGCGGGCGGGTCGGCCGGGTCCTGCCCGACGAGGAGCGGCTTGACGCCCTGCTCCAGCGTCGCCAGCCGCTCGGCCGGCGCCCAGGCCGGGAAGTTGCTCCAACTCTCCCCGAGCCCCACCAGCCCCTCGTCGGTGACAACCTCGACCAGGATGGCGTGGCGGTGGGTCATCGTCCCGAACGCGGCGCGCACCGGCCGCGCCAGCGGGACCGACAGCACCAGCGGCCGCAGATCGACCACGCGCATGGGATTACTCCCCTTCCTGTGTCGACCGCGCGGCGGGTAAAGCCACGCGGCTCCGTCCTCGCGCCGCGCCGCGACGCTACCCGCCGTGGCCGTCGTGGGCGACGCCGGCCGCCCGCCCGGCGATCCGACTACCCGACTACCCGACCCGTCAACTCGTCCCTGTGCCGCCCTGGTGGACCGCGACCGTCGGCTCGAGGCCGGCGGCGCCGACGATCTCGCGCCAGGCGTCGAACCCGGCCTGGAAGGCGACCACGCCCGCCTCCGGCAGCGCGATCTCGATCGCCTCGAGGATCTCTTCGCCCGTCACGCCGAGGTCGAGCGCCACGCGGATATGGCTCTGGATGTGCCCCTTCCCGGCGCGCATCACCGTCAGCGTGGCGATGAAGAGCAATTCCTTCGTCCGCCGGTCGAGGCGGCGCTCCTTCAGGTAGACGGCGTCGATCAGCCCGTTCGCCGCCCGGAGCACGTCGAAGTCCTGCCGCGCCATGACCTTGTGGTAGTCGAGCACGTAACCCCGCTGCCGGGCCATCTCGTCGATGTACGCCTGCGCCTCCGCCTCCGTCGCCATCGCGCCCTCCTTGCATCGGGCGTACTCTATCACGAGGGGGACGGCCCTCACCCCCCGGCTCCCGCCTCCCAATCCTGGGAGGGGGGTGACTCCGACCCAACAAGGTGCCGCTCTTCCAGATCTCGGGTCATGGGGATTGGAGGAAGCGCCTCATTCGAGATCTCCCCCTCGCCCAGGATTGGGAGAGGGGGCCGGGGGGTGAGGGCCAACAGCCCGTGATAGAGTACCCCCGATACATCGACAAAGACCGGGAGGGGGACGATGGACGACCGCGAGACGACCGGGGCGGGGGCGCCGCCCGCGCCGGAGCAGGGGCCGTAGGCCGTGGCGACCGGGCGGCGGGCGATGGTGTCGACCTCGCACCCGGCGGTGACATATGCGGCGCTGGCGGTGCTGCGCGACGGCGGCAACGCGATCGACGCGGTGCTGACGGCGATGCCGTTGCAGCAGGTGCTCGAACCGCAGATGTCGACGCTCGCCGGGGGCTTCGGGCTGCTCTACTGGGAGGCGGCGAGCGGCCGCGCCTATTACCTCAACGCTAACCTCGACCACCCGGCCGGCGTGGCGATCCCCGACCGCGGCGTCAAGGAGACCTCCGGCCAGCGGATCGGCGTGCCGGGCACCGTCGTGGGGATGCGCGCGGCCGCCGAGCGCTTCGGCACGCGCCCCTGGGCCTCCTACTTCGCCCCGGCCATCGCCGCCGCCGAGGACGGTTTCCCGATGTACTCCTTCCTCTATGGCGAGATGGCGACCGCCTACAATCGCCTGACGTATTACCCCTCCGGCCGGGAGCGCTACACGCCGGGCGGCTACCTGCCGCGCGTCGGCGAGGTCTGGCGGCAGCCGCGGCTGGCCGCGACGCTCCGCCGCGTGGCCGAGCCGGACGGCGCCGAGTGGTTCCAGCGCGGCGAGTTCGCCCGCCACTTCGTCGCGGCGGTGCGCGAGACCGGCGGCGCGATGACCGAGGACGACCTGGCCGCCTACGAGGCGCGCTGGGACGAGCCGGTCCGCTTTGCTTACCGCGACCACGCGCTCCTCGGCGCGCCCCCACCGGAGACCGGCGGCCTCTACGTCGGCTTCGCGCTCAACGTGCTCCAACACCTGGACCTCGCCGCGCTCGGCCCCTGGCCGGAGTCGCCGCGCGCGCTCGCGACGATCGCCCGCGTCCTCGCCCTGGCCGACCGCGAGATCGGGCAGTACGCCGCCGACCCGGCCGCCTTCGCCGTCCCGGCCGGCGTCCTCCTCGCGCCGGAGTACGGGGCCTTGCAGGGGCAACTCCTGGCGGGCAGTTTCCCCACCGCGGACCTGACGCCGCCGGCGAAAGACGACGGGGGCGAGCCGGCCGGGGACCGCGACGGCGCCGGCAAGACCGACAGCAACCACCTCGTCGTCGTGGACCAGGCCGGCAACTGGGTTACGATGCTGCACACCGTCTACGGCTCACCCTTCGGGACGGGGCTGGTGGTCGACGGCGTCGGGGTCAACACCGGCAATGGCTTCGGCGGCGTCGCGGTCGGGCCGGGGCGGCGCATCGTCGCGCCGCTGACGCCGGTGCTGGCGCTGCGCGAGGGCCGGCCCTGGCTCGGCCTCGGCACGCCGAGCTACCCGCCGCCCTACATCACGCTGGTGCTGCTCAACCTGCTGGAGTACGGCATGAGCCTCCGGGACGCGATCGAGGCGCCCCGCTTCCGCCTCGACACCGAGGCGAAGGGCCCGCGCACCGGTTGGGCCATCGGCAAACTCACCGCCGAGACGCGTGTCCCTCAGGCGACGCTCGACGGCCTGGCCGCCCTCGGCATCGAGACCGCCCCGCTCGGCGACTTCAACTGGCACGTCGGCTCGGCCCACGCCGTCCTGCGCGCCCCGGACGGCGCGCTCACCGGCGTCGCCGACTCCCGGCGCGGCGGCTACGCGGCGGGGCTGTGACGAAGTACGAATGACGAAGGACGAAGGACGAACAATGTGCTGAGCGCCATCCCCTCGTAGGGGCCGGCCCCCGTGCCGGCCCGGTCTCCCGGCCGACCGGCATCCGGGCAGGCACCAGGCATAGGGTGGGGGGGGCCGATCTGATCGGGAATGCGATCCCGCCTACCACGGATGCCGTCTGGCAAGGCGGTCGGTCGGGAACGCGGGCCGGCACGGGAACCGGCCCCTACGAAGGCATTGGCAGCGCCTGCGAGTTGGTCGTTACGGGCGCGCGGCGATAGCCCGATTTCCTCACCCCCTTCCACGATTCCGTCCAGATCATCTCGACAAGGGCAGACCCGTGTGCTAGAATCAACTGTAGTAGATTCAAATACGGTGGAGCGGAAATGGGCGAGTCGCAGGCGATGACGGGGCTGGAGCCGAACGCGGTCGTCGCGGTCGACGTCGTCCTCTTCACCGTGCGGATGGCCGACTGCGCCCAGCGCATCGACGACGCCTGGCAGGTGCTCCTGGTCCAGCGCGACGACGCGGCGTTCGCCGGCAAGTGGGCGCTCCCCGGCGTCCTGGTGCGCGCCGACGAGACCTTCGACGCCGCCGCGCGCCGGGCGCTGCGGACGAAGGCGGGGCTTGACGCCGCCGACTGGTACCTGGAGCAACTCGGCACCTTCGGCAACCCCGGCCGCGACACCCGCGGGCGGGTCGTCTCGGTCGCGCACGTCGCGCTGGAGCGCAGCGACGAACTGCTCCTCGCGCCGGGCGGCGGGATCATGCGCGCCGAGTGGGCGCCGGTGCGCCGCGTGCCGGCCGGGACGCTGGCCTTCGACCACGCCGACATGCTCCGGGTGGCGATCAACCGGGTGCAGTCGAAGTTGCGCTACTCCTGGCTCGCCTTCCAGTTGCTCCCGGAGGTCTTCACGCTGCCGGAGTTGCGCGCGGTCTACGCGGCGATCCTCGACCCGGCGCTGCTGCGGCTGAACACCAGCAATTTCAAGAAAGCCTTCGCCGCCCTCTTCGCCTCCGGCGCGCTGGTGCCGGTCGGGCAGCGCGCGGCGGGCGGGCGCGTCGGCCGGCCCGGCGACCTCTATCGCTTCGAGGGCCCGGTCGCCGGCACCTGGGAGCGCGAGTTGCCCTGGCACGGTGGAGTCGGGAGTCGGTAGTCGGGAGTCGGGAGTCGGCGGGGCGCTGCTGGCCGCGGGCTCCCCGCTGGAGGAAACGACGATGTTTCCCGCGGACGAACCCCTCGTCACTCGTCACTCGTCACTCGTCACTCACGACTTGGTGGTCGTCGGCTCGGGCGTGGCCGGGCTCGCGGCGGCGCTGGCCGCGGCGGAGGCCGGCGCGCGGGTGACGCTCCTCACGGCGGGCGCGCTCCTGTCGGGGTCGAGCCCGCGGGCGCAGGGCGGGATCGCCGCCGCGCTCGGCGCGGACGACTCGGCCGACCTCCACGTCGCCGACACGCTGGCGGTCGGCGCGGGGCTGAACGACGCCGACGCGGTGCGTGTGCTGGTCGAGGCCGGCCGCGGCGCCGCGCGCGGCCTCCTGGCCGCGGGCGTGCCCTTCGAGGGCGGCCCGGCCGGGCCGGACCTCGGCCTGGAGGCCGGGCACCACAGGCGCCGCATCCTCCACGCCGGCGGCGGCGGG
>DASSSV010000618.1:0-5017 GCA_035708265.1 Thermomicrobiales bacterium | reverse complement strand
GTGCTCAACGGGGGCCAGCTCGACCGGATGGGCGAGTTCCTGGCGCCCGACGTCATCGAGCACCCGATCGGCGCCGCGGGGCTGGAGGCGGCGCGGCAGTTTACCGCCGCCTTCCGGGCGGCGGTCCCCGACCTGCGCCTCACCATCGAGGACCTGGTGGCCGAGGGGGACCGGGTGGTGGCCCGCGTCACCTCCGCCGGCACGCAGCGGGGTGCCTTCATGGGCATCCCGGCGACCGGCAGGTCGTTCCGCATCGAGGAGTTCGACATGTGGCGGCTGGCGGGGGGCAAGTGCGCCGAGCACTGGGCGCAGGGCGACTTCCGGGGCCTGCTGGAGCAGCTGGGCCTGGCCCCCCCGCCCGGCCAGGCGCCGGCGTAGCCGGGGGCCGCGCCGCTCCCCCGCGGGCGGACCCGGCACCGGGCCCGGGGCCGCTAGACCGCAGGAAGGAAGCAGGGCCGGGAAGCGCGGTTACGGGCCCTCTAGCCTGCGTGGGGATGCGCCGCGCACGCCCGGCCAAGACATGGGGGCTCTGGCGCCCTCTCGCTGCTCCCGGTTCGGTGTTTGCTCCGCGGGGGCGGGCAATCCCGGCAGGTTGGCGTGCCGTTCACCCGCCACGCCGGCGGGGGACGCGGTGGCTCAAGGCTGACGCCAAACCTCACCCCTCCGATCAGCGAAGGTGCGTCAGTTCCCCTATGTCCTGGCCGGGCGTGGGACGCTAGTTGGGCGGCGCTGCTCTGCAACCCATCCAAGGTGGAAGCGAACGAGGTGATCGTGCTCGCGTCGGTGACGATGCTTGCCAACTGCAGCACCGAGCGGCCTGTCCTGATGAAAACAGAACGCCGGGGCGGCCAGCAGCCGCCCCGGCAATCCGTCCCTGCTCGCGCAGTGCGTCGCTCAGCGCGCCGTCGGCAGCGCCGCGGGCGCGCCCTGGCTCGCCGGAGCGAGGCGCGCGGCCAGCGCGACCAGCCCCGCCGCCAGCGCCCGCCGCCAGCCTGCCTCCGCCGGCGCCGTCTCGCGCCGCCGCTCATAGGCGGCCGCGCGCGCCACGCGCTCCCGGTGCCGGTCCATGCCCACCGCGAAGGCCAGCGTCGGATTCCCGGTCTCCATCGTCGTGCTCCTCGTATGCTATGTCCGCGGCATCCAACCGCCGCGGCCTTGTCCTATCCGTGGCGCAACCAGCGGGTTGGGCTGGTTCGGGCCAGTGCTCGTGCTCCTGGCGGCCAGACCGCTGTGAAAGACGGCCCCCCGCACCCGACGAGTCCGGCTGACGCGCAAGCTGCGCCACCCCCATCGGCCCGGCCGGGAGCGGCGGCCGGCGGCACCCCCGGTGGCGGGCTGAGTGCTGATCCGGGCGAGGTTGCCGAGCCCGTCGGGTCGCCAGGGATCGCTCGCACCAGCCCACCGCGCCTCTCGCGCAAGGAGGAGGCGATGCCCACGGCGCTCCCTGTCGGCATCGACATCGGCCGCCACCGCCACGCCGTCTGCCTGCTCGACCAGGCCGGGGGGCGGGTCGGCCAGCCGTTCACCATCCCCAATGACCGCGCGGGGGCGACCGCGCTGGTCGAGCGCGTGGCCGGGCTGGCGCCGGCCTACGACGACCTCCAGGTGGGGATGGAGGCCACCGGGATCTGCTGGCACCACCTGTATCGGACCCTGGCGCGGGCGCCGGCCCTGGCGGACCACGCCCCCCGGCTGGTGGCGTTCAACCCCCGGCTGATCCGGGGCTTCCGGGATGCCGCGCCCGCCAGGGACAAGACCGATGCGGACGACGCCGAGCTCATCGCCGAGCGGCTGCGCTTCGGGCGCTTGCCGGCGCACCCGGCCCCCGACCCGCGCTACTTCGCGCTCCAGCGGCTGACGCGCTGCCGGTTCCACCTGGTCGCGACCGTGGTGCGCACCAAGGCCCAGGCGCTCACCTCGCTGTTCCTGGCGGCCAGCGAGTACGACCGGCCGGCGCCCTTCTCCGACCCCTGCGGCGCGACCTCGACGGCGGTGCTGGCCGAGTTCGCCGCGCTCGACGCGCTGGCCGCGGCCCCGCTGGAGGGCCTGACCGCCTTCATCGACGCGCATGGCCGCCATCGCTTCGCCGACCCGGCCGGGCCGGCCCGGCTGCTCAAGCAGGTGGCGGCGGACTCCTTCCGGCTCGATGCCGCCGCCGTCGAGCCGGCCCGCGTCGTGCTCACCAGCGCCCTGGCCCCGGTGCGCTTCCTGGCGGGGCAGCTCGGCGCGCTCGACCGCCGGATCGCGCGCGAGCTGGAGCGCTTCCCCAGCACCCTGCTCTCGGTGCCGGGGATCGGCCCGGTCTCCGCCGCCGGCCTCACCGCCGAGATCGGCGACGTGGCCCGCTTCCCGGACAACGACGCGCTGGCCAAGGACGCCGGGCTGTGGTGGCCGCGCCGCCAGTCGGGCGCGTTCGCGGCCGAGGACCGCGCGCTGTCGAAGGCCGGCAACGCCTACCTGCGCTACTACCTGTGTGAGGCGGCCAACTCGTTGCGGGTGCACAACGAGGAGTACCGCCGGTTCTACGACCGCAAGTACCAGGAGGCGCTCACGCACGCCCACAAGCGCGCCACCGTGCTCACCGCCCGCAAGCTGGTCCGGCTGGTCTATGCGCTGCTCCGCACCAACCAGCTCTACGCCGGCCCGGGCGCGCTGAGCCCCCAGAAGCCGCCGCGACGCCGCTGAGCCGTCGCGACCGCGGCACCGCCCGTCCGCCCGCCGCGCGGCGAGCCTACCCCCCACTGGCATTTTTGCGCCTCCGCCACCCCTCAGGACCCGCTTGACATTGCACCGCAAGTCTTTCGCACTGCTACACGTTCAGATGCGGATGCACGTTCGAGCTCCTCGGTTGACGGTCACGCCGGCGGCCCGGGCTCGGCGATCTGCCGCGCGGGCGCCGCCTGGCCCGCCGGGGCCAGCCGTGCCGCCAGCGCGATCAGGATGCCCGCCAGGCGCGCGCGGGGGGTGGGTGCGGGGGGCAGTTCCCGAAGCCGCCGCGCCGCCGCCGCCTCGCGGAGCAGATCAGCCTGGCGCTCGCGGGCCAGGATCTCGATCTCGTGGTCGTGCCGCATGGCCGTCCTCCTTCGCTCTTCGCTTCCGCAGGTCACGCCTCGCCACATGACGTGGGCTCTCCCGAGCTTTCGGTGCTCGGCGTCCGGGGGCGACTCGGGCGGCGGGGCGCGACTTGGCGCGGTCCATCGTCGCGCTGCGCGGTCGCCGCGGTGTGGGAGGGGCGCTGGCGGCGGCGAGGCGAGCGTGTCCAGCCTGGTCGCCCGTCAGGCGGCGCGGAGCACGCGCCGGCGCAGGAGCGGGAACGCTCACTCATGGTGATGCTCCTTGTACAGACGGACGGTTTTCACCGCGCCGGCCTTGAGTTGCGCCAGGAGCGCCAGCGCGTCGGGGTGGTCCGGGAAGAGGTAAAGCCCGGTCGTCGCGTCGCGGGCGACCAGGATCTGCTGGCGGTAGATCCGGGCGTAGACCCAGTGCTCCGCCACGTCGAGGCGCTGGGCGACCTGCGTCACGGAGAGGTGGCCTGTCGGCCGCCGCGGGTCGGCCTGGCGCCGCGCGATCAGGAGCCGGTGCTTCAGCCGGATGTTCCGCACGGTGCTCTCGATCACCACCTCGCGGCGGGGGGAGCGGTAGCCCTCGCTGGTCAACGCTTCGGCGATCTCGCGGTCGGTGCGGCCGGCAGCGAGGTGCGCGAGGATCCGCTCCTCCATCTCCGGGGCGGCGGCGAGCCCGGCGAACGCGCCGACCGGGACCGGGACGTCGAAGGTCGTGGTGTCCCCGCCGCGCCAGACGATGCGCGTGCGGATCCGGTCGTGGACGGGCCGGTGCAGCACGACCTTGTCGATGAGGCAGCGCAGGAGCGCCTTCTGCTGCTCGCGCGACAACGCCCCGCTGGCCCAGAGCGCCGGCAGGTGTGTTCCCAGGTCGGCCAGCGCCGCCCGCAGTGGCGCGCTGAGCACGAACGGCGGGGCGCTGGCCGCGCGGGCCGCGAGGTCGGCCTCCGCCTGCCGCACGTCGCGCAGCGCCTGCTCCCAGCGCCATTCGAGTTCCGCCGCGACTAACCGATTGTCGGGATCGACGCGGCGGAACTGCCGCTCCGCCAGCGCCGCCTCATACCGCAGCCGTTCCAGTTGCTGGGCCCGCGCCCACGCCACCCGCTCCGCCGCCGCGTGCTGCTCGCGCAGGGCTCGGTCGTAGAGGTCGAGTTCCGCCGGCTGGAGCGCGGCGAAGAAGGCGGCGACGACCCGCGCGTCGACGGGGGCGGCCGGGATGGTCTGGCAGAGCGGCCCGCCGTAGCGGCGCCGCAGTTCGACGCAGCGATACTGCGCCTGCGGCCGGTAGACCACGGTCAGCTTGTGGCCCGACTCGCCGCAGTAGGCGATCCCCTGCAGCAACGCCGCCCCCGCCCGGGGTACGCCCCGGGTGCGGTCGCGCGTGTACTCGGCGCGGTTGTCGTCCAGCATGGCCTGAATCTTCTCATACTGGGGCCAGTCGATGTAGGCCGGGTATTTGTCCGGCACGCGGACGCGCCAGGCGGCCATCGGCAGGGCACGTCGGGCCGGACGGCGCTGGGCGGGGTCGCGCCGGATCCCCTGCCGCCGACCGTAAACGAAGGCGCCGGCATAGGCGGGGTTGCGGAGCAGGGCCAGGATGGCGCTCGTCGTCGGGCGCCGCCAGACGAGATCGCCGAAACGGTCGCGGCGCGGGAGGCGCAGGCCCTCCCGGTCGAGCGTCGCCGCCACCTTGCCCGCCGAGCGCACCGTGAGGAAGGTCGCGAAGACGAGGGCGATCCGCGCCTGCACTTCCTGGTCGGGATCCTTGCGCACGACGCCGCGCTCGTCGCGCACCAGGCCGACCGGCAGCGGCTGGGCCAGCGCGCCGCGGCGGGCCTTGTTCAGCAGGCCGCCGCGCATGCGGGCGCGCAGGATGTGCAGCTCCAGCTCCGAGATCTGCCCCTTTAGCCCCGCAACAGACAGCGCCGTATGTTGCACTTTGTGGCGCGGCCTGC
>DASSSV010000617.1:0-3547 GCA_035708265.1 Thermomicrobiales bacterium | reverse complement strand
TGCCCGCGAGCGAGGGCAGGAGCGCGCCGGCCGTGCTGAGGGCCGGGGTGAGGTCGGTGTAGAGGCTGGCGCCGAGCTTGAGCGCGACCACCTGGACGAACTGGGTGAAGACCGTCGCGGCGAAGGTGCCCGACCAGCGCCGCGCCCAGCCCTGCGTCTGCGGCAGCGTCCAGCAGAGGAGCGCCAGCGGGGCGACGACGAGCAGCACGTCGACGAGCGCCAGGCGCATCAGCATCTGCAGCACCAGGCAGAGGCCGGTGACCAGGTAGAGGAGCCCGGCGACGACGTCGGCGAAGGCTTGCAGGTTCGCGCCCGCCTGCTGCCAGGCCGGCAGGCTCGCCTGCCCGACCGCGGCGCAGAGCGCGTTGTCGGCGTCGATCAGGAGGCGGGTCCAGGCCAGGCTGGTGTTGACGAGCAGCGCGCCGAGCACCAGCCGCGGGATGAGCTCCATCGCCTCGTGGTAGGGCGCGGCGATGTGCTCGCGCACCATCAGATTGACGCCGCCCCAGACCGCGACCAGCGCCAGCGCCCCGTTGGCGATGCCCCGGACCACCCCCCACAACCCGGCGACGGCCGGGCTGGCGTAGGAGCCGGCCGGCGGCGTCTGGGTGACGAAGTTGAGCGGGCTCGCCAGCACCGCGGCGAGCGCGTCCCGGAGGGCGGTCGCCAGCCCGCGGAGGAACGCGAGGACGACCTGCTCGACGATCCCGGCCAGCGCGCCCGGGTCGAGCGGCAACGGTGGCGCCAGCGGCGCCAGCGCCGCGACGGCCCGCCCGCCGCGCCCGAGGCCGGCGCCGTAGGCCGCCGCGTCGGTTCCGGCGGTCTTCGGCCGAGGTGGTACGACGGTCGCAGCCGCGCCGGCATCCGCCGTGACGCCGGCGGCACCGGCCGGCCGGGTCCCTGCGAGCACACCGGCGAGCGCGACCGTCAGGGCGAGCAGGAGCATCCCGCCCGCGGAGCGGCGCCAGCTACGCAATGACACGAGGCGGCGGTACGGCGCGATACCGGTGCCCATCAGCGTCCTCCTCCGGCCGGCGCCGACCAGTCCACCAGCCACAGTTCGGTCCCGTTCGCGTCCTGGCTGCCGAGGGCCACGAGCGCCGCGCCGTGCACGAGGTCCCAGCGCACGCCCGCGATGGGAGCCGCCGGTAGCGGCAGCGGGCGGCCGTCCTGCGTCGTGCTGTCGGGGGCGACGAGGCGGAGCAGGGGCGGGCCGTTGTGCTTCCCGCGCGCCAGGACGACGAGGCGGTCGTCGGCCCGCCACCCTGGCCCCCAGCCCGTCGCACCACCGACCGGCCGGCTCGGCGCGCCGGAGAGGTCGTCGACGGCGAGGGCCGGCGTGGGCTCGGCCCCGAACCAGGACGCCAGCGTGTTACCGGCGTCCGCGGGCGGCGCGGCGTCGGCCACGCGCCGCCCGTCGGGCGACCAGGCCAGGGGCGGGAAGGCGAGGCTGTCGCTCGAGTCCGCGCCGCCGACCCGGACGTCGGCCAGGTAGCGGAAGGGGCCGCCGTCGGTGCCGACCACGCAGAGGGCGACGCGCCCGGCGCCGTTCGCCAGGAAGGCGACCTCGGCACCGTCGGGGCGCCAGGCGTACGAGTCGGGGGCGACGTCGCTCGGCAGGCTGGCCAGCTCGCACGCGATGCCGCCGGCGACGTCGAGCCAGAGGAGTCGCGTGTGCACGCCGCCGCTCTGCGGGTGCTGCTGGCTGACGAGGAGGAGATGCCGGCCGTCGGGCGCCCAGCTCAGGTCGGTGAGGCCCTCGCCGGCCGTGCCGGGCGGCAGGGCGTAGCGGCGTTCGCCCCATGTGCCATCCCGCGCGGTGACCCAGACCTCGCTCACCGGCGCGTCCAGGCCGGCAGGCCCCGTGCCCGGCGGCTGAGCGGGCCGCGCGAGATAGGCGACCTCGCGCCCGTCCGGGGAGAGGGCCAGCGCGGCGTGGGCCTCGGGCGGGCCGACGCGGCGCATGGCGCCCGTGCGGTCGACCACCCAGAGCTCGCGCTCGTCGCCGGGCGGCAGCGCCACCCGGAGGGCGAGGCGGCCGTCGGCGAGGAAGTCGGCCCCGACGACGGTCGCGCCCGGCAGCGGCGGCCGGATACGCCGGACCCGGGGCGTCGCCGGCCAGAGGATGCCGGCGAGCGTGCCCGGCTGGCCGGGCACCGCACGCACGGCGTAGTCGGCGTCCGCGTAGCCCGCCAGCCTGAACGTCACTCGGTGCGTGCCCGGCGCTGCCGTGAGGCCGGCAGGGGTCCGGCCCCGCGCCCGACCGTCGACGAGGATGGCCGCGCCCCTGGGGGTGCTCGTAACGGTGAGCGGGACGCTGACGGTGGTCGCCCGCGGCGCGCGCCGCCCGTGCGCGAAGGCACCGCCGCCGGCGACGAGTGCGACGAGCAGGGCCGCGAGCGCCCAGCCGCGCGGCCGGCGTAGCACGCCTGGCAAGCGGCCTACAGCCGCGAGGGCAAAGGTGGAGGCGATAGGGAATCGCATACGTGCCCGCTCCTTGGACTGGCACCGGACCTGGGCACCAATCTAGGATGGCAGGCTTTCGCCACCCTATCGCCGCGCTATCTTCTCCCTATCTCAGCGTTTTCAGGCGCGAGCCAGAACATCAGGGCTTGTCCGTGAATGGATTCGCATTTATTCCGGACGCAGCGTATGGCGTTGGAGCGAAGGTTACAGAGGAGGGCCATGGCCGTCGTTTGCAGGTATATCGTGAGTCGCACAAGGGACTCATTGATAGAAAGACGCGTCCCTACTCCTGTCGAGCCGTGACAGCATTGACAGCAGCATGTGAGTACGCGCTCCAGAGAGGGTCCCCGCTATTGGTCGGCCGGGTGCGACCGGAGTTGATGCTGACCCATCTGCTGGCAGAGGCAAATGAACCGCTTACCACTGTTCTTGCGAGCGTTGCGCTACAACCCAATTCGACTACACGCGTGTCTCTCGACGACAAGTGATAGATGTTATAGACCGGTGGAGTAGTGTACGTTCGATTGGGAGAGTGACGAGCACAGACAGGAAGGAGGCAGAGCGGTGGATTCGGTGCCTCGTGGCTTCTTCGCCTATGCTTCACGCCCACCTTCACTTCCCGAGACGATCCGCAAGGCGATTTCGCTCATCAATGAGACCGGTGCGGTTCGCCTCGATGGCTGGGAATCAGCACTACGTCCGGCCGGCAAGTTCATGGTTGGCGAGATTTGCGCTCGTATCGAAGAGAGGGAAATCTTCGCTTGCGACTTGACATCGCTGAACTCGAACGTGTTATTCGAGCTCGGGTACGCGATCACGAAGCGGAAACGCGTCTGGATCGTCCTAGATGGCAGCTATTCTGG
Organism: Thermomicrobiales bacterium; assembly: GCA_035708265.1. GTDB lineage: Bacteria > Chloroflexota > Chloroflexia > Thermomicrobiales > CADCWN01 > DASSSV01. The sequence continues at coordinate 218 of DASSSV010000617.1, read as the reverse complement.
AGCGGTGGCGAACTATAACGCACTGCCACTGACTTGAGTTTAGAGCTGCGCAACGGGCGCGCGGCCGCAGGACCCGGTAAGCCTCCCGGCCGGCCGAGCATGCGCCGCCTCGTTCCCTACCCGCTGCCATCGAGGGCCGAGGACGGTCCTCCATTCGGCGGAACCTCACGTCCGCCGTCAGCGCGGTGGGGGTCCTCGCCCGTGATCGTGGACAACCC
>DASSSV010000616.1:0-6833 GCA_035708265.1 Thermomicrobiales bacterium | reverse complement strand
CGGGTCGGCATTCTCGGGGGCGGACAACTGGCGCAGATGACGCTGCAGGCGGCGATCGCACTCGGGATCGAGGTGGCGATCTTCGAGCGCGAGGCGGACAGCCCGGCCGGCCGCCTGACGCAGCGCGAGGTCGTCGGCGCGTGGGACGACCCGGCCCTGCGCCGCGCCTTCGCCGCGCATTGCGACGTCATCACGCTGGAGAGCGAGTTCGTCGACCCGGCGATCATGGCGGCGTTCGTCGCGGCGGGCACGCCGGTCCGCCCCGGCCCGGCGACGCTCGCGCTCGTCGGCGACAAACTCCGCCAGAAGGAGCACCTGGCCGCGGCGGGGGGCGTCCCGCTGCCGCGCTTCCGCGCCGTCGCGACGCCCGACGATGTGCGGCGCGCGGGTGAGGAGTGGGGCTGGCCGGTCGTGCTGAAGGCGCGGCGCCTCGGCTACGACGGCTACGGCAACGCGACAGTGCGCGGGCCGGAGGGGATCGCCGCGGCCTGGGCGCGGCTCGGCGCGCCGGAGCGGGAGTTGCTGGTCGAGGCGTTCGTCCCCTTCGCCCGCGAGCTGGCCGTGATGGTCGCGCGCGCGCCGGGCGGCGCGGTCGCCGTCTACCCCGTCGTGGAGACGGTGCAGCAAAACCACATCTGCCACGTCGTCCGCGCGCCGGCCGCGGTCGCGCCGGACACGGCGGCACGGGCGGCGGAGGTCGCCCGTGCCGCGGTCGAGGCGGTGGACGCGGTCGGGGTCGTCGGGGTGGAACTCTTCGAGGTGGCGGACGGCGCGCTGCTCTACAACGAGCTGGCGCCGCGGCCGCACAACTCCGGCCACTACACGATCGAGGGCTGCGTCACCTCGCAGTTCGAGAACCACCTGCGCGCGATCCTCGACCTGCCGCTCGGCGATACCGCGCTCGTCGCGCCGGCCGCCGTGATGGTGAACGTCCTCGGCCGGACCGAGGGCCCCGGCGAGCCGCGCGGCCTCGACGACGCGCTGGCTGTGCCGGGCGCGCACTTGCACCTCTATGGCAAGCGGCGCTCGCGCCCCGGCCGCAAGATGGGCCACGTCACCGCCCTCGGCCCGACCGTGGCCGACGCCGAGGCGACCGCGCGCCGCGCGGCGGAGGCGATCGTGTTTTGAGTGACGAGTGATGAGTGACGAGTGATGAGTGGCGGCTTCCGCAGGCCGACCCGGTCGGTGCTCGTACGCCGGTACTCTCTACTCTCGACTCCCTACTCCGCACGGAGCCGCACATGACGTTTTACCCCGCGGACGCGCCGGTGCCCGCCGGCATCAGCACCGAGGGGTTCCTGGTCCGGATGCTGCGCGCGGCCGACGTGGCGCTCGACTACGAGGCCGTGATGGCGAGCCGGGAGGGCCTGTTCGCCGCCAGCGGCGGGCACTGGCCCGCCGAGGGGTTCACGCTCGCGGAGAACCTGGCCGACTTCGAGCGGCACGAGCGCGAACACCTCGCGCGCGAGGCGTTCACCTTCACCGTCATGGATTCGGCCGAGGCGGTCTGCCTCGGGTGTGTACGTCAGGCCGCTCGGCCGGCTGCTGGACCACTACGGCGTCGATCCGGCGCTCGTCCCCGGCGCGACCGAGCGCAGCGCGCACGTGGACTTCTGGGTGCGGCCGGCGGCCGAGCGTGCAGACCTGGATCACCGGCTCGTCCGCGCGCTCCACGATTGGCTCGCCCGCGACTGGGCGTTCGACCTGGTCGCCTTCACCGCGAACCGGCACGAGGCGCGGCACGCCGAGGTCTACGAGGTGGTCGGCCTGCGCCGGCTCGCCGCGCTGCCGACGCCCAACGCGCTGGCGCTCTACGCCTGATGGGCCGGGCTCACAGCGCGACGACGGCGAAGTCGGTCACCAGACAGGCGGGCGCGCCCTGCGCGTCGAGGCCGAAGTACGAGGCGTAGAAGCCGTCGCCGAAACCCGCGTGGAAGCAGACGAGGTTCAGGCCGCTGGCGGGGTCGAGCTCGACGTTCGCCCAGGACCAGGTCGGCGTGTAGGTGCGCTCCAGTTCCGCGACGATCGCCTGGCCGAAGTCCTCGTCCTCGTCGAGCCGAGCCAGCAGCGCGCGCGAGGCCGCGGCGTCCATGAAGCAGCCGGTGCCCGAATCGACGCCGTAGCCGAAGATCCGCCCGGGCGGCAGGGCGCGGACGTCCTGGCCGGGGCGCGTCGCCATCACCCAGCGCAGCGGGTCGCGCTCGTTGAAGCGCAGCATCGCGTAGGCCACCCGCAGGTCGCCGGTGGCGCGGAACTGCGCCACGCTGAGGATGACCGGGTAGCGGCCCGGCGCTACCTCCGTGTCGAAGGGCGGCTGCTCGGGGACGACCAGGGGATCGCAGGCGACGACGCGGCCGCTCGGCACGATCAGGTCGGCGACCCGGTGGGGGTGCACGGTGGCGCGGCGCTCGTCTTCGCCGAGTTCCGTCCCATCCTCGAAGGCGCGCGTGAAGTCGGGGTAGTCCATCGGCGGCTCCTTGGCGATAGCCCCGGCGTTCACGCCGACCCGCGCGGCGCGGCCGGGCACGGCACGGTACCGCGAATGCGATGCCACCGGCGCGCGCGGGGGGACAGGGGGCGCAACCTGTGCTATAAGGAGGGCCAATCAGGACAGGGCCGCCGCCCGCGGCGGCGGCTCGACCGGCGCGCGGCGCGTCCGCCGCGGCCCCGAGGCAGAGAGCAGGCGTGATGAGCGACGCCTCCTATACTTATCGCAGTTACGACGCGGCCGGACCGCGACCAGAGGAGAGAGAGGAGACGATGAGCAGCGGACCCCGCCCCTTCGGCTTCACCGCCGCCGAGCTGAAGCGCGCCTTCGGCGACGAACTGGAGAAGCGGCGCGAGCGCCGGAACCTGATGACCGCGGCGGCCAAGCCCGAGAACATCGCGGAGGAACTCAGGGCATTCCAGGAGACGGTCTTGCAGGTGATGCTCGACAACAACCGCCGCATCACCGAGCAACTACTCGCCGCCGGCGTGATCAACACCTCGCATCTGCCCAACGACTGACCCCGCCCCGCGCGGCAGGGCGGATCGCGGCGCCCGGCCGTCGCGCCGGGCGCCGCCGTGTCTCCGCGCCGGTCAGCCGAACCGGACGTCGCGGTTGACGTCCTTGTAGAGCAGGTAGGCGGCCTCCTGCCAGCCGGTGCAGAAGAAGAACTGCGGGCAGTAGGGCGCCATCCAGATGAAGTCGCCCGGCTGGACCTCGCGCTGGTCGCCGGCGAGCAGGTAGATCCCCTGGCCCTCCAGCATGTAGAGGCTGTGCTCCATGATGTGCGTCTCGACGTAGGGGAAGTAGACGCCGGGCGCGAAGCCGAGGATGTTGACCTCGAAGTCGAACGCCAGGTCGCCGGGCGGCAGGAGGTGTTGCCAGTAGCGCCCGTCAGTGTGCCGGGTGACGCGCTCCAGGTCGTCGCGCCGGCCGACCAGGGGCGCGGGCGCCGGCAGGTCGATCGGCTCGTAGGGCCGCTTGATCCAGAGCAGCCTGGCTTCCTCCGCCGCGGCGTTGTGGACCTGGTAGGGGACGCCGGCGGGCACGTAGGCGTAGCCGCCCGGCGCCAGCCGGTGCGTCGCGTCCCCGATCGTCAGCGCGGCCGCGCCGCCGAGCAGGTAGAAGACGTGTTCGAGGCCGTCGTCGCGCGGCCCGGTGGTGCCGCCGCCCGGCGCGATCTCCAACAGGATCTGGGCGAAGCGCGCGCTCAGCGGCGGCGCGGCCAGGATGCGCGCGACGGTCTGCTGGAAGCCGGGCAGGCGGCTCTCCAGCACCCCCTCGGGCGGCATCACCGCGTACTGCGCCGTCACGACCGCGCGGTTGCGCGCGTAGACCCCGGGCGGCAGGATCACCCTCCCCTCCTCTGATGATTGTCCGGCATTAGCGCGCGTGGCCCACGTCCTCGACGGCGGCGGGGTTCTCCAGCGCGGTGACGTCGCCGGGGTCCTGGCCGAGATAGGCGGCGCGGATGACGCGGCGCATGACCTTGGCGTTGCGCGTCTTCGGCAGGTCGCCGACGAATTTCACCGCCTCCGGCTTCAGCGCGCGGCCGAGCCGGTCGGCGATCGCCGCCTCGACCTCGGCGCGCAGCGCCTCGCTCGGCTCCCGGCCGGGGCGCAGCACCGCGAAGACGACGATGACGTCCCCCTTGACCGGGTGCGGCACGCCGACCGCCGCCGCCTCCTGCACGGCCGGGTGCGCCACCGCGGCCGACTCGACCTCGGCCGGGCCGACGCGCTTGCCGGCGACCTTGATCGTGTCGTCGGAGCGCCCGAGGATGTACCAGAAGCCGTCGTCGTCGATCTGCGCGAAGTCGCCGTGGACCCACAGCCCGGGCAGGCGCGACCAGTACGTCCCGACGTAGCGCTCGGGGTCGCCCCAGAAGCCGCGCGTCATACCGGGCCAGGGCCCGCGCAGCACCAGCTCGCCGACCGACCCGCGCACCGGGTTCCCCGCGTCGTCCACCACGTCCACGTCGAGGCCGGGGACCGGCGCAGCGAAACTGGCCGGCTTGAGCGGCAGGATGGTGAAGCCGCTGAGGATGCCGCCCGCGATCTCGGTGCCGCCGGTGTAGTTGATGACCGGGCAGCGCCCGCCGCCGATTCGCTCAAAATACCAGCGCCAGGGGCCGGGGTTCCAGGGCTCGCCGGTCGAGCCGAGGACGCGCAGCGAGGAGAGGTCGCGCCGCGCCGGCCACTCGTCCCCCCGGGCCATCAGCGCGCGCACCGCGGTCGGCGCGACGCCCATGACCGTGACCCGGTAGCGCTCGACCAGCTCCCAGAGGCGGTCCGGGTGGGGGTAGTCGGGTGTGCCCTCGAAGGTCACCAGCGTCGCGCCGAGCGTCAGCGCGCCGATGATCGCCCAGGGGCCCATCATCCAGCCGAGATCGGTCAGCCAGAAGAGGGTGTCGTCGGGCTGCAGGTCGAAGCAATGGGCCAGGTCCTGCGTCGCCTTGAGCGGGAAGCCGTCGTGCGTGTGGAGCGCGCCCTTCGGCCGCCCGGTCGTGCCCGACGTGTAGATGATCATGAAGAGGTCTTCGGCGGCGGTGCGCTCGGTCGGGTACTCGGCCGGCCCGCGCGCCGCCAGGTCGTCCCACCAGTGGTCGCGCCCCGGCGTCATCGGGACATCGGCGCCGGTACGGCGGATCACGACGACGTGCTCGACCTCGGGCGCGCCGGCCAGCGCCGCGTCGGCCGTCTCCTTCAGCGGCACGACCCGGCCGCGGCGGTAGAAGCCGTCGGCGGTGATGAGCGCCTTCGCGCCGCCGTCGCGCAGGCGGGTGGCGACCGACTCGGCGCCGTAGCCAGAGAAGATCGGGATGTAGATGGCGCCGAGCTTGGAGACGGCGAAGGTGGCCGCGGCGGTCTGCGGCAGCATCGGCAGGAAGACGCCGACGCGGTCGCCCTTGCCGACGCCGAGGTCGCGCAGCGCGCCCGCGAGCCGGTTGGTCTCCTCGTAGAGTTCGCGGTAGGTGTAGGAGCGCGAGGCCCCGTCGTCGCCCTCCCAGATCAGCGCGGTCTTGCCGGCGGCGGGGCCGGTGGCGTGCTTGTCGAGCGCGTTGTGGACGTAGTTGTACCGGCCGCCGGCGAACCAGGTGGCCCAGGGGACGCCGCGCGAGACGTCGAGCACGCGGTCGTAGGGCTCGTAGAACTGGAGGTCGAGATCCTTGACGACCGCGTCCCAGAACCAGGCGGGGTCGGCCGCGGCGCGCGCCAGCAGGTCCTCGAAGGAGGCGACGCCCTGCGCGGCCATGAAGCGGCGGAGGCGGCTGCGCTCCAGGTACGCCGCCGACGGCCGCCAGGCGATCTCCGGCCCGCCGGTGTCGTGCCCGACCGGCATCGGCGCCCCGGCGCCGTCCGGTCGCCCGGGATCCCCTGCCGCTGCCATCGCCGCCCCCTTTCGCGAGGACTCAGGACTCAGGACTCAGGACTGAGTGGTCTCTGCTCGTGTTCGGCGTCGCGCTGCCGTGCGTCGGGCGGCGTCCCGAGCATAACGCCGGGCGCGCGGGGGCGTCAAGGCGGCGATTGTTCGCCCTCACCCCCCGGCCCCCTCTCCCAGCACTGGGAGAGGGGGAGATCTCCACATAGGGGCTTCCTCCGTCCTCCTGGCCAGTAGCCTGGAAGAGCGGCACCCTGTTGGGATGGAGTCACCCCCCTCGCCCGGGATTGGGAGAGCGGATGCCCTCTGGGCGTGGGGGGTGAGCACTTGTCTGACTTGTCAAGCCCCCGCGGTGGCCGCGCCGCGCCACGCGGCGCGCTGGCGCAGGACGGCGTTGGGGATCAGCAGCAGCTTATGCATGCAGGCCGTCAGCGCCACCTGCTTCGGCCTGCCCGCCGCCAGCAGGCGGGCGTAGAGCGCGTGGAGGACCGGGGTGCGGCGGGTGGCCACCAGGGCGGCCATGTACAGCGTCGCGCGCACCCGCGCCCGCCCGCCCCGGACCGCGCGCCGCCCGCGCCAGCGGCCACTCTCGCGGTGGAGCGGGGCCACCCCCACCAGCGCGGCCAGCCCCTTGCGGTCGAGCCGGCCCCGCTCGGGCCGCGCGGCCAGCAGGGCGCGGGCGGCCACCGGCCCGCCCCCGGGCACGCTGCGCAGCAGCGCCCCCTGCGCGCGCCAGACCGGGCTCCCCCGGATGGCGCGCCCCAGCTCGTCGTCCAGGTCGCCCAACTCCTGCTCCAGCCAGGCGACGTGCGCGCGCACCCGCGCCCGCCGCGCGGCCGGCGTGGCCCCGAGGCGCGGGCGCTCGGCGGTCGGCTGGGCGACTACCTGGCGCCGGCGGACCAGCAGGGCGCCGAGCGCCCGCGCCTGCGCGTCCGGCAGCGCCCGCGGCGGCGGGCGCACCGCC
>DASSSV010000615.1:0-2562 GCA_035708265.1 Thermomicrobiales bacterium | reverse complement strand
CCGCGGCGGCCCACGCAAGGTGCGTGCCCGCGCGGCTCCAGCTACTCGCCGAACAACTCGCGGTTGATCGCGGCCACGCGGGCGCGGCGGGCGGCCACCTCGGGCGGGACCGGGCGCTCGCGCTCGGCGCGCTCCAGGAGCGTCCGGCGGAGGGCGGTACGGGCACGCTGGCAGGCGGCGGCGGCCTCGCGCTCGCCGGCGGCCAGCAGGGCGTCGCGCAGATCTTCGAGGGTCGCGGCGGTGGCGGCGAGGGCGGCGGTGGTGTCCATCTCGGCGGCTCCTTATAGCGTGAGGGAGAGTGGGGCGGCCCCACCCGCGGGGCCGCCCGGCCGGGTGGCGCTAGAAGGGCTCGAAGGCGCTGGTGGCGAGGTCGTAGACGTCGAGGCCGTGCCGCTCGACGCGGTGGGCGGCGGCGAGGTGGGCCAGCGCGTCGCACTCGGCGTCCCAGGCGGCGCAGGCCTCGGCCTCGATCGCGTCGAGTTCGTCAGGAGTGAGGACGTCGAGGGCGGAGTCGGCGGCGGCTTCGCGGGCTTCGTAGGTAGTGGACATCTGGTAGAATCTCCCTGAGCCTTTCGGCTCGCTTGCGGCCTCACGGGGGATGCTTGCCGGCTGTCCCGTGGGGCCTCTCTGTGTCTCCGGGCCACCCCCCTTTGACAATATAATGATAACACGGCAAAGAGGTATTGTCAATAGATTGTCGCTGTATTATTATTTGATTGTAGTAAGGAGGTGGACCGTGGAGACGGTCGGCGAGCGGCTGCGGCGGGCGCGGCTGCGGCGGGTGTGGACCCAGGCGGACCTGGCGCGCGAGTCGGGGATCCCCATCGTGACGATTTCGCGGATCGAGAACGGGCACCACGGCGGCCTGCCGCGGCAGAGCACCGTCCGCAAGCTAGCGGCCGCCCTCGGGGTGGACGCGGCCTGGCTGCTGCTGGGCGAGGGGACGCCGGAGGGAAAAGCGGCCGCGTAGAGTGACCTACGCGGCGCAGCGCCCGCGGTGGTCTGAGCACCGGCGGGCGAGGAGGATCATAGCATGGCCGGGGGCATCCAGAAGCGTCAGGGCAAGCGCGGCGTGTCCTATCTCGTGCGGGTGGAGTTCCCGCCGGATCCGGCCACGGGCGAGCGTCGACAGCGCGCGAAGTCCTTCAAGACGCGCAAGGAAGCGGAGCGGGCGCGCGCCGAGTGGCTGGTCGAGATCGAGCGCGGGACGGCGGTCGAGCCGGACCGGCTGACCGTCGCCGACCTCTTCGCGCAGTGGCTCGCCGCCTTCAAGGCCACCAACCCGAAAGAGGGGACCGTGGTCGAGTATGAGCGGATCGTCCGCACGAAGATCCTGCCCGGCCTCGGCTCCGTGCCGGTGCAGCAGCTCCACCCCTTGCAGATCGACGCCTTCTACGCCCAGTTGCGCGAGGCCGGGGCGTCGAGCGACGCCATCCACCGCGTGCATCAGCGGCTCCGCCAGGCGTTCAAGTACGCCATGCGGAAGCGGCTGCTCGCGGTCAACCCCCTGCTCGCGGTCGACCCGCCGACGGTGCGCTCCCGGCCCGGGCTGGTGCTGACCGTCCCGCAGATCCGGCACTTCCTCCGCGTCGCCGCCGGCGACGGCTACAGCCCGCTCTGGCTCCTCCTGGTGCAGACCGGGATGCGGCGCGGCGAGGCGCTGGGGCTGCGCTGGCAGGACGTGGACTGGGAGCGGAAGCGGATCCATGTGCATCAATGCGTGGAGGTGCTCGGCGGCGTGACGCGCATCACCACGCCCAAGACCCCCGCGGCCCTGCGCTCGATCACGCTCTTCCCCGAGAGCGTCGCCGCGCTGGCCGCCCACCGCAAGCGCCAGCTCGCGCGCCGGCTCGCCGCTGGCGCGGACTGGGAAGACCGCGACCTGATCTTCACCACGCCGCAAGGGCGGGCGCTCAACCCCGGCAACGTCCTGCGCAACCTCGCCGTGATCCAGCGGAAGGCCAACGCCGCGCCCGACGTGCCGGACGCGGCGCGGCTGCCCCACTTCACGGTCCACGACCTGCGGCACACCCACGCCACGCACCTGCTGATGGACGGCTGGTCCGTCGCCGTCGTCTCGCGCCGCCTCGGCCACGCGTCGCCGGCGATCACCCTGCAGCTCTACGCGCACGCGATCGCCGACGTGCATGGAGATGAGATCGTCACCCCGGCCGCGTTTGCCCTCACCGGCACCGAGTGACGGCGGCGAAGCCCGATAGGGCGCGCGAGCCGCCCCGGCGGTCTCCCCTGCGGGGCCGCGCTCGCGCGGATTCGCCGCCGTCCGCGGCCCGCCGTCGCGGGCGTGGGCGGGCCGCCCCGCGTCGGCTATGATTGTCCCGACGGGGCGGCGTGAGCGCGGGGAGGCTAGGCGGGGGATGGGCGAGAGCTTGGCGGCGTTCGCGGCGGAGGAGTCCGGCGGCCTCTTCCGCCTCCTGGTCGAGAGCGTCGCCGACTACGCGATCTTCCTGCTCGACCCGGCCGGGCGCGTGCGCACCTGGAACGCGGGCGCCCGGCGCATCAAGGGCTACGCCGCCGAGGAGATCGTCGGGCGGCACTTCTCCG
>DASSSV010000614.1:0-30979 GCA_035708265.1 Thermomicrobiales bacterium | reverse complement strand
GGAGGTGGGACGATGAGCGAGGCGTCGCAGGTGATGACGTCCGACCTGGAGATCGCGCAGGCCGCACGGCTCAGGCCGATCGTGGACGTGGCGGCGGGGTTGGGGCTGGGGCCGGACGACCTCGAACCCTACGGCCGCTACAAGGCCAAGATCCACCTCGACGTGCTCGACCGCCTCCGCGACCGCCCGAACGCGAAGTATGTTGTCGTCACGGCGATCACCCCGACGCCGCTCGGCGAGGGGAAGACGACGACGACGGTCGGGCTCGGCGAGGCGCTGACCCGCATCGGCAAGCGGGCGGTGATCGCCATCCGGCAGGCGTCGCAGGGCCCGGTCTTCGGGATCAAGGGCGGCGCGGCCGGCGGCGGCCGGGCGCAGGTCGCGCCGATGGAAGACCTCAACCTCCACCTCACCGGCGACTTCCACGCCGTTGCCGCCGCCAACAACGAGTGCGCCGCCTTCCTCGACAACCACCTCTACCGCGGCAACCGCCTCGGCATCGACCCCGACACGATCACCTGGCGCCGCGTGCTCGACGTCAACGACCGCGCGCTGCGCGCCATCGTCCAGGGCCTCGGCGCGGGGAACGGGCCGCTGCGGGAGACCGGCTTCGACATCACCGCCGCGTCGGAGGTCATGGCGATCTTGGCGCTGGCGACCGACCTGCGCGACCTGCGCGCGCGGATGGGCCGCATCTTCCTGGCGCAGACGCGCGACGGGCAGCCGGTCACCGCCGAGCACATCGGCGCGGCCGGGATGATGACCGTGCTGATGAAGGACGCACTGTTGCCGAACCTATTGCAGACGCTGGAGGGCACCCCGGCGCTCGTCCACGCGGGGCCGTTCGGCAACATCGCCCACGGCAACAGTTCGGTCGTGGCCGACCTCGTCGGCAGCAAACTCGCCGACTACCTCGTCACCGAGGCGGGCTTCGGCGCCGACCTCGGCGCGGAGAAGTTCTTCAACATCAAGTGCCGGGCGAGCGGGCTGCGCCCCGACGCCGCGCTGCTGGTCGCGACGATCCGCGCACTGAAGGCGCACAGCGGCCGGTACCGGGTGGTGGCGGGCAGGCCGCTCCCGGCCGGGCTCCTGGCGGAAGACTTCGACGCGCTGCGCGAGGGCTTGCCGAACCTGGTCAAGCAGATCGAGAACGTCCGCCTGCACGGCGTCCCGGTCGTCGTGGCGGTCAACCACTTCCCGACCGACACCGGCGCGGAGGTCGCGCTGGTGCGCGAGGCCGCGGTGGCGGCTGGCGCCGAGGACGCGGTCGTCAGCCGCATCTTCGCGGAGGGCGGCGCGGGCGGCGTGGCGATGGCCGAGGCGGTCGTCAGGGCCGCCGACAAGGGCGCGGACTTCCATTACCTCTACCCGCTCGACCTGTCCATCGAGGCGAAGATCGAGACGATCGCCACGCGCATGTACGGGGCGGCCGCCGTCGCCTATACCCCGCAGGCGCGGCGGGCGATCCGCGACTACACGCGCCTCGGCTTCGACCGGCTGCCCGTCTGCATGGCCAAGACGCACCTCTCGCTCTCCGCCGACCCCGCCCTGAAGGGCCGCCCGCGCGACTTCGCGGTCACGGTGCGCGAGGTGCGCGCCTCGGTCGGCGCGGGCTTCATCTACCCGCTCCTCGGCGAGATGATGACGATGCCGGGCCTCGGCTCGGCGCCCGGCGGCCTCCGCGTGGACCTCGACGAGGCGGGGCGGATCGTCGGGCTGAGTTAGCGGCGCAGGGCCGGACGGCAGGGGCCATGCGAGGCTGGCGGCTGAAGCCGCGCCTGAAGACGCCCTGCGGGCGCCACGAAGCCCGGCCGGCGCCGGGCTGGGGCGTCCGAGAGACGACCGTGCGGCGGTGGTATGGGCGACGCGGCGCGTCGCCCGGTTGGCCCGGACACCCGCAACGCGGCCACCTCCTACCCCGCGGGACGCTTCATCCACGCGATTGGCATCCCGTAACGCGATCGGTCCCCCCCGCGGGCGAAGCAGCGCGTCGCCTCCCTACCGCCAACAACCTGTACGGCCATCCGGGCAAGATGCAGCCGCACCGACCGCTTTCGCTCGCCGTGACGCGCCTCCGCCCCCGGGCCACGCCTCCGCCCGCGGACCCGGCTACCCAATCTCCGCCCCGCAGCATCGCTGATTCGCACTGGCCGACGAATTGCGCATCCTGCATGGTTTATCGCGCCACGATGCTGAAACCCGCGTGTTGCATCTGCCGTACTATCTGCTAACAGGGACGGAGTCGGAGTGTCCAGTTGTCGGTGACGTTACGGAACCGGAAAGGAGTCTCGGGATGGATCCACAGCAGCTCGAACAGGCCAAGGGCGCGGGGCGGACCGCGCTGATGTACGCCGCGGCGGCGGCGGGGGCCTACTTCGTCATCGACCTCCTCAGCAAGATCCCGGTCATCGGCCTGCTCTTCTTCTGCGTCAACTTCTTCCTCGTCCTGGGCGCATACTTCGGGATCGCCTACTACATCACGCCGCGCCTCGCGACGCCGCCGAGCGGGCCGTCGAAGGGCATGGCCGCACTCTGGCCCGGCATCGGCGTCGCCGTGGTCACGACGGCCTGCTTCCTGGTCGCGGTGCTGGTCGCGGGGATCATCGGCATCGCCCTCGGGGCGGGGCTCGGCGGGTCGAACAGCGCGTTCGGCAGCGCTGTCGGCGGCACGATCGGGCTGGTCGTCCAGCTCATCGTCTTCGCAATCGGCGGGCTCCTCGTCGGCACCGGGCTCGCGTTCCTCGGCATCTACGTGGCGCTCGGCAAGAACCAGAACGTCCAGCCGGTCGCGCCGCCGTACTAGACGGTAGACGATAGACGATAGGCGTCGCCCCTACCGCGAGCACCGATTACGCTGACATATGGCGCGAGGCCGGGATCATCCTCCCGGCCCCGCGCCGTCGTGTTCAGGGGGCTCGCGCCGGCCCGGCTCACCCGCCGCCGACGAAATGGACGATTTCGAGCTTGTCGCCCGCCGCGATGACCGCACCGGCGAACTCCTCGCGCGTGAGGATGCGGCCGTTGTGCTCGACCGCGACGAGCGCCGTGTGGACGCCGCGCCGCGCCAGCAACTCGGCCACCGTCAGCCCGACCGGCAGGTCCTCCTCCTTGCCGTTGATCGTCACCCGCGCCGTCGCTACCGCCATGCCGCCTCCCGCCCGACGATCTCCCGCAACTGCTCGACGACCAGAGCCGGCGCCGCGGCCTGCAAGATCGCCGACATCACCGCCACGCCGTAGGCCCCCGCGCCGACGACGCTCGCGGCGTTGCGCCCGTCGATCCCGCCGATCGCGATCACCGGGATCCGCACCGCGTCGGCCGCCGCCCGCACCAAGTCAAGGCCACCCGGCTCGCCGCCGGGCTTGCTGGCCGTGGCGAAGACCGTGCCGAGGACGACGTAGTCGGCGCCGTCCGCCTCCGCCGCGCGCGCGCCCGCGACGCTGTGGACCGAGCGGCCGATCAGCGTCGCGGGGCCGGCCAGCGCGCGGACCGCCGCGACCGGCAGCCCGTCCTCCGGCAAATGGACACCGGCCGCGCCCGCCGCGAGCGCCACGTCGGCGCGGTCGTTGACGATGAGCAGCGTCGGGCCGAGCGCGCGCGCGAGCGCCCGCGCCTCGGCCAGCAGCGCGCCGCCCGGCAGATCCTTCTCGCGCAACTGCACCGCGCCGAGCCCGCCGGCCGCCGCCTCGGCCACGACGTCCGCCAACGCCCGGCCGCCACAGAGACGCCGGTTGGTCACGAGGTGCAGCCGCGGCACCGGCGGCCGCCCGCCCGCCCCGCTCATCGCAGGCCGCCCCGGCCGGTCTCGCCGCGCGCCGCGACGACGCGCCGCTTCAACTCGCGCGCCGCCGCCGCGACGTCGCCCGCCGAAACGACCGCGCTGACGACCGCGACGCCGTCCGCGCCGGCCCGGATGACCTCGGCGGCGTTGTCCGCCGTGATCCCGCCGATGCCGACGACCGGCAGGGCGACGCGCGCCACGATCGCCGCGATCCGCTCGGGCCCGACCGCGTCGCCGGCGTCGGGCTTCGTCGCCGTGGGATAGATCGAGCCGACGCCGAGGTAGTCGGCTCCCTGGTCGCGCGCCAGCGCCGCCTCCTCGACGGTGGCGGCCGAGACGCCGACGATGCGCTCGGGGCCGACGATCGCCCGCGCGACGTCGGCCGGCAGGTCGTCCTGGCCGACGTGGACGCCGTCGGCGTCGAGCGCGACGGCGAGGTCGGCGCGGTCGTTGACGATGAAGAGGACGCCGGCCGCGCGCGTCAGCCGCCTGAGTGCCCGCCCGAGCGCGAGCTGGTCGCGCGCCGGCAGCTCCTTCTCCCGGAGCTGGATCGCGTCGGCCCCGCCTTCGATCGCCGCGGCGACCACCTCGGCCAGCGGCCGGCCGCGCGCCAGCCGGCTATCGGTGACGACGTAGAGGCCCAGGTCGAGCGGTCGGCGCACGGCTTCCTCCTCGTGGGCCGTGGGGCGTGGGCCGTGGGGCGAAACGGTCTGGCGGCGCGGTCGCTCGACCGCAGGCCATCACACGGCCCACGCCCCACTACCCTCGGCCCACGGCATCACCGGACCACGCCCGTCAGCGGGCTGCTGGCGCTGGCGTAGGCTTTCTTGGGGATGCGCCCGGCGCGATAGGCCAGCCGGCCGGCCTCGACGCCGAGCGCCATCGCGCGGGCCATCGCCGCCGGGTCCTGCGCCAGCGCGACCGCGGTGTTGACCAGGCAGGCGTCCGCGCCGACCTCCATCGCCAGCGCGGCGTCCGACGGCACGCCGATCCCGGCGTCGACCACGACCGGCACGGTCGCCTGCTCGACGATGATCTCGATCTGCCGGTAGTCGGGCAGACCCTGGCCGGAGCCGATCGGCGAGGCCAGCGGCATCACCGTCGCCGTCCCGACCTCCTGCAGCCGCCGCGCCAGCACCGGGTCGGCGTTGATGTAGGGCAGGACGGTGAAGCCCTCCTTGACCAGCGTCTCGGCCGCCTGGAGCGTGCCGATCGGGTCGGGCAGGAGGTACTTGCTGTCGGGGATGACTTCGAGTTTGACCCAGTCCGACAGCCCCATCGCGCGCGCCATCCGGGCCACGCGGATCGCCTCCTCGGCGGTCGCGCAGCCGGCCGTGTTCGGCAGGATGGTGTACTTCGTCCAGTCGACATCTTCGAGGATCGAGCGGCTCTTCGGGTCGTCGAAGTCGATCCGCCGCAGCGCCACGGTGATGACCTCGCTGCCGGCTGCCTCGAACGCCGCCAACATCTCGGCGGAGTTGCGGTACTTGCCGGTGCCGAGGAAGAGGCGCGAGCGGAAAGTCTTGCCCGCGATCGTCAGCGGGTCGTCGTGGCCGAGGTGCGCGTCATGGCCGTTCGGCGTCGGTTCGGCGTGATCCATCATCTCTTCCTCCTCGACTGCTGCTGCGGTTCCGCTTGCGGCCGCTGCCGCGTCACGCTCGCTGGCGCCCGCGCCGCCGGCCGGGTGGTCCAGAGCGCCCAGCCGGTCAACAGGCCGATCGCGCCGGTCACCACGGCGACCGCCGGGCCGCGCTGGATGGCCGCCGCGCCGAGCGCGTAGCCGACCGCGGCGCAGATCACCCCGACGCCCAGCACGAGCAGCGCGCCCCGCCAGTTCACCCGCGCACCGCCCCGGCCGGCTCGTCCTCGCGCGCCGGCCACCAGGCGTGGAAGTGGTGGACCGGCGAGTGTCCCGCGCCGACGCGATACGACGCCCGGAGCGCGGCGGTGATGTACGCCTTCGCCGCGCGCACCGCCTCCTCGACGCCGAGCCCGCGCGCCAACCCGGCCGCGATCGCCGCGGAGAAGGTGCAGCCAGTGCCGTGGGTGTTCTCCGTCACCACGCGCGGCCCCGCGTCGATCGGCGTCGCCCGCGCGCCGTCGTAGAGATAATCGACCGGGCCGCCGGGCGCGTGCCCTCCTTTAATGACGACGTAGCGCGGCCCGTACGCGGCGATGCGCCGCGCGGCCTCGTCGCGGTCGGCCTCGCTCGCGATCGTCAATCCGGCCAGCGTCTCGGCCTCCGGGATGTTCGGCGTCACGACGAGCGCCAGCGGCAGCAGCCGCTCGCGCAGCGCGGCCACCGCGTCCTCCCGCAGCAAGCGGTCGCCGCTCTTGGCGATCATCACCGGGTCGACGACGAGTTTCCTAATGCCATGACGCGCCACGCCCGCCGCGACCGTCTCGATGATCGCGGAGCTGGAGAGCATGCCGGTCTTGGCCGCGTCGGCGCCGATGTCGCCCAGCACGGCGTCCAGCTGCGCCGCGATCACGGCGGTCGGGATCTCGTGGACCGCCGTCACGCCGAGCGTGTTCTGCGCCGTGATCGCCGTCAGGACGCTGCTGCCGTAGACGCCGAGCGCGGCGAAGGTCTTCAAATCGGCCTGGATGCCCGCCCCGCCGCCGGAATCGGACCCCGCGATGGTCAGTGCCTTGTACATCGTCGCGCTCCCGCGCCCACCGATCGGCGAGCGCACAGGGACGCCACGGGCCGCGTGCCCGCCCGGCGCTCGCCTACTCGTGCTGACTGAATAAGAAAGAGGAGAAGTTCATCGCGCCATCCCTACGCCGGTATGACCCGGATCAGGTTCAGAGGGTTGGTGGCCCGTCGCCACGCTCTCAGCGCTCCCGCGCACCCCCGGCCGCTCTCGATTTGCTCCGATTCTACCACATCGGCCCGACAGCACAGCCCCCGCTAACGCTTCGGCATATCCCGATAGATCGCGAGCCAGTTGGTCGCGATGTCGTGCTGGGCTTGCGCCAGGCCGATCTTACCGGCGCAGACCTGGTCGTGCAGGTAGTTCTCGACCTGGTCCTTCTCGTGGAAGCCCGGTTTCGGCGACGCCGCCTCGGGCCAGAGGTTGGCGACGTCGTTCGAGCCGCCCAGTTCGAGGCTGACCAGGTGGTCCACCTCGTACTCGCCGGTCGTGTGGTGGGTGACGCCGTACTCCGCGTAGACCTGGTTCTTCTCGGAGTCGGGCACGTCGCGGACGTTGCGCGCGTAGCCCGACTGGCAGATCTGCGCCTTCGTGGCGTCCGCGATGATCGCGCCCGGCGTGCAGGCTGGGTCCGGCAGCGCGCCGTCGACCCGACAGCCGGAGGTCTTGATCCGCCGGCCGAGGCCCGTAGCCTGCCCGGTCGTCTGCCCGGTCGCCTGTGTCATCGCGCCGCAGCCGGTGAGGACTAGGAGGGAGACGGCCAGCGCGGCGAGCGCTTTGCGCATGGCACTCACTCCTGCCGGGCGGCCGGGGGGTCCGGGACACGCCGGATCAGCCGGCCGCGGTGGTCGCCAAGCGTCTCTTGCGCCGCGTCGTCGGCCGCGCCGGCGCCGGCGGAGACGGCGATGAAGACGCCGCCGCCGCGGACGCCGTCGCGGTAGGCGGCGGCGGCGGCCGGGCTGAGGCCGAGCGCGGTCAGCCGGCCCGGCAGGTCGTCGAGCGGGAGGGCATTGAGCGGACCGGCGACATCGGCCAGGGCCGCGGCGTCGGCCGGGGTCTTCATGACGACGGAGATCGCCGCCCTGGCGAAATCCTCCTCGGCGAGATTGCTGAGGCAGACCGCCGCGTCGTCCGGGCGCGGCAAGAGGCCGATGATCATCGCCGTTCCCTCCCCGCGCGCCGCGGCAGGCTCCGCGCCGCCCGGCGCGACCGGCCGCGCCGCTACTTCTTCGGCAGGAACGCCGTCGTGAAGCAGTCCTGCGCGTTGACGTGCTTGTCGATCAGTTTGTTCTGTTGCATCCAGTCGGCGTACTTCTGCCAGCGGTCGGCCGTCTGCCAGCCGAACTCCGGGACGTTGTCGGTCCAGTAGGGCGCGAGGGCGTCGATGCCGGGCCCCTCGACCTTGCGGTCCACGTCCTTGCTCGCCGCCGAGAGCGCATCGAGCGCCGCGGCGTGGTCTGCGATCGCGTCATTATAGCCGTGCTCGACCGCCGCCATGAACTTGCGGACGGTGTCGGGGTGCTGCTTGACCATGCTGTCGTTCGTCACGAGCACCAGTTCGTAGTAGTCGGGCACACCCCAGTCCTGCACCTTCATGATGTCGACCGGGTGCCCCTGCTGCTGGGCGACGATCGCCTCGTGGACCGGGTAGCCGCCGATGATCGCGTCGACCTTGCCGCCGAGCAGCGCCGAGAGGATGTCCTCGCCGACGTTGACGATCTGGACCTTGTCGATGCTCCCGCCGTCAGCGGCCATCATCGTGCGCAGCAGCGCCTCGTCGGAGGGGATGCCGGGCGAGCCGACCTTCTTCCCCTCGAGCTGTTTCGGGTGGGTGATCCCGGAGCCCTTGAGGGTCATGACGGTGTTGAGCGGGTGCTGGACCAGCGCAGCGATCGAGACGACCGGCACGCCGCTCGCGCGCGCGCTGATCACGTCGGTCTCGTAACTGATGCCGAAGGTGTCGGTGCCCTGTCCGACCAGTTTGAGGATGTCGTCGGGGTTGCTCGGCGGGTGGATGTTGACGTCGAGCCCCTGGTCCTTGAAGTAGCCGCGCTGCTGCGCCAGGTAGAGCCCGGCGTGGTTGCCCCAGGGATACCAGTCGAGCACGACCGAGACCTTCGACGGCCCGCTCGACCCGGCGCCCGGCACGCCGCACGCCGTCACCACGAGCGCGAGCGCCAGCACCGCCCCGAGCGCGACCATCCGCCGTCTGCGCCCGTTCATCGCGTCATCCATCGCGAGCACCCTCCCCGCACACCGGCTATCGCCCCACCGTTCCACAGATGCCCCATTCGTGGGGACCGGCCCCTACGAGACGAACGCCGCCGCCAATCCCATACTGCCGTCTGCCGTCTGCCGCCTGCCGTCTCACCCGCCGCGCCGCCAGGGCAGGACCAGCCACTCGACGCCGCGCACGAGCAGGAAGAGGGCGACGCCGAGGACGGCCAGGATCGCCGTCGCGGCGTAGACCTGCGCGGTGTGGAAGAGCGGCGTCTGCTGCCGGATGTAGTAGCCCAGCCCCGCGCTCGCGCCGACCAGTTCGCCGAAGACCGCACCGATGACGCTGACCGCCGCGCCGACGCGCACACCGGAGAAGACGAAAGGCAGCGCGGCCGGCCAGCGCACCTTCACGAAGATCTGCCGCTTCGTCGCGCCGAAGGTGCGCAAGAGGTCGAGCAGTTCCCGATCGACCGAGCGCAGGCCGTCGACGGTGTTGACGACGATCGGGAAGAAGCAGATCAGCGCGACCAGCACGATCTTCGGCGCCATGCCGTAACTTAGCCAGATGATCAGGAGCGGCGCCAGCACCGGCAGCGGCACCGTCTGGCTGGCGACGACGAGCGGGTAGAGCGCGCGCTCCAGCGCCGGCGAGTAGGCGATGGCGATGGCCGCCGCCAGGCCGAGCGCGACCGCGACCGCGAAGCCGACCGCGACCTCCCCCAGCGTCACCAGCGTGTGCCCGGCCAGTTCCGGCCCGGCCGCTACCAGCGCGCCGGGCAGCGCGCTCGGCGGCGGCAGGAGCCAGGTGGGCGTCCCGCTGAGCCGCACGTAGCCCTCCCACGCCAGCAGCGCGGCCACGATCAGCGCGGCGGGCGGCAGCCAGTCGCGCCCCAGGCGCCGGATGACTTTCACGAGTGTGCCCCCCCCGACTCGCGCCGCTGCGCGAAGCGCGCGGCGGCGTCGATCACCCCCTCGGCCGGCGCGACGGCCGGCGGCTCCGCCTCGCCGCGCAGCACCGCCAGCAGCCGCGCCTTCAGCGCGACGAACGCCGGCGCGGTCAAGAGCGCCGCGGTGCGCGGGCGGGGCAGGTCCACCGGAGCGGTCAATGCGACCCGCCCCGGCCGCGGCGTCAGCACGTAGACGCGATCGGCCAGGAAGAGCGCCTCGTCGACGTCGTGCGTGATGAAGAGCGTCGTGCGCCGGTGGCGACTCCAGACGTCGAGCAGCCACTCCTGCAACTGCCCGCGCGTCAGCGCGTCGAGCGCGCCGAAGGGCTCGTCGAGCAGCAGCACCTCGCCGCCGGCGAGGACCGTGCGCAGGAAGGCCGCGCGCTGGCGCATCCCTCCGGAGAGCGCGGCGGGGTAGGCCCGCTCGAACCCGGCCAGGCCGAACTCGGCCATCAGCGGCGCGGCCTCGCGGCGCGCCCGCGACCGCGGCACGCCGCGCACCTCCAGCGGCAGGATTACGTTGTCCATGACGGTGCGCCAGGGGAGCAGGAGGTCCTTCTGCGGCATGTAGGCGACCCGCCCCAGCCGCCGCGCCCCGGCGTCGCCGTCGATCGCCACCGTCCCGGCGTCCGGCTCCACCAGCCCGGCGATGATGTTGAAGAGCGTGCTCTTGCCCGACCCGCTCGGCCCGATCAGCGTGACGAACTCGCCAGCGGGCACGTCGAGGTCCACGCCGGCCAGCGCCGGCACCGGCCCGCCCGCCGCGCGGAAGGTCTTGGTCAGCCCGCGCACCGCCAGCGCGGCCGGTGCGCGGTCCCCGTCCGGGCGGCTCACCGCTCATCCTCGCATCGTGGGCCGTCGGCCGTGGGCCGTGGGCCGTACTCGCGCAGCGAGTCTGTCCACCCGATACCTGTCAGCATCGCCACGCTCTCACGCTCTCACGCTCTCACGTCGCCAGGCCGCACCACGCCACGGCAAGGCGGGCGTAGACGCGCGCGGCGTCGAGCAGATCGGCCACGGCGACCGACTCGTTGACCGCGTGCGCGTCGGCCAGTTCGCCCGGCCCGTAGATCACCGTCGGGATGCCCGCGCTCGCCAGCCAGCCGGCGTCGGAGACCGAGGGCCACATCACCGGCCGCGGCGCCTCGCCATGCACGGCGGCGTGCGCGGCGGCGAGGGCCGCGAAGCCGGGCGAATCGGCGGCGAGTTCGACCGCCGGGAAGACCTCGCCGCGGTCCTCGATCATCGAACGCCCGCCCCAGCGGAAGGTCGGCGGGTTGTCGCGCAGCCAGAGATCGGCCGCGGCCGCGCGACGCACCTGGTCCTCCACTTCGGCGGCGACGTCCTGCCAGGTCTCGTTCGGATAAAAGTGGACCGTGATCCAGAGCGCGCAGCGGTCGGCCATGAACGCCGGGTGCCGCCCGCCCTCGATGACCGCCGGGTTGATCGTCGTCGCGCCCGCGGCAAAGCCGGGGTAGGATTTCGTCACCGCCCAGTGGCGCTCCAGGTCGTTCAGCGCGACGATCACGCGCGTCATCTTCTCGATCGCGTTCGCGCCGACGAGGCCGCCGCCGGCGTGGATCGTCCGCGCTCGGACGCCGTCGTGCAGCGTCTCCGGGCTCTGGATCGTGATCCAGCCGGTGATGATGCCGCCCTGGCCGCAGGGCTGGAGGCCGGTCGGCTCCGGGACGATCGCGAGGTCGGCGCGGTAGCCCCGCTCGGTGCAGGCGACCGTGCCCCACTCGCCCGACTCTTCCCCGACGACCGACTCGACCAGCACGTCGCCGCGCAGCCGCAGGCCGACGCGGCGCAGCGTCGTGAGCGCGTGCAGCGCCGCCGCCAGGCCGCCCTTCATGTCGCAGACGCCGCGGCCATAGAGCCGGCCGTCGCGCTCCGTGGCCTCAAAAGGCGGGGAGCGCCAGCCCTCGCCGCCGACCTCCGCGACATCGATGTGCCCGTTGAAGAGGAGCGCGCGCCCGCCGCCCGCGCCGGCCAGCCGGCCGACGACGTCGGGGTCGCCGGGGTAGACCGCGAAGGTGTCGACCGCACAGCCGAGCGCCCGGAGGCGGGCGGCGACGGCGGCCTGCGCCGCGGCGGTGTTGCGCCCGGGCGGGCTGAGCGTCGGGAAGGCGACCAGTTCGCGCACGAGCGCGACCAGGTCGTCGCGCCCGGCGACGACCGCGCGATCGAGTTCGGCGAGCGCTCCGCGCGTCTGCGGTTCGGTCGCGTGCTCCTCCACGATGGCGCCCTCCTCGCGCCCTGCACGCCGGTGCGGGCAACAAAAAACGGAGGCGGCCCGGCGCTGCGCGTCCGGTCCCCTCCGAGTGTTCGCTCGCACTCGACGCGCATCCCTACGCCGGCATTACCCGGATCAGGTTCGACGGTCGGTGGCGGATCGGCTGGCCACCCTCTCAGCCCGGCTCCCCCGGGCCCCCGCGGCGGTGGTATTCATCTGTCGCCCCCACGATAGTACCGGGGCGGGGGAAAGTCAAGATCGCCAGTCGTCAGTCGTCAGTCGTCAGGTACGAGCGGGTTGAGTATGCGTTGGCACCCTACGGGAAGAGGCCGAGCGCGCGCCAGAGCGGGCGGGCGGCGAGCTGCCGGGGCGCGTTCATCTGCTTGCCGCGCACGGTCGCGCGGCCGATCGGGGTCGTGCCGAGGATCGTCGCGCGATCCTCGGCCACGGCGAAGTGCTCCGCCCAGGCGTGGATGCGGGGATGGAAGAGCGGCGTCGCCGCACCGGTCTCGGGGTCCAGACCTTCGACCGCGGCGCCTTTGGCAAGGTTGCAGGCGCTGCACGAGAGCGCCAGGTTCGCCAGGTCGTCGGCGCCGCCGCGCGAGCGCGGGACGATGTGCTCGACGTGCAGCGGGCCATTGAAGACTCGCTGCGGTGCCCGGCAATACTCGCAGCGCTCCCCGGCGCGGCGCTCAATTGCGCTCCGCACGGCCTCGGGCACCGGCGCCATCGCCTAATCGGCCGCGCTGTGCCGGCGGGTCGCCACGCCCTCGCGCACGCGCTCGCGGTGCTCCAGCATGCGCCGGGCATTCTGCAGGCCGATCTCCCCCTCCGCGTCGACCAGGCGCCGCAGTTCGAGCAGGTCGCGGCCCCGCAGCTCCACCTCGCCGTGCCGGTTCAGCAGCGCGTCGAGACGCCGCCGCTCGGCGGGGGGGAGAGTCGTCAGTCGCGCCGCCAGCGGCGCGGCGAAGACGAGGAAGTCGCCCAACTCGACGCCGAGCGCGCGGCAGACGAGTTCGGCCACGCGGCTGTCCACCTGCCTGATCGGCCGGTCGGGGTCCAGCAGCCGCTGGAGGGTGCGCGCGTCCACCGCTTCGCCCAGCGCCCGGATGCGCCCGAGCAGGTCGGCCGGCGTTAGCCCCCGGTCTTCGAGCAGGAAGGCGAGGCCGGAGTAGAGTTCGCGCGCGGGCTGCCGATCGCTCATGTCACCTGCCACCTCGCGGAATAGGATACCGCGCGCCATGTCTTGGCGCCACCACTCGCGCCACGGGAGACTGCTCGTCATCGTCTTGCGCGGGGGGGCGGGGCGGCAGAGGCTAGGGGCCGCCGCGCGCCACGAAGCCGGCCCACGCTTGGCCGGGACGGAACCCAGCCCGCGGAGGCGGGTTTCGTGGCCGTAGGCCATTCAGGCGCGGCTACAGCCGCCAGCCCCCTTTCACCTGCCGCCTCGTCCTGCTACCCGACTACCCGACTACCCAACCACCCCGGATGCTATAATGCCGCGGGGATCGCCGGGCGGCGCCGCCACTTGCCGCCCGGCCCGGGGGGGATCGGAGCTCGCGACACCGGAGAGGTTGTGTCGGCGCACAAGCACAAGCCAGGCGCGCGGTCGCGGCGTGTCATCCCACTCTATCTCGTGACCCTCTGCCTCGCCGTCGCGCTGGAAGTGCTCAACCTGGCCTTCCTGGGTCCCTTCGCGGCGCCCGCGGCGCAGACCAACGCCGGCGCCCTCGCCTCGCCGTACCCCTACACCGACGTGAACCCCTACGGCGCCAACGCCTTCCTCTCCAAAGAGGTCGAGGACTGGAAGCGCGAGAAGACGGTCCAGATGATGGCCGACGCCGGCCTCGGCTGGATCAAACAGCAGTTCTCCTGGACGGAGATCGAGCCGAAGCAGGGGCGCTACTGGGACGACAAGTACAACCAGAATAGTTGGGACAAGTACGACAAAATCGTCGGGCTGGCCGAGAAATACGGCCTGCGCGTGATCGCCCGCCTCGACGACGCCCCCGCCTGGGCCGGCGGGACGCCAGGCACCGACGTCCACACCCCGCCGACCGACCCCGAGACCTTCGCCGACTTCGCCGCGACCTTCGTCCAGCACTACCAGGGCCGCGTGCAATATCTGCAGATCTGGAACGAGCCGAACCTCAAGAGCGAGTGGGGCGGCAAGATCGACGCCGCCGCCTACGCCCGCCTCCTCTGCCTGACCTACCAGCGGACGAAGGCGGTCGACCCCAACGTCGTCATCCTGACCGCGCCGCTGGCGCAGACGCTTGAGACCGGCGACCGCGGCCTGGACGAGCTCGACTACCTCCAGCAGCTCTACGACGACGGCATCCGCGGCTGCTACGACATCCTCCTCGCCAACGGCTACGGCTTCGACCAGCCGCCCGACGCCGCGCCGTCGCCTCAGACGCTGAACTTCCGCCGCGTCGAACTGGTGCGGCAGGTGATGGAGCGCAACGGCGAGGCGGCCAAGCCGGTCTGGCTCAACGAGTACGGCTGGGACGCCCCGCCCGCCGACTTCCCGCCCGACAAACTCTTCTGGAGCCGGGTGACGCCGGACCAGCAGGCGCGCTACACGGTCGACGGCATCCAGTACGCCCGCCAGCACTGGCCCTGGGTCGGCGTGATCAACATCTGGTATTTCCGGCAGGTCGGCGACATCCCGCCCGACGACGCGTCGTTCTACTTCCGCATGGTCGACGTCGAGTTCTCGCCGCAGCCGGTCTACCGCGCCGTCCAGCGCGCCACCGCGGCGCAGCGGCTGGCGCAGCCGGGCCGCTACGGCGTCCTCGACCCCGCCGTCGGCAGCCGCGGCCAGTGGGCGACGCTGACCGACGAGCAGGCCGGAGCGCTGGCGATCCGCAGCGACCACCCGGGCGACCAGCTCACTATCCACTTCCACGGCAACCAACTCGCGCTCACCGCGGAGCGCGGGCCGCAGGGCGGGCGCCTCCAGGTGGTGATCGACAACTCGCCGACCGCCGCCGCGCAACTGCCGCGCGACGACCGCGGCCGCCGCTACGTCGACCTCCGCGCCGCCTCGCGCGACGTGACGACCATCCCGGTCGTCAGCGGGCTCGACGGCATCGGCCCGCCGCAGGACCACACCGCCGTCCTGACCGTGCTGCCCGCGGCCGACGGGAAGAGCGCCGGCCAGGTGACGATCACCGGCGTTGAGGTCAGTTACGTCCGCTCGACGCTGCCCTTCGCGCTCTTCTCGGCCGTCGTCGGCCTGGTCGTCCTGATCGTGGCGGCGCTGATCGTCCGGGCGATCCGCCGGCTGCGGCGCGGGCCCGCCGGTGGCTGACCCCGGCGCGCCGCGCGCCACGCCGCTCCTGCCGGGCGCCGGCCCGCGCCCCCGACCGTACGTCGCGCCGCGCGGGGGCGCGCGCGGGGTCGCGCCAGCCCCCGCGCGGCTCTGGGCGAGCATCGTCCTCGTCGCGCTGTCGCTGGGGCTCGTCGTGTCGAGCGCCGGGCTCGACGGCTACCTGCACCGCGGCGTCGTCTGGGGCGACCCGCCCGCCGCGCCGGCCACGGGCGGACTGATCCTGGGGATGAACGTCTTTCTGGAGCAGGAGCCCGAGCAGGCGAACATCCAGAAGACGGTCGCGATGCTCAAGGCGGCGCACGTGACGTTCGTCCGGCAGACGTTCAGTTGGGCGGAGATCGAGCCGGCCCCCGGCATCTTCGCCGACCCCAAGACCGGCCAGAGTACCTGGGCGAAGTATGACAACATCGTGGATCAACTCCACGCGGCCGGCATCGGCATCCTGGCGCGCGTCGACACGATCCCGCGCTGGGCGCGGCCGCCGACCGACGACTTCGCGAAGTGGGACAAGGGCCCGCCGCAGGACTTCAACAACTACGCCAACTTCGTCGCGACGCTGGCCGCGCGCTATCGCGGGAAGATCAGCCACTATCAGGTCTGGAACGAGCCGAACCTACAAGGAGAATGGGGCGGCAAGCCGATCAGCCCGCAGCAGTACGGCCTGCTGCTGAAATACACCTACCCGAAGGTGAAGGCCGCCGACCCGGCCGCGCTCGTCGTGACCGCCGGCCTGGCGCAGACCGCCGACCCCGGCCCGGCCAACATGAACGAACTGTCCTTCATCCAGGGGCTCTACGACGCCGGCGCGAAGGACTACTTCGATATCCTCTCGGTGATGGACTACGGCATCGGCGCCTCGCCGCTCGACCGCCGGGTGAGCCCCGACCGCGTGAACTTCTCGCGGCTGCAACTGGCGCGCGATATCATGGTCCGCAACGGCGACGCCGCCAAGCCGATCTGGGTCTCGGAGTACGGCTGGGACTCGCTGCCGCCCGGCTGGCAGGGCCGCCCGAGCACCTGGGGCCCCCCCGTCTCGGAGGACACGCAGGCGCGCTACATGATCGAAGGGCTCGACCGGATGCGCGACGAGTGGCCCTGGGTCGGCGCGGTCTTCGTCTGGGCCTTCCGCTTCCCCGACCCGCCGAGCGCGCACCCAGACGACCCCGCGCCCTACTTCGCGGTCGTGAACCACGACTTCACCCCCCGCCCGGCCTACACCGCCCTCCAGAACTGGGCGCAGGCGCAGGCGATTGCCACGGCGGGGCCGATCGGCCTCGGCGACGCCCGCCTCGATTACCAGGGCCCCTGGCGCGACCAGGAGGTCGGCGGCAAGCAGTACCGCCTCGCGACCGGCCCCGGCGCGACGTTGCGCGTCGCCTTCCGCGGCACCGACGCGACGCTGCGCGCGCGCACCGGCCCGAGCGCCGGGCGCGTCTACGTGACGATCGACGGCCGACCGGTGCCCGGCCTGCCGGCCGACGCCAAGGGCACCTACGTCTCGCTGCGCAACACCGAGGTCGTCGACGACGACCTGACGCTCGCCACCGGGCTCAAGGACGGCGACCACCTGCTCGAACTCCGCGCGCCGGACGACGGCTCGCTGGCGCTGGCCGGGCTCACCTTCGGCCGCCGCCAGCCCTTCGCCTGGGTCGCGCCGCTGCTCTTCGGCACCGGGCTGGCCGGGCTCTTCGCCGGTTTGCTGCTCCTCTTCCACACGCTCGCGCTGGGGTTCGGCTGGCTGCCGCCGGCCGGGCCGGAGCCGCCGCGGCGCCGCGGCCTCGCCTGGTGGGACACCCGTGAGTAGCCACCGCCGGGCCCTCGCCGCGCAGGATCTCGCCATGGCGCTGGCGGCGGCCGGCCGGGAGGGCTGGCGCGCGCTGCTCGCGGCGCAGGGGCCCGCGCGGCTCGCCGGCATCGCGCTCGTCGCCGTGGCGCTCGCCTCGCCCTGGCCGCCGCTGACGCTGGTCGCGCTCGTCGCCTACGCCGTCGTGGCCTTCAAGCGGCCGGGGCTGACGACCGCGCTGATCCCCCTCTGCGCGCCGTTCGCCTACGTGCCGAAGCGCTTCTACGGCCCCGAGTTCCCGGTGGTCGAGCTCCTGCTGCTCCTCGCGCTCGCGACGGCTGCCGTGCAGGTGGCGGCGCTCGGCTGGCGCAGTTGGCGCGCGGGCGCGGGCGCCGCGGCGCTGCTCGACTCCTGGGACGCGGTGAAGGCGGCCGCGACGCGGCCGTTCGGCGTGCAGGCCGTGGCGCTGGCGCTCATCGCGACCTTCTCGCTCGCCACCGTCGCCGACCCGGCGTTCCGCCACGAGAGCCTGCGCGAGTACCGCACCGTCATCGTCGAGCCGCTGATCTTCTTCTTCCTGGCGCGCTACTGGCTGCGCGACCGCGCCCTGCGCGCCGTCGCGATCGCCGGCTTCCTGGCCGGCGCGGCGGTCGCCGCGCTGATTGCGGTCGGACAGTTCGTCACCGGCTCGCACCTGGTCGTGGCCGAGGGCGCGCGCCGTGTAACCTCGGTCTACGGGCATCCCAACAACCTGGCGCTCTATCTGGAGCGCGCGCTGCCCTTCGCGCTGGCGTTGCTGCTCATGCGCGGAGCGGCGAGCGACGAGCGACGAGCGACGAGCGGGCGAGCGGGGCGAGCGGCGAGCGATGGGCGGCGGGGGAGGCGCGGCGGGCGGCGGGTGGTGGCCGCCGCGGCAGCGCAGGGGTTCACCGGCACGGACGTCTGGCTGGCGGCGGCGAGCGTCGCGGTCGCGGCCGGCATCTTCCTCTCGTTCTCGCGCGGGGCCTGGGTCGGGGTCGCGGTGGCGCTGGCCGGGCTGGCGCTGCTGGTCGGGCGGCGCACGGTGCGCGTCGTCATCCTCGGCGCGCTGATCGTCGGCGCGCTGCTGCTGCCCTTCACGGCCGGCGCGCGCCTCCACGCGCTCCTGAGCGGCGGCGGCAGCGTCGGCCTGCGGGAACTGATCTGGCGCTCGACGCTGGCGATGATCCGCGACCACCCGGCGTTCGGCGTCGGGCTCGACCAGTTCTACTACCAGTACGCGCCGCGCTACGTCCTGCCGGCCGCCTGGGGCGAGCGCTTCACCTCCCACCCTCACGACCTCTTCCTCGACTTCTGGGTGAGCCTCGGTATAATGGGACTGGCCTGGGTCGCCTGGCTGCTGCTCGCCGCCGGGTGGCGGCTGACCGCGGCCTGGCGCCGGGCGGGGGAGGGGGAGCGGCCGCTGCTGGCGGCGGCGGGGCTGGCGATGGTCGCCGCGTTCGTCCACGGCACGATCGACAACTTCTTCTTCTTGATCGACCTGGCGTTCATCTGGTGGTTCCTGCTCGCCATCGCCGACATCGCCATCGGCGCCACTGATGTCACTGGCGGCGACTGCACCGACGGCGCGAGCGCGCCGCGAGAAGGGTGGTAAGGGGGGCTCGTGCGCGTCCTCGTCGCCGGCGGCGCCGGCTTCATCGGTTCCCACCTCTGCAACCGCCTGCTGGGCGAGGGGCACGACGTCATCGCCGTCGACAACTTCGCGACCGGCCGCCCCGAGAACATCGCCCACCTCGAGGGCCACGACCGCTTCCACCTGGTGACAGCGGACGTCACCGAGCCGCTGCCGGTCGGCCTCCCGCCGGTCGAGCGGGTCTACCACCTGGCCAGCCCCGCCTCGCCGAACGCCGCCAGCCCGCGCAGTTACATGCGCCTGCCACTGGCGACCGCCGCCGTCAACACGGTCGGCACGCGGCGCCTGCTGGACCGGGCGTGGCGCGACGGCGCGCGCTTCCTCTTCGCCTCGACCTCCGAGATCTACGGCGACCCGACGGTCCACCCGCAGCCCGAGACCTACCGCGGCAACGTCAGCACGACCGGCCCGCGCGCGATCTACGACGAGGCCAAGCGCTTCGGCGAGACGCTCGTTGCGGCCTACCACCGCGAGTACTGCCTGGACGCACGGATCGTCCGCATCTTCAACACCTACGGCGAGCGGATGGACCCCGAGGACGGCCGTGTGGTGGTGAACTTCGTGACCCAGGCGCTGCGCGGTGAGCCGCTGACGATCTACGGCGACGGCACACAGACCCGCTCCTTCTGCTACGTGTCCGACCTGGTGGCCGGCCTCGCGGCGACGATGGAGACCGACGGGATCGCCGGGCAGGTCTTCAACCTCGGCAACCCCGACGAGCGGACGATCGCCGAGTTCGCCGCGACGATCCAGCGCCTCTGCGGCGTCGACCTGCCGGTCGAGCACCGCCCGCTGCCGACTGACGACCCGACCCGCCGCTGCCCCGATATCGCGCGCGCCCGCGCGATCCTCGGCTGGGAGCCGGCCGTCGGCCTTGAAGAGGGCCTCAGACGCACGATCCCCTACTTCCGGCGCGAACTCGCCATCGGCGAGCCGGCGGGCCGCTGATGCTGGCCGCGCGCTTTGCCCGCGCCCCGCGCCTCGGCGCGCCCGCGCTGGTCGTGCTGGCGGTCCTCGCCACGGCGGCGCTACTGGTCGCGCTGCCGCCGCTCTACGGCGCGGCGGCGGTCGTCGGCGCGGTCGGCGCGGTGCTGGTCTTCCGCTACCCGAGCCTCGGGCTCTGCCTCCTGCTGCTCTCGATCCCGGTGCAGGACATCGGCGCGGTCGGCCAGCTGACGCTGACGAACGCCCTCTTCGCGCTCACGCTGGCCTCCTGGCTGGTCTGGCGCGCGGCCGGGCGACGGGGCCGGATGCCGCGCTCGGCGGTCGGCCCGCTCTACGTCGCCTTCGTGGCGGGGCTGGCGCTCTCGCTCGTCGTGGCGCAGGACCTCGGTCCGGGCGTGCAGGCGCTCTTCCAGTGGGTCAAGGCGCTGCTGGTCTACTTCATCGCGCTCGACCTCCTGCGCACGCGCCGCCACGTCCTCTGGGCGCTGGCCTCGCTGGCGCTCGGCGGGGCGGCCGAGGCGCTGCTGGGGCTCTACCAGTACGTCACCGCCAGCGGGCCGCCGAGCTTCGACATCGGCGAGGACTTCTCGCGCGCCTACGGCACCTTCGGCAAGCCGAACTCCTACGCCGGCTACCTGGAGATGCTCTTCCCGCTCGGCCTGGCGCTGACCTACTGGCTCTGGCGCGAGTGGCGCGAGCGGCGGCGCGCGACGCCCCGCTACCCCGCCGACGGTATCAGGGCCTGGCGGGGGTCGCCGCTGCCGACGCTCGCCGCGGGCGGGGCGACGCTGCTGATGGGCGGGGCGATCGTCGCCTCGCTCTCACGCGGCGCCTGGCTCGGCACGCTCGGCGGGATCGTCGCGATGATCCTCCTGGCGGGGCGGCGCAGCCGCGGCGCCTTCGCGCTGGCGCTGGTCCCGCTGACGCTCTTCGTCCTGGTCGGCGCCCAGACCTTCCTGCCCTCGACGGTGTCGTCGCGCTTCGCGAGCATCTTCGGCGGCGCGGACACCGCCGACGTGCGCACGGCCTACGTCACGGCGGAGAACTTCGCGATCCTCGAGCGCAAAGCGCACTGGATCGCCGGGCTCAACATGTTCCAGTCGGACTACCTGCTCGGCGTCGGGCTCGGCAATTTCAATGTGCGGTTCGAGGAGTTCTCCGTGAGCCCGTCCTTCCTGATCTCGCAGGGCCACGCGCACAACTACTACATCCAGGCCGCGGCCGAGGCCGGACTCGTCGGCCTCTCGACCTATTTGGTGCTGCTCGGCGCCATCTTCCTCACTGGCTTCCACGCGCTGCGCGCCATCGGCGACCGCGACCCGATCGCGCGCGGCCTCGTAGTCGCGGCCATCGGCATGGTCACGGCGGTCTCGATCCATAACTTCTTCGAGGTTTTGTACGTCTTAAGTATGGGGATCCAGGTCAGCGTGATCTGGGCCCTGCTCACGATCGCGCCGGCCCGCCTGGCTCGGGCGTCGGAACCGGCGCGCGCGGCGGGCGTTTTGGAGACGGGAGACTCGTCAAGGATTTTGGAGCACGCAGCGTGACGCACTCGCTCGACGCCGGCATCGCGGACCCGACGCCGCTCGCCACCCCGGAGCCTATGGAGAGCACCACCGACGACGGCGGGGCCGTCGCCGCCCCCAACCTGGAGCGGAGCCTGCTCCGCCCGCGGACCATCCTGTCGTTCCTCTTCGCCGCCGTGATCGTCGTCTTCTTCGTCCGCAGCGTGAAGCTCGACTTCACGGCGGTCTGGGCGCGGATGCGCGCGGCGAACCCGCTCCTGCTCGTCGCGGCCTTCGCCGTCTACTACTGCACCTTCGTCGTGCGCGGGCTGCGCTGGCGGACGCTGCTGGGCAACGTCGGCTACAGCCGGGAGGACGGCCACCCGATGCCCTCGGTGGCCGGGCTGGTCGAGATCCTCTACCTCTCCTGGTTCACCAACTGCATCGTGCCGGCGCGCCTCGGCGACGCCTACCGCGGCTACATGCTCAAGAAGTCGGCGGGCGTGTCCTTCACGGTGACGCTGGGGACGATCCTGGCCGAGCGGCTGACCGACATCACGGTCCTGGCGGCGATGATGAGCGGCGCGGCGCTGGTCGCGTTTCGGGGGTCGCTGCCGGCCGAGGCGGAGCGGGCGCTGCTCGGCGGCGTGGTCCTCTCAGTGGTCGGCATCGGCGTCCTGCTGGTCCTGCCGCGCCTGCGCCCGCTGGTCCACCGGCTCCTGCCACAGCGGCTGCACGCCCACTATGCCGGGCTGGAGAGCGGCATCGTCGGCTCGTTCCGGCGCATCCCGCAGTTGCTCGGCTACAGCATCGTCGCCTGGCTGATCGAGGGGACCACCCTCTTCCTGGTGGCGCGGGCGGTCGGCGCACCGGTCACCATCCCGGCCGCGATCGTCGTCGCGCTGATCGCCTCGCTCCTCTCGATCATCCCGTTCACGCCGGCGGGCCTCGGCATGGTCGAGGCGGGCTTCGTGCTCGTGCTGACGCAACTCGGTCTCAACACCACCACTGCCGGCGCGGTCAGTCTGCTCGACCGCGTGGTGACCTACTGGAGCATCATCTTCATCGGCGCGATCGTCTACATCGCCAGCCGGAAGAAGTGACCGCCCCGGCATGAGGATCGGCCTCGACTACACTGTCGGCGTCTACCAGGGGAGCGGCGTCGGCCGGTACGCGCGCGGGCTGGCGCACGCGCTGGCGGACCTCGACCGCGAGAACGACTACACGCTGCTGTGGGCGCGCGCGAACGGGCCGGACGGGCAAGAACTGCCCCGCCTCGATCGCGCGGCCGGCTTCCCGCCCAACTTCCGCGCGCGGCGGCTGCCCCTCGACAACCGCCTCCTCACCGCCGGCTGGCAGCGCCTGCGCCTGCCGGTGCCGGTGGAACTCTTCAGCGGTCCGCTCGACGTGCTGCACGCGCCCGACTTCGTCGCGCCGCCGGCCCGCCGCGCCCGCACCTGCGTGACGATCCACGACCTGACCTTCCTGACGGTGCCGCAGTTCGCCCACCCGCGGCTGCGCGCCTACCTCGCGGCGACCGTCCCGCGCAGCCTCGGCCGCGCCGACCACGTCTTCGCCGACTCCGAGGCGACGCGCGACGACCTCCTGAACCTCCTCGGCGTGCCGCCCGAGAAGGTGACGGTCGTCTACGTCGGCGCGGACCCGCGCTTCCGGCCGCTCGATGATGACGAACGGGCGGAGGTCCGCCCGCGGCTGGCGGCGGCCGGCGTGCCGGACGGGCCCTACCTGCTATCGGTCTCGACGCTGGAGCCGCGCAAGAACTACGTCGGGCTCCTGCGCGCCTTCGCCGCCCTGCGCGACCGCGGCCTGCCCCATCGCCTCGTCGTCGCCGGCAAGCGTGGCTGGCTGGAGGAGCCGATCTTCGCCGCCGCGGCCGACCTGCGCCTCGGCGACGCCGTCGCCTTCCTCGACTTCTGCCCCGACGCGCTCCTGCCGGCGCTCTACGCCTGCGCCGACCTCTTCGTTCTGCCGTCGTTCTACGAGGGCTTCGGCATCCCGCTCCTCGAGGCGATGGGCTGCGGCACGCCCGCGGTCGTCTCCGACCGCCCCTCCCTCCCGGAGATCGCCGGCGGCGCGGCGCGGCTCGTCACGCCCGACGACACCGAGGCGCTGGTCGAGGCGGCCTGGGCGCTCCTGCACGACGCCGCGGCGCGCGCCGCGCTGCGCGAGCGCGGCCTGGCCCGCGCGCGGGCGTTCGACTGGCATCTGTCGGCCCGGCGCGTCCTTGCGCGCTATCGCGCCATCAAGTAGTATGGGCGTTGTGGGTCGCGCGGCCGACGATCGCCGCGCGCCGGGAAGAGACGCCATGCCGGCCGCCGCCGACGACGGTACCACCGACGAGACCAGGTCACGCCCCGCCCCCGGCGCCCGCTCACCGGTCCTGATCGCGGTGCTCGCCTACGGGCTGCTCCTCTGGATGCTCGTCGCCGTCCTGATGCTGATCGCCTGGCGGCTGAGTGGGGGATGAGATGGCCGAACCGCAGCCAGGGGCGGCAGTGACGGCCGGTGACGCGACCGGGGCCGCCGCGCCGGAGCCGCGCGACACCGCCGTCGCGCGCACGATCGTCGTCCTGCCGACCTACAATGAGCGCGAGAACCTGCCGCGGATGGTCGAGACGCTGCGCGGCCTCGGCATCCCCGGCCTCGAAGTCCTCGTCGTGGACGACAACTCCCCCGACGGCACC
Source organism: Thermomicrobiales bacterium (assembly GCA_035708265.1). GTDB lineage: Bacteria > Chloroflexota > Chloroflexia > Thermomicrobiales > CADCWN01 > DASSSV01. The sequence goes on along the minus strand of DASSSV010000614.1, from coordinate 7,191 downwards.
GGCGAGCTTGCCGAGGAGTTGCGCGCCCGCTACCCCGACCAGATCCACGTCGCCCACCGGCAGCGCAAGATGGGCCTCGGCCCGGCCTACATCGACGGCTTCGGCCGCGCCCTGGCGCTCGGCGCCGACTACGTCGTGGAGATGGACGCCGACTTCCAGCACGACCCCGCGGTGCTGCGCCAGTTCCGCGCGCTGATCGAGGAGTACGACGTCGTCGTCGGCTGCCGCTACATCCCGGGCGGTAGCGTGGACGAGCACTGGAGTTTCCTGCGCAAGTTCATCAGCCGCGGCGGCAGCGTCTACTCCCGCGCGATCCTCGGTCTCGGGGTCCACGACCCGACCGGCGGCTTCAAGTGCTTCCGCGCCAGCGCGCTCAAGCGCCTCGATCTCAGCCGCATCCGCTCCAGCGGCTACATGTTCCAGATCGAGATGAGTTACGCCTGCCAGAAGGCCGGGCTGCGGGTCAAGGAAGTGCCGATCCACTTCGTCGACCGCGTGCGCGGGACGTCGAAGATGTCGCCGCAGATCGCCGCCGAGGCCATCTGGCGGGTCTGGCAGGTCAAGCGCCGGTACTGACGGGTTGAAAGTTCGTAGTTGATAGTTGATAGTGGCCGAGCGCGGGGAGTCGGTGGCTGAGGCCACGCCTGAAGACGGCTGCGCCGCCACGAAGGCCGCCGGCGCGGCCTCACAAGATCCCAGCCCGGCGCGGGCCGGGCTTCGTGCCGCGCGCAGCGCGGCCCCAAGATGCGCCTTCAGGCGCCAGCCCCACGCGATGATGCGCACGATTGGCGACCACCCAGCCTGCGCGAGGTGACAGCGATGCCCCACGCAACCCCAATGCGTGTCGCGGCCATCGCACTCCCATTCGTACATACCGTCCGGTCACTCTCTCCCGCTGTCCGCATTGGAATTTGCGTGGCACTCGTCCTGTTGGCCGCCGGGGCCGCGATTGTGCTGGCGCGACTGGCGCGGTGGCGCGGCGCGGGCGAACTCAACGCGGTGCAGCGCGTCGCCTGGAACAGCGCCGCGCCGATCGCCGCGCAACTGCTCAACAAGGTCGTCGACCTCGCCTTCGCGCTGATCGTCCTGCGCGCGCTCGGAGTCAGCGGCACCGGCGAGTACGACCTGGCCGTCCTCGTCTGGATGTACACCAAGACCTTCACCGACTTCGGCCTCGGCGTCCTCGCCACGCGCGACGTCGCGCAGGACCGCGCCCTCGCCGGCCGCTACCTCGGCCTGACGACGCTGCTGCGGCTCGGACTGTGGGTCGCGGCGCTGCCGCTGGTCGCGACCTACACCGCGGCGAGCTGGACCTGGCTCGGCCTCTCCGCCAACACGGCGCTCGCGATCGTCTTCCTGCTCGCCTCGATCGTCCCCGACAGTTACGGCGACGCCGCCAACGCGATCTGCAACGCCTTCGAGCGCATGGCCGGCCCGGCGGCGCTGACCGTGCTGAAGAACGTCATCAAGGTCGCGGTCGGGCTGGCGGCGCTGGCGGCGGGCTGGGGCGTGGTCGGCCTGGCGGCGACTGCGCTCGTCACCAATGTCGCCACGGCAGGGCTCTTCGCCATCCTCCTGCGCCGGCTCGGCGTGCGCGCCGTCTGGCAGCGGCCCGGCCGCGAGGCGCGCGGCTTCCTGGTCGAAGCCTGGCCGCTCCTGCTCAACAACCTGCTGCAAAACCTCTTCTTCCGCGCCGACGTCTTCGTCCTGCAACCGACGCACGGCGACCGCGAAGTCGGGCTCTACACCGCGCCCTATCGCTTCCTCAACCTGCTCGGCCTGGTGCCGGCCTACTTCACCCTGGCGCTCTTCCCCCACCTCTCGCGGCTGGCCGCCGCGCGCGGCGAGGCGCTCGCCGCGACCTACGCGCTGGCCGTGAAACTCCTCTTGATCGTCGCGCTGCCGGTCGTCCTGGCGACCATGTTCCTCGCGCCCGACCTGATGGGCATCCTCGGCGGGTCGGCGTTCCTCCCCGGCGCAGCCATCGCGCTACGCCTGCTGATCTGGTTCCTGCCGTTCAGTTATGTCAATGGCATCACCCAGTACGTCCTGATCGCGGCCGGCCGCCAGCGCCTGATCACGCGCGCCTTCGCGCTGACCGCCGGCTTCAACCTCGCCGCTAACCTCGCCTTCACCCCGCGCTACGGCTACCCGGCCGCGGCGGTCATCACCGTCCTCTCCGAACTCGTGCTGATGACGCCCTTCCTCGTCTATACGCGCCGCTACATCGGCCCGCTGCCCGCGCCCGGCATGATCCTCCGCCCGCTCTTGGCCGCTGCCGCGATGGCCCTGGCCGCCTGGCCGGTCTACGCGCGCCTCCGCGACCTCACGCCGGCCGCGCCGTGGGCCGCCGTCGCCTTCGGCGGCGCCGTCTACCTCGTCGCGCTCGTCGGCGCGCGCGGCATCGGCGCGACCGAGCGCCGGCTGGCGCTGCGGCTGCTCGGGCGCTCGACGTGAGAGCGTGGGAGCAAGCGGGAACGAGGGACCGACGCGGTCAGTGAGGCTTTCGGGGGGAATCGTATGATGGAGTTTCACGATCCCATTGACCTCCCCTTGCAGGGCAGAACCGTCACACGCTGTCCCGTGGACTTCGCGTTCAGTCTACAGTTCTGGGAGATGGGGGAGTCTACAATCAACATTTGCATTGAAGGTCCCTTCACACTGAAGCACCACGCTCGGGAATGGGCGCTCGATGCCGAGGAGGATAACGAAGGGCTAGGCAAGGCGCTTACGCTCTTCAGGAAGACGGTGGCCCAGGCGACCGCTCATCAAGACGGCGGGCTGGAGCTACGCTTCACGGACGGGACAGAATTATCGGTGCCGCCACTGGACAAGTATGAAGCGTGGCAGTTCGGGGGCGCCGGATGGCTGATCGTCAGTACACCGGGCGGCGGGCTGGCTATTTGGGGGCCGACCGAGGCTGAAAAGCAGTAGCACCCAGCCCTCTCACGCTCTCACGCTCCCACGCCTTACGGCCCGAGATACCCCTTGAGCTTCGCCGCCTGGGTGCCGAGCAGGCCGAGGAGGACGTTGTAGGGGGCCTGGTTCTCCGGGTGCAGCTCGAAGCGGTTGCGCTCGAAGTACTGCACCAGATAGACCTTGCCGTCGGTCGTGTTGACCTCCATGAAGGGCTCGGAGATCGGGTAACCGAAGATCGCCAGCCCGCCGTTGTTCTCCCAGTAGATCAGGAAGTCGCCCGAGAGCGAGTGCTGCGTCTCGGGGAAGTAGACGCGCGTGTCGGTGCTCTCGACGGGCGGGCCGGCCGGCTGGAAGTTGCGCCCGGCCGTGAGGTCGCGGCCGAGCAGGCCCAGTTCGACCTCGTAGGGCGTGCCCTTGAACTCGGGGTGGTACTCGAAGCGATTGCGCTCGAAATACTGCACCGTGTAGGGCTTGCCGTCGGTCGGCGAGATCTCGGTGAACTCCTCGGAGATCGGGAAGCCGAAGACCGCCAGGCCGCCGTTCGCCTTCCAGTAGGCCAGGAAGCCGTTCTGGAGCGTGTGGCCGGTCGCGGCGAAGTAGACCCGCGTCGGCGTCTCCGGCACCGGGTCGACCCGCTGGAACGCCTGAGTGTTGACCGCCTGCGTCACCGCGAAGGTCGTCGCGGCGACCTGGTGGCTCTGCTCGCCGTAGGCGGTCACGCGCTGCGTGCCGGCCGGGATCGGGTCGCCAGTGCCGAGCGCCACTTGCAGGTTCCCCTTCGCGTCGGCGAAGACCGAGGGGTAGCGGTAGTAGCGGTAACTGCCGTCGCTGAGGGTCAGCCAGACGGTGACCGGCTCGTTCGGGGCGAAACCGGCCGCGCTGAAGACGAACGCCTCGTTCCCCTTACCGCTCGTCGGCGTCACCGCGGCGCCGGTGAGGGTCGGCTGCGGCATGCTGGCCAGGACGACCGCGTGGAAGGTGTCGAGCCGCCCGAAGCCCGACTGCGGGTCGAAGCCGGGCGTGAGGATGTCCACCGCCGTGGCGCGGAGGATCTGGCGTACCGCCTGCGGCGTCATCGCCTTCGGTTGCAACGACATCATCAGCGCGATCGTCCCCGAGACGAACGGCGTCGAGGCCGAGGTGCCGCTGAGGATCGCGTAGGTGTCGCCGTCCTTGTAGTAGGTGCTCAGGATGTTGACGCCCGGCGCGCTGACCCAGACGTAGGAGCCGTAGGAGGAGAAGTCGGCGATCGTGTCGTTCGGCGTCGAGGCGGCGACCGCGATCACGTTGGGGTAGGCGGCGGGGTAGTTCTGCACGCCGTCCGCCACGTTGCCCGAGGCCGCGACCACGACGACGTTCTGCGAGATGGCGTAGCTCACCGCCGCTTCCATCGTCTGGGACGGCACGGGGATCCCGGCGCTGACGTTGACGATCTGCGCGCCGTTGTCGACCGCGAAGCGGATGCCCTGTGCGAAGGCCGAGACCGGCCCGCGCCCGTCCTGGTCGAGGATTTTCACGGGCATCAGCCGCGCGCCCCAGGACATCCCGGCGACGCCGACGCCGTTGTTGCCGCTGGCCCCGGCGATGCCCGCGGTGAAGGTGCCGTGCCCGTTGTCGTCGGTCACCTGCGCGGTGTTGTTGATGAAGTCGTAGCCCGGCACCAGCCGGCCGGCGAGATCCGGGTGGGTCGGAGAGATGCCGGTGTCGAGCATCGCGATGACGATCGGGCCGCCGGTCGTGAGGTCCCACGCCTTGTCCGCCCCGATCTTCGGCAGCGCCCATTGCTGGGCGTACTGCGGATCGTTGGGCGTGCGGTCCATCGTGAGGATGTAGTTCGGCTCGGCGTACGCGACGCTCGGGTCGCTGCGGAGGTCCTGCTGCATCGCGGGCAGGTCGGTGTCGTTGCGAAAGTGCAGGCGGAAGGCGCCCGGGCCGAGGCCGCCCTCGGCGGAGTCGACGCCGTAGGCCGAGAGGTAGCGGTCGAAGTTCGCCGACGCGCTCGGCGCGACCGCGGCGCTCGCCCCGGCCGAGCCCGGCCGGAACTGCACCAGCAGGTCACCCGCGACGTGCGCGTAGGACCAGGGATCGGCCGGGGGCCCCTGGCGGGCGTCGGTCGGGTGGGGTCCGACGACGAGGAGGAGGGCGACGCAGACGGCGATCAGGAGCGCGCGCAGCCACGACGGCACGTTGAGAGCCTCCGGAGCAGACCGGGCCAGGCCCCGGTACGAGCCCCGGCCCCCCGATGCGGTTGTCCTGGCGGAAGACGGCAGGCGGAGTGTCGTCGGCGCCATCACCCGTTGAACGCCTTTCAAGCCTGGCGGTTGCTTGGCCGGCCCGCGCCGCCCCCGGTCGCGCCACGACGGGGGCGGCGGACGCCCGGAGTATAGCACGTGGGGGATGGGGTGGAAGCGCGGGCGTGGGGGACAGACCCAGCCCGGCCTGGCCGGATTTCGTGGCGGGGTGCCCGCGTGCGGGCCTGCCGATAGCCGCGGCTTCAACCGGCCGGCCCGCCCACCGGCGCGCGCCCGCCCTCGTTCACCCGCGGAGCGCGGGTTCGGGGACCGGCGCGTCCATCTCGGCGGCCGAGGCGGCGGTCCGCATCGTCTCGGCCGCGAGGTGGTCGCGGATCAGCAGCAGCGCGGCGACGCACCCGAGCGCACAGAGGACGGCGGGCACGAGCAGCGTGTCGTGGAAGGCCGCGGTCGCCCCGACGCGCCCGGCGGGGTCGCCGAACGCGGCTTGGTGCGCCGCGAGCCGGCTCGCCAGGGTCGTCGCGAGCAGCGCGACGCCGACACTCGTCGCGACCTGGCGGACGGCGTTGTAGGCCGCGGTCGCCCGCCCGGTCTCTGCGAGGCTGACGCGGGCGTAACTGCTCGTCTGCAAGGGGATGAAGACGAGGCCGAAGGCGACGCCGAGCGGCGCCATCAGCAGCCGCACCACCCAGAGGTTCGTCGCGAGGTCGACGGAGCGCAGCCCCAGCGCCGCGCACGCCGCGAGCGCCGCGCCCGCCGTCACCAGGCGGCGCGGCCCGACGGCCGGGTAGAGCCGCCCGGCCACCGGCCCGACGAGGATGATGCCGATCGCCGTGGGGAACGTCGTCAGGCCGGAGGTCAGCGGCGAGAGGCCGCGCACCGCCTGCAAGAACTGCGGCATGAGGAACCCCGTGCCGAAGAAGGCGGCGTTGACGAGCAGGGTGACGACGTTGCCCGAGGTGAACAGGCGGTCGCGGTAGAGCCCGACCGCGATCATCGGCGCGCGGGCGCGACTTTCGACGAGGACGAACCCGACCAGCGCGGCGCAGCCCGCCAGGCCGGCGAGCAGCACGCGCCCATCGCCGGGACCGCGCTGGCCCACCTCGCCGAGCGCGTAGACGAGGCCCGCCAGCCCAGCCGCCGCCAGCGCGAAGCCGGGCACGTCGAGCGGCGCCGTCCCCGCGACGCGGTACTCCCGCAACCCGACGCCGGCCACGAGCAGCCCGACGACGCCGATCGGCACGTTGATCCAGAAGATCGCGTGCCACGACCCATACTCGACGAGCGCGCCGCCGACGACGGGGCCGAGCGCGGGCGCGATGACGGCAGGGATGGTGACGAGGGCGGAGGCGCGCGCCCGCTCCGCGAGCGGGAAGGCGCGGAAGACCATCGCCGCGCCGACCGGCGTCAGCAGCCCGCCACCGATCCCCTGGACCGCGCGGCAGGCGATCAGCGGGGCGAGGCCGTTCGCGACCCCGCAGAGCGCGGAACCGAGCGTGAAGACCACCAGCGCGACGACGAAGACCCGTTTCGTGCCGAAGCGGTCGCCCAGCCACCCGCTCACCGGGATGCAGACCGCGACGCTGAGCAGGTAGCCCAGCGTCACCCAGGCGACGCCGGCCGGCGAGACCCCGAAGGCGCGCGCCATGACCGGCAGCGCGACGTTCGTGACGGTCAGGTCCAAGAGGCCCATGAAGAGGCCGAGGACGTAGACGGCGGCGACGAGCCACTTATAGGGGATGCGCGCGGCCATGCGGGTCGTCCTTTCGTGGGTGCCGGCGCCGGTGAGGCCCGGCAATGAGAAGAGGACGCAGGACTGAGGACTCAGGACTCAGTGAAGCCGGAGCGCGGACGTCGGGACGGGGCACTGAGTCCTCAGTCCTGCGTCCTGAGTCCTGCGTCGAGGCTGCGCCGATAACCCTTGACGAGCACCCCCGGCCCCGGCTCGAAGTCGAGTTCGGGGACGCGCACGAAGCCGCGGCGCTCGTACAGGTGGATGGCCGCGTGCATGAAGTCCATC
>DASSSV010000613.1:0-2671 GCA_035708265.1 Thermomicrobiales bacterium | reverse complement strand
CCGAGCCCGACGTCATCGCGCCGTCCGCCGGCGCCGCGATCCTGCCGGTGGCCGACTTCACCGCCGCCTGGCTGGAGCGCCGCGAGCCGCAGGTGGCGGCCGTCGCCGCGCCCGTGGCGGACTTCCGGGCGGCCTGGCTGGAGCGGCGGGAACCGGCCGCCGGCGCGCCGGCCGTGGCCGATTTTGCCGCCCCCTGGCTGGAGCGCGCGACGGCCACCGCGACCCTCCCGGCGCCCGAGGAGGCGCCCGAGCCCGCGCCCGCCGCGCCGTCGGACACCGCGGTTTTCGCCGCGCCGCCCACGACCGCCACCTTCGAGGACACCGCGCCGGCCGAGACGGCCGAGTGGTGGGACCCCGGCCGGCCCGCTGAGACCGCCGCGCTGCCCGAGGAGCCCGCCCCGGAGCGGGCCGAGCCCGCGCCGCCCGCGGCCACCGCGGAGCCCGCCGGGACGCCGCCCGATTCCTGGGCGGTGATCCCCGAGTGGACCGAGCCCGCGCCCGCCCGCCAGCACGAGCCGGTCCCGCAGCAGCCGGCCGCCAGCGACGACTGGGATACCTGGGCCGCGCCCGCCGCGCCGCACGACGAGCCGGCCGCGCCCGCGCCGCAAGCCGCCGAGGTCGCGCCCCAGGTGGCCGAGGTCGTGCCGGCCGCGTCCGTCGCCCAGGGCGAACCGGCGCCGTCGCCGGACGAGCGCCTGGCGGCATACCGGCGACTCATCAAGGAGTCGCCCACCGTCGCACCGGACGTCGTCGCCGGGTTGCAAGCGATGGTCGCCTCCGGCGCGGGCGGCACGCGCGCCCACCGGATCCTCGGCGACGCCTACATGAAACTCGGCCAGTTCGACCTCGCCACCGCCGAATACCAGCGCGCCCTCGCGGCCCGCGTACGGAAATAAGGGCGGCGCCCGGCGTTCTCTCGCGCGCGACCGCCATGCACGCCTCGGGGCCGGCATCCGTGCCGGCCCCGTTTGCATGCCGCCAGGCCCTCTACGCCCCGCGGTCGTCGCCCGACACGCCCGCGACGTCGTAGAGCCCGCGTTCCAGCGGCGCGGCGACGACCGCCATGAAGGGCGCGATCGCGTCCTGGTGGCCGGGATCCTGCCGGGCGGCGAGGGCGTGGGCCTCCGTCTCGTAGAGCGTGACGATGACGATGGTGTCGGCGGCGCGGTCGGCCAGCAGGTACGAGTTGAGGCAGCCGGGCAGCTGCCGGACGTTCGGCCGGACCGATTCGTGCCAGGCGGCGACGGCCGCGTCGAGCCGGCCCGGCTGAATCCGCGCGTTCACGATCGAGGCGTACATCGCCGTCCCCTCCTCCGCGGCGTCCGATCCAGGTCGCCCGCGCCCGGCGGCCGGGCGTGACGCGGAGAGGGGCGCCGCGCCGCCCCGGCTGCCCGCCCCGCCGCCCATCCGGTCGGGATCACCCCGGCTCTTTGCGCGGCGCGTCTTGCATGCGGCTGACGAAGCTGCTGAGCTGGTCCTGGTCGGCCGGGGTCGCGCGCTCGTCGTCGGTCACGGTCGCGGCGGTGAAGGTCGGCGACTTGACGTCGTGGACCAGCGAGGCGCCCGACTGCTTCTCCGCCTGGTCCAGAAACGTCGCCAGGTTGACGCCGAGCGCTCGCGTCAGCCGCCAGCACGCCTCGATCTCCGGGAAGCGGACGCGCGCCTGCTCGTAGGCGACGACGAGGTCGGCCGTGACGCCCGCGCGCTCGGCCAGCTCGGAGTAGGACCAGCCGTGCCGCTCGCGCAGCAGGCGCAGCAGTTGCCCGGCCTTCTTCCAGTAGGCGGTGCGGATCAGCTCGCGCGGTTGGTTGCTCATGGCGCCCTTCTCCCCCTGCCGCCGCCCGCGCCGCGCTCAGGCGGGCGGCCCGTCCGGGCCCAGCGGGCCGCTCCCGGCGTGCCCGATGCCGCGCAGTTGCGCGGAGTTGCGGCGCATCACCAGGAGATCCTGGCTGGTCAGCCGGTAGACCTCGACGCGACGCAGCAGGCTGTTGGTGCGCCGCGGCTGGAGCAAGAAGCCGTCTTCCTGTTCGATCAGGCGGAAGTCGCGAAACCCCTTGCTATCCATAAAACGCCCGATCGTGCGCAAGGTGTCCTGGTAGCCGCCCAGGCGGGCGTCCGCCAGCCGCGGGGCGAAGGTGGGCGCGCCGAGCGGGCCGGAGGGCTGGAGGGCGGCGAGGCGGGCGCTGCGCGACCACTCGTCCGTTTGCCCGGTACGATGCTGGCGGGCCTGGGCCAGCAAGCCCGCCAGGTCCGCGTCGCTGAACCGGAGCACCTCGACGATGTCGTCGGGCTCCTCCCCGACGCGCAGCTCGACGACGAGGCCGTCCTCGACCTCGGCGACGACGCAGTGGCGGCAGCCGCGTGCATCCAGCGCACGTCCCACCGCGCGCAGCACGTCCTGATAATTCGTATGCGCATGCCCCTCGAAGAGCCGCATCGCCTCTCCCCTGCCCCCTCCGCCCGCGCCGTGCGTCACGGCCGGGTGACCTGCGAATATTACTTCACCAGTCGGAAGATGAGGATCCCCTGTGCACCGATCGTGTACACGGGCGAGCCAGGCACCCTCGCCGAGTACCCATAGATCAACTGGCCGAAGTGATCATGTTGCTGGTCAGTCGTGATGAAGAACGGCAGGAACAGACGTACGCCCACGTAGTTGTTGCTCCCGCCG
>DASSSV010000612.1:0-2771 GCA_035708265.1 Thermomicrobiales bacterium | reverse complement strand
GGCGGCCGGTGGATCGGCAGCGACGGGCGAGGGGGGGTGGAGGAGGGGCCGGTTCCGGCAGTTCTGCCGGCAATTGGGGCGACACGCGGCGACCGACTGCGGCCGGGAAGGCGGCGAGCACGGCGGGAAATGCGTGCCGCGCGGCCGTTTTCGGCCGCGCGCGACAGGGCGCGGCCGACTGACGACCGAACTGGGGGCCAGGTGCGCTGCCCCGGCCATGGGGCCTCGCCACGCGAGAGCGCCGGTGGCGTGTGTAGGTGTAGAGTAGGGAAAGGGTCTGTTCCGGACCGGCCGCCGCTCGCCTGCCGATGCCCTTGCTGGCTGTAGCCGGAGCATTCAGCCGATGGCGCGCAACGGGCGGCGGCGAGGGAATCATGCTACGCCCCGACCGCGAGAGGGACCCTGTCCGGTAATGCAATTACTATAGGACTTACGCAGTTGACGACAAGGTGTAGCGTGGTTGCGCCAGGTAGCGCCGGACGGCGTCGCGGATGATGTCGGCCTTGGCCTCCCACCAGCCGACGCCGGTCACGAGCCGGTGCTGTTCGAGGCGCAGGAAGGCGCGCAGGGCGCAGCCGATGTGGTTGCGCGGCGCCCGCGCCGCGCGGACTCCCGCCCGCTCCACCCCGCAATGCTGCTTGAGTCCCCGATGATAGACTTCGATGCCCCAGGCGAATTCGGCGTACTTCAGCCGCGTCAACTCCCCCAGGCCCAGGTCGCTCGTCGCCCAGTATTCCTTGTCCCCGTTCGGGAGGGCGATCAGGAAGACGCGGATGAACCCGTACCCTTGCAGGTGGACGCGCGTGCCGCCCGCGCTAATCGCGCACGCGCCGAGCGGGCGGTTGCCCGCGCCGTCGGGGTTGACCAGCCGGTTCGCCCGGAGTTGCGTGAGCCAGCGCCAGCCCTGTCTCCGCAGCGCCTTGAGGTTGGCCAGGCTGGCGTACCAACTATCGAAGACGACGCACTCGGGCGCGAAGCCGCGGGCCCGGGCGGCGTCCAGCACGGCGCGGGAGTGATCGTTCTTGCTGAGTCCGTCATTGGCCTTGTCGTAGAGGCGATAGTCGCACGGGATGAGGGCCTCCCCATCGGTCCACAGCAGCGTCAAGAGGTTGATGCCCTGCACGACGCGGCGGTGCTTGCCCGACCAGTGGCGCGTGAGCAGGCCGATCTGGCGGGCATAGGGCTTGTCGAGCGTGCTGTCGTCGAGCACCAGGACGCCCGCCTCGCGGCGCACGAGCGGGGCCGCCTCCCGCCACAGGGTCGCCGGATCGGGCTCCACGCGGTGCAGCAGGCGGGTGAAGGCGTCGTGCGCCGGCGGGTCCGGCCGCTCCGGTTGCACGCGGGCGGCTTCCGTGCCGCTCACCGCGCGCGGACTGGCGACGAGGTAGTTGATATCATCCCCAGGCTGGCATTTCGGCGCGTTCATGGCTCAAGTCTAGCCGATCGCCGCCCAACTGCGTAGCTCCTATACTAATGCAATTGGGCCGCAGCAGGTCACCTCAGGGGGTTCCGCCCGACATAGCACCTCGCCATTTTCCTGGCCAGTACGCCGTTCCCGACAGCTCGGGACACGGGGCGACAGGGCTGTCGCACGGTGCACATCTGTGCGGTCCTCGACTCATGACGCACAGCTGCATGCTAGCGGCGAGGAGTGTCAGTTGCCCCATGCAATCCCGCCAGGAGGAAGAGCCTCGTATCCTGAAGCGAGTCCGTGTTAGCGAGCTGTTAGCGAGCCCGGCGATGAACGGGCCGCGCGATGAGCACTTGAGTTGGGTTACGCGGAGGATTGGTGCGATCGGGGGATGACGCCGGAGGAGCACGCGCGTAACCGGAGGACATGGACCAGAAGGCCGCAACGAACAGGGAGCGCCGCCGCTGCGGGAGCCTTCATGTTCGCTAACCCGACGTGCCGAAGAAACGTGCATAGTCCCCCGGGGTCAAGCACGCGGGTTCACCGGGGCTATAGTTCAGAGGTGAGCGAACCGAGATCCCTCAGGCGCGGGGTGGGGGCGACAGCAGGCACAAAAAGGATGCTGATTACGAACCGGTCGTCGTGCCCTCGGCGCCATGCTGGCGCGGGTGGCAGAGCATGGGTCGACAGTGATCGTAGGCGCGTGGAGCACGGCAGTTTGCACGGCAGTTTCAGCGACAGCGGGCGGTCTGGCGCGGCAGGCGCACGATGAATCAGGCCGCCAAAGTCGCGGTATGACAAGGAAAACGACAGGCGGCGGCACGGGGCGACGGCCGGAACACCGTGCTTCGGACCAGGGTGTTGTGGGTTCGAATCCTGCCGAGGGCGCCCCGATTCGCCCGTCAGCACTGGGAAAACGCCGCACCGCCGGCCCGCTCGGCGCGCCCGCGGACGGGCGTCTACCCCAGTTGCCCCTCCGGTGTCTACCCCGGTTGCTCCGCCGGCCCGGTTTCTGGTGCTCGCCACGCCGGCGCGCTCGCGGACCGGGCCAGCGGGGCGAGGAGGCGGGCACCCCGCCGCAGGAGGCCCCGCGCGTCGTGCGGGAGCAGCGGGGCGGCACCGCCGTTCTCCGGCCGGCCCGCGCCGGTCGCACCGCGCGCCGGCGGCCGAGGCGCTGCGGCGAGCGAGGAGGCTCCCCGACGGCGCGCCCGGGCCGGCGCGGCGGTGCCGCGCGCGAGCACGCGCGGGCGCGGGGCGACCTCGCGCACGCCAGGTGGTCCCGCGGCGGCCGGCGCGGCCGCGGCTACGCCGACGAGACGGCCCGGCGCCGCCGTCCTGGCCGAGCAGGCGAGCCGGACGA
>DASSSV010000611.1:0-9622 GCA_035708265.1 Thermomicrobiales bacterium | reverse complement strand
CGCTGGAGCGGGAGGTGGCCGCCTGGGTGCGGGCGCGGAATCAGGCCGCCGCGGCCATCGACTGGCGCTTCACCACCGCCGACGCGCGCATCAAGCTCAAGCGCCTCTACCCGGCTCATGACGAATGACAGAGCACTAGGTCGCGCCAGCGCAGCACCCACTCCTGGAGCTGCCGCGCATCCTCGCATTCCATCACCTGGAAGCAGCGGTCGAAGTTCGGCTCGACCCAACTCGCGACGTATCGCAGCCCCTCCGGGAGCCCCCGCCCGTACTCCCTGGCCCGCCGGTAGACGGCGACGGCATCCCGATCCCTGAGCCGCTCGATCACCATGAACTGCAGCGTGTGTCTCTCCTCGAAGGAGGACAGAACCGCAGAGGCACGGAGACACAGAGGACGGAGGGAGAACGAAGAATTCTTCGTCCTACCTCGTCCTCTCCTTCGTCCTCTTCGTCCTCTGCGCCTCTACGGTGAACGTCCCTACCCGGCGGCGCGCTCGGACTTCACCTCAGCCAGCGCGTCGCGGACGGCGGCGAGGGCGGTGTCGATTTCCTGCTCGGTCATCGGCGTGGAGAGGTTGAACATGCCGCGCGGCGCGGCGAAGATGCCGCGGTTGAGGAGCGCCAGGTGCAGCAGGCGGAGCGCCTCGGCGTCCTGCGCCGTGCCGCTGCGATAGTCGGTCACCGGGCCGGGCGTCAGGTGCAGGTTGACCAGCGAGCCGAGACCGGTGGCGACGAGCGGGACGCCGGCCGCGCGCCCGGCCGCCTCCAGCCCCGCGCGCAGCCGCGCGCCGAGCGCGTCGAGGCGCGCGAACTCCTCCGGTGTCAAGAGTTCCATCGCCGCGATGCCCGCCGCCATCGTCACCGGGTTGCCGTTGAAGGTGCCCGACTGGTAGAGGTGGCCGGGGCGGCGCGGGTCGTAGAGCGCCATGATCTCCGCGCGGCCGCCGAACGCGCCGACCGGGAAGCCGCCGCCGATGATCTTGGCGAAGGTCGTCAGGTCGGGCGCGACGCAGTAGCGCCCCTGCGCGCCGCCCCGGCCGACCCGGAAACTCATCACCTCGTCGAAGATCAGGAGCGCGCCGTGTCGCGCGGTGAGGTCGCGCAGCGCCCGGAGGTAGTCTGCGGTCGCCGGGATCATCCCGCCGGAGCCGAGCAGCGGCTCGACGATGACCGCGGCGATCTCGCCGCCGCGCGCCGCGAAGAGGCGCTCGGCCGCCGCGACGTCGTTGAGCGGCAGCACCAGCGTGTCGGCGACCGCGCCGGGCGTCAGCCCGCGGCCGTCGGGCAGCGGGCGGGGCGCATCGGCGGGACCGGCCTCCGCGGGGTCGGGGTGGACGCTGACCTCGACGGCGTCGTAGGTGCCGTGGTAGCCGCCCTCCATCTTGACCAGGAGGGCGCGGCCGGTGAAGGCGCGCGCCGCGCGGACCGCGTTCATCGTCGCCTCGGTGCCGGAGTTGCAGAAGCGCACCGCGGCGACCGAGGGGACGCGCGCGCAGATCAGCCGCGCCAGTTCGGCCTGGCTCGCCGTCGCCGCCGCGTAGGCCGTCCCGCGCGCCACCTGGTCCGTCACCGCCGCGACGATGCGGGGGTGGGCGTGGCCGTGGATCAGCGAGGTGTAGTTGTTGAGGAAATCGAGGTAGTCGTTGCCGTCCACGTCGGTCAGGACCGCGCCCCGGCCGCGGTCGATCGCCAGCGGGTAGGGCCGGTAGTGCGCGATCGTGCGGGTGTCGCCGCCCGGCAGGCTCGCCGTCGCCGCCTCGTGCAGCGCGGCGGAGCGCGGCGTGCGCTCGCGGTAGCGCCGCTCGATCGCGGAGGTCGTCGTCGTGGCCGGTCGCGCTGCCGTCGTCGCCATGCCCCCCTCCTTGCCTTGTGCGTCGCGCCGAGATTGCGCGCAGTATACACCGCGGCCCCCCTGTCCCCCCAATGCTTGGGGGAACCCGCCCCGCACGCCCTTGTGGCGGGGGCGCGGTCGCTCGGGCCGAGTGGGGGAATCGGCATCCCCTTTGCTACGGCGTTGACGATTGGTTGATTGGGTCCCCCGAGCATTGGGGGATCGGGGGCAGTTTCTGCCCCGAGAACCGGCCCTCCCGACGAATCGTAGTAGACTTAAGATATCCCGGTGCCGTCGCGGTAACGGGGAGCCGAGGAGCGTGAGGGACGTGCGAGCGCGGCGGGAGGGGCGAGACGAGGGGGCGATGGCGGCGGCCGCGGCGGCGCTGCTCCTGCTCGTGCTGCTCGCCGGCCTGGGGGTGATGACCTTCACCCAGGGCTGGCTCGATGCGGTCCACCACGACCACCTCGGCCTCGCGCCGCCCGGCGCGCACCACGCCCACGGCCACGACGACCTCGCGCGCGCCTTCGCCTTCTGGTCGTCGGTCTCCGTGCAGTACGCCACGCCCGGGACGGATAGGGTGGACGCGGCGGGCCGGACGATCTCGCTGAGCGGCGCGAACGCGGCCTACTCCGAGTTGAGCAGTTTCGCCATGACTTCGATATTGGCGGCGCTGCTTGGTCTGCTGCTCCTATGCGCGGCCGGCCGCCTCGAACGCCCTCGCTTCTCGCGGCCGGCTGGCCGCAGCGCTGCCCCGCCGATCCCGCCCCCGCGCCGCCCCGCCCGGGCGTGATCGCGTGCCGCGAAGGTCGGCTGCCGGCAGTCGCCGACCCGGCCGCGCCGCGGCGGATGAGAAAGGGAGTTCCCATGCGAATGCTGCGCCGAATCGGCCTGCTGGCCGGCGTCCTGGCGCTCGCGCTGGCGCTGGTGGGCGTGCTCGGGGCGGACGGGGTCTCGGCCCACGAGCGCCGCGCCGTCGCCGGCGGCAAGTACCAGCTAGTCGTCGGCTTCCTCGACGAGCCCTCTTATGAGGGGCAGCCCAACGGGCTCGACCTGACCGTCACGGATCTGTCGCAGAAGGACGCCGCCGGCAACGGCAAGCCGGTGGACGGCCTGGAGAAGACGCTCAAGGCCGAGGTCATCGTCGGCGGCAATGCCAAGGTGATGCCGCTGACGCTGGAGCCCAGGTTCGGGCTGCCGGGCAAGTACGCCGGCTACTTCGAGCCGACCCGCGCCGGCTCGTACACCTTCCACATCTTCGGCCAGATCGGGGGCCAGTCGGTCGACGAGACCTTCGAGTCCGGGCCCAACACCTTCGGGGACGTCGAGCCGATCTCGGCGGTGCAGTTCCCCGACAAAGTCGGCTCGGTCGCCGATTTGCAGGCGCAGGTCGCCGCCGCGCAGTCGGGGGCCAACACCGCGCGGGCCATCGCCATCGCCGGCGTCGTCGTCGGGGCGCTCGGCCTCGCGGTCGCCGCGGTCGCGCTGCTGCGCCGGCCGGCCGCCGCTCCCGCGCCGCGGCCCGCGACGACGCGCGTCGGCGGGGAGGACTGATGGCGTGGAGCGTGGAGCGTGGGAGCGTGAGAGCGCAGGACACGCCGTTCCCGCGAGGAAAGGCGCTGACGACTGACGACTGACGACTCCCGACCGCCCGACCGACGACCCACGGGCGCGGGGCGCCGCGACGGTGCCCCGCGCCCCGAGGATACTCGACCATGCTGCTCTGGTACATCTTCCTGCTGCACGGCGGCACCGGGTTCTGGGACGAGATCTTCTGCCTGGCGCTCCCGGCGACGCTGGTGATGGTCGTCGCCCTGGCCGTCCTCTGGAAAGACCGGCCGGTGGCCGGCCGCGAAGCGGGGAGCGGCGTCGCGGCCGGCGTCGACGACGACGCCCCGGCCGGCGCGGCGCGCGAGGAGGCCGGCGAGGCATGACGCCACGGATCGCGCGCCGCTACGCCCTCGGTCTCTTCATGCTGCTGGCGGCGCTGGCCTGGCCGGCGGCGGCCTCCGCGCACGCCAACCTGGTCCGCTCGGAACCGGCCGCGAGCGCCGCCGTGCCGACCGCGCCGAGCGCGGTGCAACTCTGGTTCAGCGAGCGCCCCGACCCGCGCTACAGCGACATCGCCGTCTACGACGCCAACCGCCAGCGCTACGACCAGGGCGGCGTCCAGGCCGTGCCCGGCGACCCGCTGGCGCTCTCCGTCAAGGTCCGCGCGCTGCCGCAGGGCACCTACACCGTCGTCTGGAAGACGACCTCGGCGGTCGACGGCCACACCACCGAGGGCTCCTTCGCCTTCGCCGTCGGCAACCTGCCGCCGCCACCGCCGCCGGGCGGCGGCACGACCTTCGTCCCGCCGACGCCGGCCGAGGTCGCCGCGAAGTGGCTGACGCTGCTGGCCGCGGCCTGGTTCGTCGGCGCGCTCGGGCTCTACCTGATCGTCTGGCTGCCGGCGCTGCGCCGCGCCGACGGCGCCGGTGGCGGCACGGACGGCGCGTTCGCCCGCGCGCTCGCGGCGCGCCTCTTGCGCCTGGCCGGCGGCGCGCTCGCGGCCCTCTGGGTGCTCACCCTGATCGGCCTGCTCCTCCAGGTGGCGAAGGCGACCGGGCGATCGATCTGGGCCGCGCCCGGCGCACTCGGCGGCTACCTGACCGGCGCGAGCGCGGGGTCGCTCTGGCTGGTCCGGCTGGCGCTGCCGCTGGTGGCGGCGCTGGCGCTGATTCCCGCGCGGAGCGCGGTGCGGCGGTCGGCCGCGCGCGGCGCGGCGCGGGAAGGGTTGGGCCTCCCGGCGCTCCTGGCCGTGGCGGAGGGCGCCGCGCTCGGCGCGGGTTACCTCCTGACGATCAGCCTGACCAGCCACGCGGCGGCGAGCCCCTTCTGGGTGCCGCTCACCGTCGCGCTCGACTGGTTCCACCTGCTCGCCACCGCCGTCTGGGTCGGCGGGCTGGCCGGGCTGGTGGCGACCGTACCGCTGGTGCGGGGCCTGGGGCGGCGGGGGCGCCAGCTCCTGCTCGCGCTCGTCTCGCGCTTCTCCAACGTCGCCCTCGCCAGCGTCGGCGTGCTGGCCGTCACCGGGCTCTACAGCGCCTGGCTGCACGTCGGCTCGTTCGGCGCGCTCCTGCCGACCGCCTACGGGCTCACGCTGATCGCCAAGCTCGCCCTCGTCGTGCTGTTGCTCGCGCTCGGCGCGTTCAACCTGCTCTGGGTGCGCCCGCGGCTGGCTCAGGGCGCCCCGATGGCCCGCGGCGAGGCGGCGGCGTTCGCGACGGTGGAGCGGCGCTTCGGGCGCGCGATCCGGTTCGAGATGGCGCTCGGCGTCGCGATCCTGCTGTCGGTCGGGGTGCTGACGCAGCTCGTCCCGGCGCGCGAGGCGCTGCAGCAGGCGCGCGCGCCGCAACTCGTGCAGACCGGGCACGCCGGCGACCTCACGGTCACGCTGACGCTCGACTCGTTCGAGCCGGGCAACAACGCCTTCGACGTCTATCTTCAGAAGGGCGGCCACCCGGTCGCCGACGCCCAGCGGGTGACGATCCGCGTCAGCGCGCTCGACATGGACATGGGCGAGACCGACGCGGTCACGACGAACAAGGGGAACGGCCACTACGCCGTCACCGGCCCGTACCTCGCGATGAGCGGCAAGTGGCAGGCGCGCGTGATCGTGCGGCGGGCCGGGCTGGAGGACGTCGACACGGCGTTCACCGTGCTAATGGGCTCGGCGGCGAACCTGGCGCAGCAGGCGGCGACCGCGCCGGCGCAGCCGCCGCGGCTGCCGGCGCTCTCGGGCGCCCAGTGGGCCGGGCTGGGGCTGGTCGCCGTCGCCGCCGTCCTGGCGGCGGTCGGCTGGTCGCTCTTCCGGCGCGGCGCGATGGCCGGTGCGGCGCTCCTGGTGGTGATGCCGACGGTGCTGGTGGTGGGCGGCTACATGGTCTACGCCAACCAGGCGCCGCCGGTGATCAACACCGACCCGACCAACCCGGTGCCGGCGGACGCCGCCTCGCTGACGAGCGGGCAGGCGCTCTACCAGGCGAACTGCATCAGTTGCCACGGGCCGCAGGGGCGCGGCGACGGCCCGCTGGCGGCGGCGCTCAACCCGCGGCCGGTCAACTTCACCCTGCCGCACACCGCGCAGCACACCGACGGCTACCTCTTCGACATCATCACGCACGGCTCGCCCGGCTCGGCGATGCCGTCGTGGGGAGACAAGTTCACCGACCAGCAGCGCTGGGACCTCGTCAACTACCTGCGCAGCCTCAACGCGCTGACGGTCGGCAAGTTGCCGGGCGTGCAGTCGGGCCAGTTCAAGCCCGGCGGAGTCGGCGGAGTCGGCGGAGTCGGCGGCACGCCGGCGTCCCCCGCCGCGACCACGCCGGCGGCGAGCCCGGCGCCCGCCTCCCCGGCCGCGGCGGCGCCGGCCACCGCCCCGCCGCCCACCGCGCCGCCCGCCGCGCCGACGCCGACGGCCGGGCCGACCTGGGTCGAGGTCGGCCACTGGAGCGACAGCAAGCTCTTCGTCACGCCCGATTTCACCGTCAAGGGGCCCTGGCGGATCCGCTGGAAACTCACCGACGCCTCGCAGCCCTTCCTGGTGATGATCGAGCAGGACAACGTCACGCCGGTCCTGCTGACCGGCCCGGCCGGCGCGACGTCGGGCGTCTTCGAGCAGCAGCAGGGCGGCACCTACAACCTGATGATCCACAACACGACACCCTACGACGTCGTCGTGGAGGACGAGCGCGCGCCCGCCACGCCCGCGCCCGCCGCGAACGGCGGCCGGCTGATCTACGCCGCCGACGGCAAGATCTACGCGCGGCCGGTCGGCGGCGGCCAGGAGGTGAACCTGACGCCGGACCTGCCCAACGGCGACTACGCGGCCGACCCGGCGCTCTCGCCGGACGGCACGCAGCTCGTCTACACGCTGGTGCAGGAGCCGCCGCCGGGGCTCGCGCCGTCGGCGCAGACGCTGCCGGCGACCGACCTCTACGTGATGCCGGCCGGGGGCGGGACGGCCCGGCTGCTCTTCAAGCACGCCGAGCCGGGCGCGGAGATCGGCACGCCCGCCTGGACGCCCGACGGCAAGGGCCTCGTCTACGCCTACTCGGCCCCGACCTTCGACCCCTCCGGCAAGATCACCGGGGGCAAGCTGGAGCTGCAGCGCCTCGACATCGCGACCGGCCGGCGGACGACGGTCGTCGCCAACGGCGTCGACCCGGCGTTCGCGCCGCCCGGAGCGCCGCAGCACCTCGCCTACGCCCTCTACGACCCGGCGACGGGGCGGACGGAGCTCTGGGTCGCGGACGTCGACGGCGGGAACGCGCGCCAGATCGCCGGCGCGGCGCAGGGCTTCATCAACATCAACGCGCCGCGCTTCTCGCCGGACGGCCGGACGATCGTCTTCGCGGGCGTCACCGGGCAGACGGCCGCGCCGGAACCGGTCGCCGCGCCGGCCCGCAATCCGCTCGCGTGGCTGTGGCGCTGGGTCGCGGGCCTCGTCGTGCCGCCGCCGGCCGCCGCCCACGGCCTCCCCGGCGACCTCTGGACGATCGCGCCGGACGGGAGTGGCCTGCACCGCCTGACCAACGTCGCGGCCGACCAGCCGAACCCGACCTGGGCGCCGGACGGCACGAAGATCGCCTTCCTCTCGGGCGGCGGCCTCTTCCTGGTGGACCCGACGACCGGCAAGGTGACGAAACTGGCCGACACCAGCAGTTACAGCACGATCGTCTGGGCGGCGCGGTAGGGTTCGCCCGCACCCCCCGGCCCCCTCGCCCGATCCCGGGCGAGGGGGCGATCTCCGCCCGGGCGCCGCCTCTCCCCTCCTGACCCGAGATGTGGAAGGGCGCCGCGGTGTCCGGGCCGGGGATCGCGCCTCGCGGCGAGGCGGCGGGTGGGCGCATCGGCGCCGCGCGGGGCCTCTCCGCTTTACGTCGGCGCGTTCCGCTGCTACGCTCGCGGCCTGCGGCGAACGGCGTGCGTAGGCGGCGGAGGGAGCCATGGCCCTGAACGAGGCGCTCTTCAAGCGACTTGCGGAGACGCCCGGCGTGCCCGGGCGCGAGGAACGGGTCCGGGAGATCGCGCGCGAGCAACTGGGCGAACTGACCGACGCGGTGACGACCGACGCGCTCGGCAACGTCATCGGCACCAAGCGCGGGCGGGACGACGTGCGCGTGATGGTCGCCGCGCACATGGACGAGATCGGCTTCCTCGTCAAGCACATCGACGAGCGAGGCTTCCTGCGCCTCCAGCCGCTCGGCGGGCTCAGCCCGCTGACGATGGCTGCGCAGCGCGTCCTCGTCGCGACGGAAGACGGCGCGACCTACCGCGGTGCGCTGCAACTCGCGCGCCGGATGGGGCCGCCCGCGCCCGGCGAGACGCCGGCCGCGCCGAAGCACGAAGACTTCTTCGTGGACCTCGGCCTGCCGGCCGACGCCGTCCGGGCGGCCGTGCGTGTCGGCGACTTCGTGACGATGGACCGCACCTTCGAGAAGATCGGCGACCACTATCTGAGCAAGGCGATCGACGACCGGGTCGGCCTCTTCGTGCTGTTCGAGGCGCTCAGGGCGTTGCGCGCGCACGAGGCGACGATCTACGCCGTGGCGACGGTGCAGGAGGAGGTCGGGCTGCGGGGCGCGACCGTGGCCGGCTACGCGCTGGACCCAACCGTGATGATCGCGGTGGACGACACCCCGGCGCGGGACTATCCCGGCAACGAGCCGCAGGACGCGATCACCCGGCTCGGCGCGGGGGCGGCGATCAAACTCATGGACGGCTCGCTCATCTGCCACCCGCTGCTCGTCCGCCACTTCCGCGCCATCGCCGAGCGCGAGGGCATCCCGCACCAACTGGAGATCCTGCCCTTCGGCGGCACCGACGCGGGCGGCGTGCAGCGGCAGCGCGGCGGCGTCCCGGCGATCACGCTCTCGATCCCCTGCCGCTACGTCCACACCGTCAACGAGATGGTCAGCGCGTCCGACGTGCAAGCCTGCATCACGCTCCTCGCGCGCTACCTGGAAGAGGCGCACACCGGCGACTACGCCCGCTGAGGGCGCGCGGCGCGCACAGACCCGGTAGCCGGGCCCTGCGCGCG
Organism: Thermomicrobiales bacterium; assembly: GCA_035708265.1. Lineage (GTDB taxonomy): Bacteria > Chloroflexota > Chloroflexia > Thermomicrobiales > CADCWN01 > DASSSV01. Next base: position 707 of record DASSSV010000611.1, on the reverse strand, counting down.
CCTTGCGCCGGCCGGCGCGGTATGCTAGTATTTCCCCCGCCGCGGCGACGCGCGCTCATGGCTCGCGCGCCTGTAGCTCAGAGGATAGAGCGCTTGGTTGCGGACCAAGAGGTCGCAGGTTCGACTCCTGCCAGGCGTACCACCGAAAGCCGCGACACGGTCGGGAAAACGGCGAGGGGATCTCCCCTCGCCGTCGCCGTTTCCCCGTACGGGTGCAACCGAGGAGGACTTCGCCCTCCGTGGCGTGCGCCTCGGTGGCCTCCTATCTCCGACGCACCGAGTGCTGCCCTCGCCGCGTCACTCACCGGCACGCGAGAAGGCGGAAGCATTACACTCCCACCCTCAACATTTTCGTTGCTATCACTCGCTAACTCGTGGAGCGGAAGACGGGATTCGAACCCGCGACCTTCTCCTTGGCAAGGAGACTAGCGCTACCCGAAGGGAATTCTTTGCCGTGACGCCGAAAACCGGCCCATCGCCCCGACAGAATACCGGCGAAGGAGAAGGTCTTGATGCGGAGCCTACGGCCTTCTCCCCGCGCAAGGTATAGCACACCCCCCCGCCTCGCGCCAGAGTCTGCCACCACCAACGGCGCATGGAGGATGCATAGCCGCAGGGCCATCGCTGATGGCAGCACCGGTTTGTCTCCGCGACCCGTGTTCACGGCCCGCAGACCTCGAGGGTAGTGGGCCGAGGATGTGATCCTC
>DASSSV010000610.1:0-2518 GCA_035708265.1 Thermomicrobiales bacterium | reverse complement strand
CGCCGGGGGCCTGCAACGGCCTCGCCCTGCCGGTGGTCGCCTTCGACCAGCTCTACTCCTTCGACGTGGACGCGCTGATCGGCGCCATCCCGCGCCCCGAGTCGATCGAAGAGGAGCAATTCCGGCCGGCGGCGGAGGAGCTGTTCGCCCGGATCCAGCAGCTGGCGGACAACGCGGGGGCGACCGACGAGCATCGGGCGCTCAATTACCTGGCCGTGCGCTACCCCGCCATCTACGCCACCGCGGCCGAGCAGTTCGGCCGCAACGCCGCCCTCAGCGGCGTCGACGTGCGGCCCTCGCGCCTGGCCGGGGCGCGCGCGATCGTCGACGTGGTCTTCACGCACACCCATCGGGAGACCGGCGTCGAGGACAAGTTCTTCGTCCGCGTCGACGTCACCGAGGAGTTCCCGTTCCTGGTCTCCCGGCTGCAGCCCTATTACGAGCGCTAGCGCCGCGGGGCGGCGCGGCGCGATGAGGAGGATCCGGCGATGGCGATGCCGACGTTCACGGCGGAGCGCTCGCTCGAGCGGAGCGCGAACCACTACCGACTCGCGGGGGGCGCGGCCCCGCCGCGGGCCGCGCTCGCGCCCGCGCTCGCGCCCGCGCGCGGGCCCCGCTGCTATCGGGCGTGCCTGCAAGGCTGCCAAGATGACCCGTTCTGCGCCGAGGACTGCCGGTGCCTCTGCTACGGGCGCCCCTGCCCGGGGCCCGGCTGCACCTGCTGGCTCGTCTAGCCGCCCGCCGACCGGGGCGATCCCGGGGCCCCGGTCGGGCGCCGCACGGCGGGAGCCGCCCGCCGGCCGGGATGCGAGGAGGAGCGGCGCATGAGCATGCCCCGATTCACCGCGGAGGCCTCGTTCCGGCAGGCGACCGGGCGGCGCGCGGGCGCGCCGGGCCCGCGCGCCGCAGCCGGGGCGAGCGCCGTGTCGCCCCAGGCGACGCCGACGCAGGCGCGCGACTGCGCCCTGTCGTGGGGGTCGATCAAGAGCGTGGCCGGCCCCTGCACGAACCGGTTCGCGACCCACACGTCCTCGGTCTCCATCGCGTCCGGGTACACCCAGTGGTGCACGTGGCCGTTCTCGTACCCGTGGATCGAGTACTGCGACCTTGGGGTCGGCTCCTGGGTGACCGCCGTCGGCTGCGGCTTCTGCGTCTGGTAGCGCGCCGCGCCGGCGGGCGCCCGCGGCCTTCGGAACGGAGGGATGCCATGACGATGCCAGGATTCGCGGCGGAAGCGGCGCTCCCCGCGACGAGCGGGCACCCCGCCGCGGCCGGCCCCCGCCGGCCGCCGGGCGGCGGGGCCGTCCACCCGGCGCTGATCAGCCCCGGCTGCATCGCGGCGTGCCGGTACGATTGCCGCGACCAGTGCGGCGCCGACTCGGCCTGCTACAACGCCTGCTACGTCTGGTGCGCCTACCTGTGCACCTTCGAGCCGACGCAGTGAGGGCCGCCGCGCGGCGCTAGCGCGGCGGCCGCGGCGACTCGCGCGGGCCGGGCGGCCGACCGCCGCCGGCGGACGCGATCGGGCGCGGAGCATGTCAGGGAGAGGTGCGCGGTGGAGTTCGTCCGCAGCCCGCCCGGCGGGCTAGCGCTGGTCCTGGCTGGCCTGGCGGCCTACGGCGCGCTCGTGGCGTGGGCGCGCCGCCCGGGCCGCGGCGAGCGGTGGCCGATGCTGGCCGCGGCGACCGCGCTGGCGGTGGCCGGGGCGAACGTGCTCGCGCCCGCGCTCGGCTGGTGGCGCGGCCACTGGTCCTACGCCCTGCCGCCCCCGCTGCGGGTGGGCTTCTGGGCGCTGTGGATCACGCCCTGGGCGACCCTCTTGCTAGGCGGCTACCGTTGGCTCGGCGCCCACGCGCGGCGGCCGCGCGCCGTCTACGCCCTGCTCGGCCTGGTCGTGCTCGCCCCCTTCACCGTGATCGCCGACGCCTGGGCGCTGCGGGTCGGGTACCTGTCCTTCGGCGGCGGCTACGCGCTCTGGCACGACGTGCTGGCGGGCCAGGCCTGCTTCTGGCTGCCCGTCCTCCTCTACGAGGTGGCGCGGCGGCGATGGCGCTCCCCCGCCGGCGGGCGCGCCACCCGGGGCGGCCGCGCATAGCGGACCAAGCGGCCCGGCGATCCGCTCCCCCCGTGTCAAATTACGGCCGATAGGGGGTTCTCCGGCACTTTTGATGCGCCGGTTGCAGCGCCGTCAGGGGGGATGCAACACGCGCAGGCGAAGGAGGTCGAAGTTCGCCCGGCCGAACATGGCCCGTTTGATTCCTTTCAGGCGATTGACTTGGCCTTCGGTCTGGCCTTGGCTCCAGGGCTCGATGATCCCGGCTTCGATGGCGGCGCGGTCCTGCCGCACCCCGAGGGCGAAGCCTTGTAGTTCCGGGATGTCGCTCGTCTGCGCGGCCGTGAGCCAGGACGCCAGGGCATCCACATCGTGGGTCTCGACGACACGCTGGAACTCGGTGACGAGTCGTTGGGCCGTCTGTACCGCGGTGGAGGTGTCCAACAAGGCGGTGCGGTAGGCTTG
>DASSSV010000609.1:0-5087 GCA_035708265.1 Thermomicrobiales bacterium | reverse complement strand
GCCCGAACTACTGCGCCACGACGGTCCCTTGCCAGGGGTCGCGGCAGGCGTGCTTCGGCGCGAGCTGCCCCTAGGCCACGTCGTTAGCGAGCCGATGCGCCGCCGCGCCGGCCGGCGAGAAAGGAGAGCGCGATGCGTATCTGGAGCGGCGTCCTGTTGGCCTTCCTCCTGCTAACACCCTTCGCCGCGCCGGCTGGCGGCGCCGCCTCGCCCCCGCCGACCCTCTCGGCGGGGCGGGGCGAGACCTTCGCCGCCCGGCCGCCCTACGCCGTCGCCGGCGCGACGCTGACCTGCCCGACAGCCCCCGCCGGCACGGCCACCTTCACGGTCCGCGGCGACGCCGACGGGCCGTACCCCGGTACCTTCACGGAGACGGTCACGGTGAGCGTGGCGAACAACCACGTCAGCGCCCTCACCGCCACGTTCCGCGTCGCCGCCCACAACGGGACCGTCGCGGGCACGGCGACGCTCGCCGCCCCCGCGACCGGCGATGGGATGTGCGACCTCTACACGCTCGTCATGGGCGCGCCGACGACCTATACCGCGACGATCACGATGCCGTGGGGGACGTTCCATGACATAGGAACTTCCCAGCTCGTGGGCGAATTGCTGGCCCCCTCGTCCGGCTTCGTGGACGAGACCTTCAAGTCCAGCGCGGCGCCGTAGGCCACGGCAGAGGACAAGGGGACCGAGAGTTCATTGAGTTCGGGGGGTAATGTCGGCTCCCGATCGGGAGCGAGTCGGAGGTTGAGATGGCAGCAGAGAAGCAAATCGTCGACGTGCCGGGGCTCTTCGACGCCCGCGCGCTCGGCTACGTGCAATGCGTCGTTGCTGGCGACCTCGTCTTCGTGGCGGGGCAGGGAGGCCTGGACGAGCGCGCGCGGCTCGTCTCGCCCGAGTTCGTCCCGCAGGCGCGGCAGGCGCTCGCCAACGTGCGCCGGGCGCTGGAGGCCGCGGGCGCGACCCCGGCCGACATCACCGCGCTGACGGTCTACCTGACCGACATGGGCGACCTGCGCACCTTCGGCGCGCTCAAGCGGGAGATGCTGGGGGAGACGGCGCTGGCGACGAGCACGACCGTCGCGGTGTCGGCCCTGGCCCTGCCCGGCATGCTGGTCGAGGTCACGGCGACGGCGGTCCGGCCGGGGCGCTGAACGCCCGGGGGCGCCGGGCAGGAGGCAAGGGAAAGGCCGGGCGCGCAGGCGGGCTCGGGGTACGACGATTTCCGAGGAGGACAGCCATGTCAGTCGCCGGGAACAAGGAGACGCTGCGCCGCTGGTTCACCGAGACGGTGCGAGGGGGCACCGACGCGCAGACCTTCCGGGCGGGCGCGGAGCGGACGTTCGCGCCCCATTTCGTGGACCACGACGGCCCGAACCCGGCCAGCAGCTACGAGGCGCTGATCCGGGCGGTGCCGGGGCTGCTCGCCGCCCTGCCGGACGCCCGCCTGACGGTGGAGCAGTTGATCGGCGAGGGCGACCTGGTCGCGGTGCGCCTGCGGGGCGAGGGGACGCACACCGGGGAACTGCCGGGCAAACCGCCCACCGGCAAGCGGATCGCCTGGACCGAGAACGAGATCTTCCGCTTCGAGGACGGGCGGATCGCGGAGAGCTGGGGGGAGGGGACGCTGGACGAGGCGTTGGCCTCGATCGGCCTCGGCTTCCGGGCCGCGCCGCACTGAGCCGCCACTACCGGGGGCGCCCGGCGCTGCGCGCGCGACACAATGGGGTGGGCTGGGGGATCTCACGGCGACGACGGCCCGGGTAGCGCACAACCGGGCCGGCACGCTCTGCCGCGCCGGAGTACAGGTCCGTGGCGTGTTTTGCTCGCGGAATGGCGAAAGGCACAATCCACATTCAGAGGAGGGACAGATGGATTCCGATGCCATCCGGACGACCGTAGGCGCGTACTTCGAATCCTTCAACGCATCGGACGTCGACGGGATCCTCGCGACGCTCGCGGCCGACGGGTCGATCATGGCCGACGGGATGGCGACGGTCACCGGGCCGGAACAGATCCGCCAGGTGTTCGAGGGCGCGTCCGGCGCGATGCGCTACCGATTCGACTTCGAGGTCGATCGGGTCCTGGTCGACGGCACGATGGCGACTGTCCAGGCACACGCTAACGGCACCGTAACGACCTTGGGCACGGGCAGTACGACGGCGGCGCCACAGCACCGCGAGCTGTTCGTCCTGCGCAAGCGCGATGGCGCGTGGCTGATAACCGACTACATGTTCAACATGACGGGGGACACGCACCCCTAGCCGGATGGACTCGGCCGGGCTCCGCCCCCACCCGCGCCCGGCTCGTCCCATCTTTCGCCCGTCCCCGTCTGCATAAGGCGAGCGCCGCCGACCGCCTAACCCCGCCACTTTCCCCGGATCCGGCAGTCGGCCCACGCTGCCTCCCGCGCGGATGGTCCGATCACGCCGACGGTGCCACCATGCACGGCGGCGCGGGCTACGGCGGTGAATCCGGCCCGGCGCGGCTGGACGTAGACTCGGTTAGCCGCTACGATAGGCGGCGACTTCACCAGCAGCCAGTCGTGGGGTGACGCGCCGCCGAGCCCGACCGAGCAGCACGAGGCCCGTCCGGGCTCGCCGGCGCCGCGCGGCGAAAGGACCGGTCCATGGCCCTCCTCCGGGCGGCGCGCCCGCTCGCCGATGCCGTCCTGGCCACCGTGGTCTACGCCGACCTCTTCGACTTCCCGCTCGACCGCGACGAGATCGGGCGCGACCTGATCGGCGTGGCCGCGGCGCCGGGCGAGGTCGGGCGCGCGCTCGACGCGCTGCTGGCCGCCGGGGAGTTACGCCGCGCGGGCGAGTTTATCGTCCTGCCCGGCCGGGCGGGGCTGGCGGCGCTGCGGCGCGACCGTCGGGCGCGTGCCGCCCGCCTCTGGCCGCGGGCGCGCCGTTGGGGGCGCGCGCTCGGCGCGCTGCCCTTCGTGCGGATGGTCGCGGTGAGCGGGTCGCTGGCGGTCGGCAACCCCGACCCGCGCGCCGACCTCGACTACCTGCTCGTCACGGCGCCGGGGCGGCTCTGGCTGGTGCGCGCCTTCGCCGTCGCCGCCGTGCGCCTGGCCCGGCCGGCCGGGGCGCGGCTCTGCCCGAACTATCTCCTCACCACGCGGGCTCTCGCGCTCGACCACCGCGACCTCTACACCGCGCACGAACTCTTGCAGGCCGTGCCGGTCGCCGGCGCGGCGACCTACCGCCGCTTCCGCGCCGGCAACGCCTGGGCCGCGCGCTGGCTGCCGAACCGCTGGCGCGACGCGCCCGCCGCGCCGCCCGAGTCGCGGCTGGCCGGCCTCGGCCGGTGGGCGGGCGAGCGCGCGCTCGGCGGGACGCCCGGCGACCGTCTCGAAGCCTGGGAGGGCGGCCGCAAGCGGGCGCGCTTCGGCGGCCAGGGCGATGGCGCGGCGCGCTTCACCGGCGACCTCTGCGAGGGCCACTTCGGGCACCATCGCCGGGAGATCCTGCGCGCCTACCTGGAGCGCTGCGCCGCGCTCGGGATCGCGCCGCCGCTCGTCGAGTGCGTGCGACGCGACCTCGGGGGCGATACGGGGCATACCTGGCCGGTCGCCGCATCGGCCGGCTCCGGTGGGCTCGATACGGCCGGGCTGGTCCCGGCCGCGGTGGGGACCGATGAGTGTGCTTGAGGTCGCGGCCAGCAGGGCGAGCGCGGCCGGGCGGAGCGTCCGGCCGCTGGTCGCCGTGGCCGGCGCGCGCTGGGCGGGGCCGGTCGCGGCGCTGCTGGCCGCGTTCGCGATCGGCTACAAGCCGGTCTGGACGCTCGTCCCCGGCCACGCGCCCTGGGTGTTGGGCATCTACCAGAATGTCGCGCTCGGCGCGGGCGACCTCGCGCTGGCGGCGCTCGCCGCGCTCGGCTGGCTCGCCTGGCGCGGCCGGCCGGCCGCCGCGCCGCCCGGCTGGCGCGCCACGCTGGCGGCGGGCGCGCTCCTGCTCGCCTGCCTCGCGGCCAGCGCGACCGCGGCGGGCGCACCGCTGCTGGCTGCCGCGCGGTTTGCCGCCGTGGCGGCCGGCCTGGCGGCCTACGCCGCCGTCGCGCGCCGGCCCGCGCTCGGCCGCTGGCTGCTGGCCGGGTGCGGCGCGCTGCTGGTGGTCGAACTGCCGCTGGCCGCGCTGCAAATCGCCACCCAATCGACCTTCCCGACCGGCCGGCTGCTCGACCGCTGGCCGCGCGAGATGACCGCGGCGATGAACGGCGCGGCCGTGGTGATCGGCCCGCACGGGCTACGCTGGCAGCGGGCGCTCGGCTCCTTCCCCCATCCCAACGTGCTCGGCGGCTTCGCCGCACTGACGCTGGTGCTCCTGCTGCCCCGGCTGGCCCGCCCCGGCCGCGCGCGCCCGGCGCTGCTGGCGCTCTGGGGCGTCGCCTGGGCCGAGGTGATCTTCTCCTTCTCGCGCGCGGCGTTGCTGGCGGCGGCGCTCGGCTGCGGCCTCTGGGCGCTCGGGCGGCTGCGCGCGGGCGCGCGGCGCCGCGACGTCGCGCTGCTGGCGGTCCCGCCCGCGGCGGCCCTGCTCGCCGGCCTCGCCGTCTCCGGCCCAGCGCTCGTCGCGCGACTCGCGGTGCCGGGCGGGGTGCTGGCCCTGCCCTCGATCGCCAACCGGCTGCTCACCGCGCGGGTCGCGCTCGACCTGATCCGGCTGCACCCGCTGCTCGGCGTCGGGGCCGGCAACTTCCCGCTGGCGGAACTGGCGCCGCCGTTCAACGCCGTCAGCGTCGAGCCGGTCCACGTCGTCCCGCTCCTCGTCGCGGCGGAGGCGGGCGTCCCGGCCGGGCTCGCCTGGCTGGCGCTCGTCCTCGCCCAGCCGCTCGCCGAGTGGCGCCGCCGCGCCCGGGCCGACGCGCTCTGCCGCCTCGCCCTCCCGGCCGCGCTGCTCACGCTGGCCCTGCTCGACCACTACCTCTGGACCTTCGCGCCGGGCCGGGCGCTGTGTTGGGTGGCGCTCGGGATATGGGCCAGCGGAAGTACGAAGTACGAGGTACGAGGTACGAATGATGAGGGACGGACGGTGGGTGATGGGCGATGAGCTGACCGGTCGCGAGCGGCCCGCCTTAATTCG
>DASSSV010000608.1:0-8063 GCA_035708265.1 Thermomicrobiales bacterium | reverse complement strand
GCCAGGCCGACGCCGAAGAAGGAGGAGTCGCCGTTCTTGCGCTGGCGGCCCCAGCGGACCGGCATGGCGTCGACGGTCTCGCGCGCGACGCGCGTCGCGTAGCCCTGGATGTCTTCGGTGGACGCCGTGTGCCAGAGGCCGCTCCCGGCGATGGCCGGCTGGTCGACCTGCAGATAGGCGACGCAGGAGGCGCGCAGGCGATCCCAGTTGACGTCCGCGAACCGGGTCGAGGAGATCATGGTGCCCGTCTCGTGCCCCATCCACAGGGCCGTCACCAGCCCGCGCCGCAGCTCGCCCTCGTGCCGCTTGAAGACGCGCGCCAGTTCGAGGATGCAGGCGTCGCCGGTGGCGTTGTCGGTCGCCTGCGGCCCGTACCAGGAATCCCTGTGGCCGCCGAGGAGCAGGAACTCCCGCCCCGGCGGCGCGCCGAACTCGCCGCTGGTCATGGTCAGCGTGTGCCAGCCGTTGGCGGCCCGGCAGCGCAGTCGCACGCGCACCGGCCCGCGCCGGCAGAGCGCCTTGAGGCGCAGCCCGTCGACGCGCGAGATCGAGACGCAGGGGAGGTCGGGCGATTCGGTGGCGAGCGCCTCGGGCGTCGGGTTCCCCCAGGTCGATTTGACCGAGCCGAAGGCGTAGGCGTCGCACTCCTCGTCGCCGAAGTTCATCATGACCTGCCCGGCCGCGCCGTGCTGCCAGGCGAGCAGCGCCTTCTCGTGCCTGGCCGGCGCGTAGGGGAACGCGGAGAGCCCGATCTTGCCGCGCAGGTCGCGGCCATCGTAATCGGCCTCGGCGCCGGCGCCGATGTCGACGAGCTCGCCCTCGAGCCCATCAGTCGAGGCCGATTGGGCCAGCGTGTAGCCGTCGATGGTGAAGGGCTCCGGCGCCAGGACGGTGACGGTGGCGGGCTCGGGGAACGAGACCAGCCCGAGGAACTCGTGCAACTCGCCCGCGATCCCGGCGTCCCGCAGCCGCTGCTGCGCGAACTCGGCCATCCGTCGCGCGTTCTCCGAACCGGCCAGACGCGAGGGGATGGTCGCGGTGATATGGCGCACGCTCTCCCAGGCGTTGTCGGCCGAGACCTCCCGCAGGATGTCGTCGAGTGGCATGGCTCCCCTCCCGCTTGCTGACGGCGCTGGCGATCGCGCCGCGTGGGGGGCAGTAGACCATGCCCATGGATGGGCCGCAAGCGCGCGGGGAGGGCTCCGCAGGGCGGTGTCGAGCGCGATGTCCCGGCAGACCGGAGGGTGTCGCCGGGAGCGAGGCGAGCGGCCGAGCGAGAGCGGCGTCGGTCGCGCATGGCCCAGCGCGCTGGCGGCACGGGCACCTACCGGAGGGCCCGCGTAGCGCGACGGCGCGACGCCTGGCGCTTCCGGGAGTACCGGACGAGCGGCAGTGGGGCGTACCCGGCCTGCTCGTCGGCCCGGCTGGCGGGGGCGTGGCCCGGATCGCCGCCGGCCCCGACGCTGGCCACGAGCACGCCGCCGGCCCGCATCTGCTCCACCATGGCCGTATTCAGTGCGGTGCCGAGGCCGCGATGCTGATCGTCGGGATGGACCGCGAGCAGCTCGACCTCGCCGGTCTTGTCCTCGAGATTCATGATATGGGCGGATGAAGCCGGCGACCGCCCCGCCCGCCTCCGCCACCAGGACGCCGGCGCGCCCGCCCGGCCCGCAGATCGTCTCGACGGCCACGCGCTGCTGCGCCTGCCAATCGGGATAGATGAGGGGGTAGATCTCCGGCCCCAGGACCCGCCGGAACGACGCGAACACCGGCGCCCAGGCGACGAGGGAGCGGTCCAGCGGGGCCGCCAGATCGCCCCTCCGCGGCGGGGCGGATCCGTACCGGCATCGCGGGCTCCCTCACGGCGGCGTCGGCCGCTCAGTCCTTGCGGCGCCCGAGCAGCGGCCTGGCTTTCCCGCGCGTCATCAAGGCCACCCGCTCGGCGGCGTCGAGCTCGGCCTGCCGCGCGAGTCGCCATTGGCGGACGATGTAGCCGGCGGTGAGGCAGAGGGCGCACACCATCCCGTTCACCATCCCGAGGACGCGGACGATCGGGAAGCCGGGGCGCGGGGCGCGCTCCAGCATCGTGGGCTTCTCGGGCTTCACCAGGGACATGCCGCTGCCTCCTTGCACGCCGGTGAGCGGGGGACCTCGGCGCCGTATCGCCCCCCACGGCGTGCGGGGGGTCGGCCACCCTTCTACGCGACACGCCCCCGCGCGTCAATCGGCTTGGCGCAGTCCCCCCGCACGCCACCCGCCGGGCTCGTGGGCCGAGCCATCTCGGGGTATGCTGAAGAGCGGAGCCGGTGCGACGCGGTCGGCGATGGCGACGGAGCTGCGAGCAGCGCATGAAGCAGCGAATCGACCTCGGCCAGTGGCGAGACCTCGCGCCCGGCGCCCGGCGGCGCTGGGCGGACTGGTGCCTGGAGCGCGACTACGAGCCGCCCGCGGTGGCGCACGGGCGACACTGGGAAGACAGTCGCCTGTGGCACGCGCCGACGGTCGGGCAGCTCATTGAGTTCTTGGCGGAGCGGGAGCGGCTGGACCACGACCGCTGGGGCCTAGTCGTCCTGCCCTGCGAGCACGGGAGGCTCGCCGACCTCTGCGACGCGCTCTGGGCCGCGGCCACGGCGCTGCTCGAAGGCTGAAGCCGCGCCGCGCGCCCGCGAGGCGTTACCGGGACTCGCACATGCGGGCGGCCACCTCCGAGGCGAGGCCGACTGCGGCTCGGATCGGCGGCGAGCAGGCCACGGGCGACGGCGAGGCGTTCCTCGGCGTGGTCCCCCTGGCCCGGTTGCGCGCGCGAGCCGCCGCGAGCGCCGCCACACCGCGCTGGGCCCGGGAGAGCAGGACAAGAGCTGGGCCCCTACGGCTCGCTCGCGCTCGGCGACGTGCCCTCGGCGCGCGCCTCGCGGCGACGCCGCGCCTCCTCCCAGCGCTCGCGCTTGATGACGCCGCGGGCGACCATGGCCTCGAGCAGCACCCGGAAGACGCGGTCGGCGTGGGCCGTGCCCGCGATCCCCTCCGGGATGCACGCGTGCGGCCTGCACCGCTCGTCGAGGAAGACGAAGGCGACCGGATCCGCCTCGCCGCCCACCAGGACCTCGGCCGTGTCCCGATCCCGCCAGCGTACCCGATAGTCGTCCGCGCGGTAGCGCGCGAAATACTCCGGGTCGTCCCACCGGTCATGCCGCGTCAGGACGCGCGGCTCGATCCCCTGCGCCCGGTACTCGGCGAACTGCCGGGCCGTCTCCACTTCCATCCTGAGCCGCGCAAGCGGATTCGGCTTGCGGCGCGATTGCTTCCCCACGTCGCCCCTCCTTATCGGAGGGGATCATACACGAGGCTGTCACGATCGTCGACACGCCAAGCCTGGGCGCCGGCCTCCCGGCGCCGTTCTTGACTGCCTTACTAGCCCCGGTGACGGCCGAGAAAGTCGACCCGCGCGACGCGACGAGCATGGGCCGACATCGCGCGGGCCCGCGACCCGGCGGGCGCGTCCCCGCCTCCGACGCCCGGCCGCCCGCCCGCGCGCGTTGCGTCCGCGTGCCCGGAGGCCGCCGATTGGCTCGATCCTGCGGCCTCCCACGGTATGCTGGAGGTAGGGCGCGACGTTCGACGCCGACGGGCCGTCCGCGGACCCGCGCGCATGCACCGGTCAGCCGGCGCGGCGGAGGAGGAGCGCCTCCGTCGGTCCGACGACGGGGCGCGGCGGTGGCGCCGGGGCCCGGCCCGCGCCGACCAGTTGCAGAGGGCGGTCGTCGCCGTCCGCCCCCTCGTCGCCGTCGGTGAGCGTGGCCGACGAGGATAGGCCCCCCGGCGCCGCCAGCCCCGCGACCAGGGCCGCGACCTGCCGCTCCTTGGCCGCGGCCGCGCGCTCCATCGCATCCAGGGCCGCCCGCAGCGTCGCCGCCTGCGCGCGGTACCGCTCCAATTCCGCCAGGGCGCGCTCCAGCTCCCGCGCGCGGTCGCCGGCCGCCGGCGTCGCGGCGGGCACCTCGCCCTGCCCGTCCAGCGGCAGGTCGGCGATCGCGCAGCCCCGCGCCTTCGCCTCCTCCGCCAGACGCCGGCACCAGTACCGGAAGCGGGGCTCCTGGAGCCAGGCCCGGTCGGGGTACGCCTGGACGAACGCGCCGTGCAGCCGCCGCTCGCTCACCCGCGGATCCCGTCGGCGGCGCGTGATGACGAAGTCGCGCAGCGTCGCGATCTCTGCTTTGGTCAGGTGTCGTGCCATGGCCTTCGTCCCTCCGTGTGTTCGATCCGGTGTCGGGGATGCCGGGGCCGCCGCGCGGCGGCCCCGGCTCAGTCGCGGGTCACCACATCTCCGGTGGGCCCGCCGTGTAGAAGGGGTGGAGCGCGCCCGGCCGGTGCGGCTCGTAGGGCACGAACCAGCGCTCGAACGGCACCGCCTCGATCGGCAGCTCCCCGCCCAGCTCGCCCGCGTCCGCGTCATCCTCCTCGTCGCCCTCCGCGTCGTCCGCGTCGTCCGCGTCCCAACCCTCCTCGTCCAGGTCCTCCCCCACGTCCCCGTCGTCGTCGCCCGCCAGGTCCAGGTCGTCCGCGGCGTCCTCGTCGTCTGCGGGGACGCCGGCGACGTCGGGCGTCGTCGGCACCAGCACCGAGATCAGGAGCTCGTGCAGCGCGACGAAGTCGTCGCGCAGCGCCGGGTCGTCCAGCCGGGACGCGGCCTCCTCGAGGATCTCCTGGCAGGCCAGCTCCTCGGCCACGCAGGCGAGCGGGGGCGGGGTCGGCTGGGCCAGCTTCCCGGCGACGACGGCGAGGCAGATGGCGAACTGCCGGGCGAAGAGGCGGGCGTCGAAGGGCACGACGCCGTCGGGCAGGGCGTGGCTCATCATCGTCTCGGCGAAGTCGTAGTGCGCGGTGCCCCAGGAGAGCTCCAGGAAGCGCAGGTCGCTGAGGTAGTGGTGCAGGAGGGTGGTGCCGGCCTCCGCCAGGCGGGCGCGGTGGCGCGCGCACAGCGCCGCGATCTCCCCCTGGATGGCGGCCTCGTCGTCCGGCAGGTCGTCGCGGTGTCCGGTCATCGTCGTCCTCCGTGTAGCGAAGTCGGCGGCTTGCGCGGCCGGCGATCGCCATGTGGCGTCGGCCGCGGCCCGATGCACGCGGATGGCCGCGTCCAGCGCGACCCGCGCCTCGGCCTCGATCGTGGGGCTCGGCTCGTCCACCATGCTCGCCTCCTACGGCGCCCGCGCGCCGGATCTGTTGATTATAGACGACGCATTGTCGTCTTTCAACTGTGGAACGCCGTCCCGCGCCCCCCGATACTGCCCCGGGGACGGCGGACAAGGATACGGGGGACGACGTCGATGACGCCGGAGCAGGCCTTCGGGCACGCCGTGCGGGTGCGGCGCGCCGAGCGGCGCCTGTCGCAGGAGGGGCTGGCGCTGGCCAGCGGGCTGGACCGCGCCTACATCAGCCAGCTGGAGCGGGGGCGGCAGAGTCCCACGCTGGGCACCGTCTTCCGCCTGGCGCGGGCGCTGGGCCTGCCGCCCTCGGACCTGCTCGCCCGCGCCGAGGCTGAACTCGCCGCCCCGCCCGAGCCAGCTGGCTGAGGCTTACGCGCACGCGGCCCGCCGGACCGCGGCGGGGATGGTCCCGCCGCGGCATGTCAACTATAGTTGCTAGACCCGGATCGTGCAAGCCCCGATACTCCCGGCATGGAGCGGGGCACGCAGGGCGGGCCGACAACGCCGGCGGTTGCGGTGGGACGGGCGCTGCGCACGGCGCGCGAGGCGCGCGGCCTCTCGCAGGAGCAGCTGGCCCTGGCCAGTGGCTACTCGCGCTACTACGTCGGCCTGCTGGAGCAGGGGCGGCGCAACGCCACCGTCCTGGCGCTCTTCCGGCTGGGCCGGGTGCTCGAGCTGGCGCCGTCGGAGTTGTTGCGCCGCGCCGAGGCCCTGGTCACCCATATTCCCGACCGGGACACGGGCGAAGGCGAGGAGGCGGGCTGACTGCCGGCGCGAGCCCGCGCTACGCCGCCCACCCGGCCGCTTGCCGTGACCCGGTGCCGCCAGGGTCGGCGCTGATCATGGAATCAACGCAACCCGCTGATCAGCGATAAGCACCCGGCTCTTCGACCGGCGGCCTCGTCGCCAGATGGACCATGGAACGGGCGGAGACGGTCGGGTGGCAGGCGTTCTGGGCCGCACGCGGCCAGCCATGACGCACCGAGCCGGAGATCGGCCCGGAGCGCCAGGCGGAGCTGGCGGCCCGGCGCGCCAGCACCCCGGATGTTGCGCGCGGCGCCTACCCCTTCGCCGGCGTGCGCCTCGACCGGGCGGACGTCGAGTGGCTGCTGGCCACCCACGACGACGGCCGCGGCCCGGTCGACCCCGCCGACCCCGGCCAGCGCGACCGCGTGGGGCTGGACCTGCGCGGCGCCGACCTCGGCCGCGCGCGGCTGGCCGGGCTGCCCCTCGCCCGCACGGCGGGCGACGCGACCCGGCCGGCCGGGCGGGCGCCGACCGCGGAGCAGCGCTGCCGGGCGGCCATCCGGCTGCGCGACGCCGGGCGGTTCTTCTACCGCGCCCGCGTGCTCCGGCGCCAGATGCCGCGGCTCGCCGGCGGCCGCCGAGCCGGGGCGTCCCCGGCCTCGCCGGCGCTCGACGGCCTGACCGGCTACGGCGAGCGCATGGGGCGCATGGTCGCCGCCTACGTCGCGCTGGTGGCGGGCTTCGCCGCGCGCTACCGCGGCCTCGGCGGGGCCGGCGCGGCGCACATCGGCTGGTGGCAGGCGGCGGTGCCGAGCGCGACGGCCTCCCACGGCCGGGGCTTCGCGGCGCCGCTGGCGCCGGACGGGCCGCGGCGCGCGGTCGCGGCGGCCGAGGCGGTCGCCGGCTTCCTGGTCGAGGGGCGCTGCATCGCCATGCTCGCCCAGCGCGTCTTCGGCCGCTGACCGGGGGGTCGAGGACCGCGCCGCGGGCCGCGCTCCGACCGACTCGCGATTTCTCAGGTTCTCCCCCTCATAAAAGTCGCTAAAGTTGAAAAAGTCGATAAGGTCTGCTATCCTTCCCAGCGAAAGGAAGGGACCGTGTCGGACGGCGAGCGCCTCATGACGATCAGCCAGGCGGCCAGGCGGCTCGGCGTGAGCGCCGCCACCCTTCGGAACTGGGCGAACCGCGGCCGGCTGGCGCACATCACCCTGCCGAGCGGCTATCGCCGCTTCCCGGCCGAGGAGGTCGAGCGGCTGCGCCGCGAGATGGGGTACGGCCGTGTGCGACGGCAAGAGACCACCGGACCCGCGAGCCCGCTGACCGCGACCGCGCTGCGCGCCCTGCAGGAATCATTCGCCACGTGGTACGCGACCTATGGCCGGGAGATGCGCGCACACGAGGCGGGCCTCCGGGATGTCGTGGAATGGCGAGCGGCGTTGGAAGCCCTGACGCGCCGCATCCCGCCCGGTGACTTTGCGCCGTACCCGAGCGGGCGGTATCTGGATGAGCCGCCATTCCCGGACGCAGTTGAGCGCGATCGCGTGGCCGCACGGCTCCACGACGCCGACGTCGCCGCGTACTGGCCCATGCACTGGTGCGCGCCGCAGGATGCCTGGCGGCCGCTCCTGCCACACCTCGCCGACGCGCTACGGCAGACGTTCGTCTGCTCGGGGTGTGGCACGCTGGTCGCCGCGCCGGTCTGGGTGCGCCGGGGGCGGGCGGAGCAACTGAGCGATCTGACGCTACCCCCGAACCCTTACATGTTCGATTGGGGGAGCGATCCGGATGGTGAGCGGCGCGCGGGCGCCGGAGAGGAAGGAGCTAGCGATGGGACGAAAACCGAAGCACGGTAATGGTCTGGGCTCGGTCTACCGAGAGAAGAAACACGGGAAGTACACCGGCAAGTGGATCGCCCAGGTCTACTGCGGCACCTACGCCGACGGACGCCCGAAGCCGGTCAAGCGCTATCGCGACTCGCGCGTAGAGGCCGATCGCGCGCTGCGAGAGATGAAGGCGGAGCTGGACCAGGGCCGGCAGGTCGGCACGAAATCCCAGGCCGTGGGCGCCTACCTGGATTCCTGGATCGACCGGGCCGTCAGGGGGAAGGGAGAG
>DASSSV010000607.1:0-2016 GCA_035708265.1 Thermomicrobiales bacterium | reverse complement strand
GCGCGCCCGGCCCCTGGCCCAGCCCCTCGTCCGGCTCGTCGTAGCGATAGGGAACCGTCACGATCTGGACCCGCATGCCGCCATCCTCCTCCGTCCTTCTCACGCTGCGCATTCTACCCCGACGCCCGCGCCGGCCGTCGGAGCCGGGAGCTGAGCGGCGCACGGGGTACAATAGAGACCGGCTCGACTTCGGACGCAGAGGCGGACAGCTCTCTTGCCCTCACACGCTTCCCAATCTTCCTCGCAACGCCCAGGCGGCGCCCGGCGACCCCCGCCGCGCCTCGCCGCGCCCGATGAGGAGAACTACTACCACCTGCTCGGCGTGCCCTACACGGCCACCCAGAAGGAGATTACCCGCGCCTACCGCGAGGCGATGAAGCGGTCGCACCCGGATCGCGCCCGGCCGGAGCGCCGCGCCGCCGCCGAGGAGCTGGCGAAGCTGCTCAACCGCGCCTACGCGACCCTCTCCGACCCCGGCCGGCGCCTGATCTACGACCAGTCGATCCGCGGGCAGGAGCTACAGGACCAGTTGATGCGTCGTTATGTCAGCACGGGCGTCGGCGGGCCGGCCAACGGCGCGACCCATGATCCCTTCGCGCAGAAGCTGAAGCGGGCGCAAACCGCCGCCGAAAAGCAGGAGAACCGCAAGGCCGATCGTTCGGCGATGCTCAGCCTCCTCCTCGTCTTCGTGGTCGCGACGGCCGTGGTGATCGCCCTGGTGCTCTTGCTGGCGCTGGCGACGTTTCTCTTCTCGCTCCTCGCCTAGGCCCCGGCCGCCAGCCGCCGCGCGCGGGCTTCGGCTCCGGCACGAGCACGCTCGTCAGCGTCTCCAGCGACGAAAGCAACGTCTTGAGGCCGGCGCGGACGAAGGAGAGGGCGCGGTCGTCCTCCATGCGGTCGTCCATGAACCCCAATTCGAGCAGCCAGCCGACCTCGTCCAGCAGGTCGAGCGCGGCGACGGCCGGCAACAGCCGGCGCTGGCCGGGCGAGAGCGGGGCGATGCCGGTGTAGGCGCCGAGGATCAGCTCGGCACGAGCGGCGGACCAGCCGCTGATGTGGGTGGCGAAGGCGGCGAGATCGATCAGCGGCGAGCCGGCGCGGGCATACTCCCAATCGATGATGCCGGTCAGCGTCGCGCCGCCTTGTCCCACCAGCAGGTGCGCCGGCCAGATGTCGCCGTGCGTCACCACGCTCGCGTCCTGCATCGCCGCCTCGTCGGCGCGGAGCAGGTCGGAGCCGGCCGGGATGACGCGGGTGCCGCAGCGGAGCCAGCGCCGGATCTCGGTGATGTCGGCGGCGATGGCGCCCAGCTTCGGCCGGCGGTGCTGCCAGCGGGTGCGCACGCCGACCAGCTTGCCCCCGATCGTGCCGCGCGGCGCATCTGGCCGGGCGGCAATCTGCGCCGACGCCAGGTGGCAGCGAGCAAGCAGCTCGACCCCCGCCACGACGATCGCGTCGGTCGGCGTCGTCTGGTGCAGCGGCAGGTTGATGCTCTGTCCATCCGGCGAGAGCAGCCCGCCGTAGCGGTTCAGCGGCCGCCCCGGCAGCCAGGTCTGCGCGTCGTACCGCTCGTCGCGGACCGTCACGATGGGCGCGCCGGATTCCGGCCCGACAGGCGCCGGCACGCGGTCGACGCCGTCGGCATGCATCGCGGCGAGCGCGTCTCGCGTGAAGACGGGATGATTGTCGGGCCGCCACCGTCGCACGACCCACTGTTCATCGCCGAGCGTGGCGCGGACGATCCGTCGCGCCCCGACGACGGGATCGAGCGCCGCGCCCGCCGGCAGCAGCCGCGCCGCCGCTTCCCGGAACCCGTCCTCATCCAGTGCCGGCGCTTGTCCTGCTTGATTGGTCGTCACCTGGTCATCACTCATGGACGCGAGTATACGCGCCCGCCGCGCCAGGACCGATGATCCGTTCTGCGGCCTCGTCCGTTTGCCTCCCGCCAATCGCTTCCCCGTCATTGCGAGCTTGCCGAGAAATCTCTCCGTCCCGAGCGCAGCGAGCCCCTGCTCC
>DASSSV010000606.1:0-5920 GCA_035708265.1 Thermomicrobiales bacterium | reverse complement strand
GAGCACATAGCATGATGATTCTGCCGCGGGCGACCGATCGGCTACACTACCCGCCGACGGAGGATGGCCCGCGGGAGGGGTGAGCGGTGCGGCTGATCTTCGTGCGGCACGGCGAGTCGGCGGCGAACGCGGCGGGCGTCTACCAGGGCTGGCGCGACGTGCCGCTCAATGCGCGGGGCGAGCGCCAGGCGGCCGCGGCGGCGCGGGCGCTGGCGGCGCGGCGCGACATCCGGCCGGTCGCGCTCTACGCCAGCCCGCTCCAACGCGCCTGGCGCACCGGCGAGATCGTCGGCACCGCGCTCGGCCTCGCGCCGGTGGCGCACGACGGGTTGCGGGAGATCGACGTGGGCGCCGCCACGGGACTGCACCGCGACGAGGTCGACCGCCGCTGGCCCGACCGCCTGGCGCGCCAGCGTGCGCTCGGCCTCGACCACGGCTGGCCGGGGGGCGAGACCGGCCGGGCCTTTCGGGCCAGGGTGGCCGCGGCGCTCGACGAGATCGTCGCCCGCCACGCCGGCGCGTGGGCCGACGACGCCGTCGTCGTGGCGACGCACGGCGGGACAATCCGCTTCGCGCTGGCCGTGCTGTGCGGCGACGAGCCGACCAGCTGGCCCGACGGCCCGATCGGCAACTGCTCGCTCAGCGAAGTGCTGCTCGCGCCTGACGGCGGCGCGCACCGGGTCGTGTGCGTCAACGCCTGCGCGCACCTGGCGGGGGCGGAGTAGGGGAGACGTCGGGGCAACCGGGGGGCGGAGTGATGTCGCACGCCGACGCCCGCAAGCGCGCTCCTGGCCCGCCGCACGCGGCCGGCCGCAACCTCCTCGGCCGGCTGACGGAGCGCAGCCCGGACGAACTCCGGCGCATCGCCGACTGCTGGGACGTGCCGCTCGGCGGGCGCTCCCACGCGGACAACGTCGGGCGGCTCTACGGCGCGCTGCGCGACATCTGGGCGGTGCGCGACCGCGCCGCCGCGCTGACGCCGGCCGAGGAGGCCGTCGTCGAGGCGCTGTCCGCGGCCGGCGAGGCGGCGCGGACGGTCGCGGAACTGGCGGAGGCGACCGGGCTGCCGGAAGGGGAGGTAGCCGCTGCCGTCGCCGCGCTCGAAGGATGCGGCATCGCCTACCCCGAGGCGGCGCGTCCCGGCGACGACGCGCCGGCCTACTTCGTGGCGCGTGAACTGGCGACGAAGTTTGCCCAGGTGCGCGAGGAGCGGCTGCTGGGCGCGGCGCTCGGCGTCGACGCGCCGCTCCGGGCGCTCTTGAGCATCCTTGAGGCGAGCGACCTGGAGGCGTCGGCGGCGGTCTGGGGCCTCCGGGTGACGCCCGGCGTCCTCTCGCGCGAGGTGCTGACCGACGAGATCCTGGCGCGCGTGGCCCTGCTGGAGCAGCGGCGCGCGGTCGCGGCCGGGTTGCCGGCGGCCGGGCGGCGGGTCTTCGACGCCTTGCAGGAGGCCGGCGGCGCGCTGCCGGTGGCGGCGCTGCGCGAACGGCTGGGCCTGCCGCCCGCCGCGCTGCGCGAGGCCGGGCGCGCCCTCGGCGAACGCCTCCTCGTCTGGCACGCCTACGTGGACGGCGAGCGGACACTCTTCATCCCGCGCGACGCGCTGGCGCCGCGCCGCGCCGCGCGCGACCAACCGCCGCCGCTGACGGCGGTCGCGGCCGAGCCGGAGGACCGTCCCCAGTACCCCTTCTCCGCCGCCTGGGACCTGCTGACGATCCTCCAGCGGCTGTCGCAGGGGACGCTGGCCTGGCGCGAGGGGGACGAGGAGCGCAACGCGACCCACCTGCGCCGCCTGGCGCCGGCCCTCTGGTGGACAGCGGACGGCCGGGCGCGGCCGGGCTACGTCCCGCTGCTGCTGACGCTGGCGCGCGAGCTAGGGTTGATCCACACCGAGGACGAGGAGGTCGCCCCGACCGCGGCGCTCGACACCTGGCGGGCGCTGGCCTTCCCGGAACAGGCGCGCGCGCTCTTCGACCGCTGGCGCGCCGCGCGCGCCTGGCCGGAGGGGCTGAGCCAGGACGACCTGCAACTGAGCGGCGTCGACTGGCCCGCGATGCGTCAGGCGCTCCTGGAGGAACTGCGCACCTGCCGGGTCGGCGCCTGGTACGACGCGGCGGCGCTAGCCTTGAGGAGCGCCCGCCTGCGCCCGGCGCTCCTCGGCGGCCGATTTCGGGCCGCGCGCGCCTCCGGCCCGGCCGGCACGCGGGAGGAGGTCAGCGCGGCGGCGGTGCGCGTGGCGCTCCACGGCGCGCTGGCGCCGCTCGGCGTGCTGCTGCCGGGGAAGACGCCGGACGGCGCGGCGGCGCTGGCGCTGTCGGACCTCGGCGGCTGGCTGCTCGGCCTGCGCACCGAGGTCGCCGCGCCGCGGCCGGCCGGCCGCGCGCTGGCCGTCGGCGCCGACTGCGAGGTCCTGCTGCTCCGGCCGGCGCCCCGCCGCCTCTGGGCGCTCGGCGCGCTGGCCGAGCCGGTGCGCCTCGACACCGTCAGCACCTACCGGCTGACCGAGGCGTCGGTCGCGCGCGGCGTCGCGGCCGGCCTGACCCCAGAGCAGATCGTGACCTTCCTGGCGCGCGGTAACGGCGCGCCGCTGCCGCAGAACGTCGAGTACACGCTGCGCGAGTGGCTGCGCGGCCACGCCGGCGTGCGCCTGACCCGCGCGCTCGTCCTGCGCCTCGACGCGCCCGACGACGCCGCGGCGGCCGAACGCCTCGCGGCCGCGCTCGCCCGCGCCGGCCTCCCCGCGCCGGAACCGCTCGCCGGCGGCCGCCACCTGCTCCCCCTGCCCGAAGACGTCACGCCCGAGCGCGTCCTCGCCCTCCTCCGCGACGCCGGCCTGACGCCGCGCTGGGCGCGGGACGCGGCGGGGCGATGAGCGCGGCGGGCGGGGGACGATCCCAGCGCGAGTGACGTATCCATACACGGCGAACCTTCGGGCCGAGGCGGTCGGCGTCTCGCGCGCCGATGGCGGATATTGCCCTGTGTAGGCACATGGAGTGAGGTGCGTTACGTGGTGCGGCGGGACCGGCGCCGGATCGGGACGGCGCTGTGCTGGGTGGGGGCGGCGATCCTGCTGGCGCTCGGCCTGCTCGGCTGGGGGGCCGGGTTGCGGCTGGTCTTCCTCGTCCCGCGCGACATCGAGCGGCACATCGCCGCGACCGAGCAGGCCCCGATGCTGGACGCGGCGGCGCTGGCGACGGCCCCGGTCGGGGCGCATGTGCTGGTCGAGGGGCGGATCGGCGCCGGGAATACCTCACGCGCGGTGCCCCGCCCCGGTGGCGAGGTCTACCGATACGTCATCTACGACCAGTCGCACGTCGATCCCGCCACGCCGGGGCCGAACGGCGTGCAGTACATCAACGAGGTCCACGAGGTGACGGTGACGCCGCCCTGCGCGCTCGACGCGCCGGGCGGGACGGTGGCGGCGCTGAACGGCGACTACACCGCCGCCTATCCGCTGAATCACGTCGCCGCCACACCCGATGGCAAGCAAATCACCGGGTTCATCGTCGGGGACGAGGCGGTCGTGGACGGGGCGGTCGTGCGCGGGCCGGACGGCCCCGCGCTGCGCGCCGCGGTGGTCCACTACGGCACGCGCGACGTCTACGTCGGCGCGGTCGAGTCGGGCCGGCGCGGGCTCGGCTTCTACCAGTTCGCCGGCTGGCTGCTGGTGCTCGCCGGCGCCCCGGGCGTGCTGCTGGGGCTGGCGCTCGCCGCCTTCGCCCCCTGGCGCCGGCGCCGCCCGCGCCCGCGTGTCGCGGCGGCCGGCGGCTGACGCTCACGCCTGTCGTCGGCAACCCACCCGGCCTTGCGCCGATTCGTACTTCGTACTTCGTATGTCGTACTTCGGTTCAGCGTTGCCCGATGCCGACGGCGTCGAGCGCGCGGACCTGGTCGAGGAGGGAAGCGAGGTCGGGGTCGTCGGTGGTGAGGGGCGCGCCGCTGCGCAGGCGGGCGGCGACGATGTTCGCCATCACGATCGCCGCGCGCGCGGCGCCGAGGTCGACGCCGTCCTTGACCATGGTGTCCGGCCCGTCGGCGTGCATCGGCATGGGGGCGAACGCCTCCAGCCCGAAGTCGTCCG
Organism: Thermomicrobiales bacterium; assembly: GCA_035708265.1. GTDB lineage: Bacteria > Chloroflexota > Chloroflexia > Thermomicrobiales > CADCWN01 > DASSSV01. Next base: position 1,839 of record DASSSV010000606.1, on the reverse strand, counting down.
GCAGCGGCGCCAGCCCGGCGTCCCCCGCCTCGCCGTCGAAGGCGAAGCCCCCGAGGTCGGCCGGTTCGCCGAAGTCGGGCAAGGGAGCTTCCCCGCTCGCCGCGCGCCAGCCGGCATCGGCGCCATCGCCCGTCGCCGACCCGTCGGGCGCGGCGGCCGGCGCGGGCGCGCCGGCCCCGGCCGGTTCGGCGCGAGCGACCTGCTCGTTCATCACGCGGGCGATCTCGCGCTGCCGCTGGAGGAGCGCCTGGCGCATGATCCGCTCGATGTCGCTGTCGGTGAGGAGGTAGGTCTCCAGGCGCGGGGCGCTGTCGTGGTAGGTGAGGGGCGGCGTGACCTGCAGGACGAGCCCTTCCTCGACCTCCATCACCGTGACGTTGCGCCAGCCGCGCTCGTCCACCAGCGCGCCGATCGCGCGGAAGACTTCCTCGTAGTCGGTGTGGCTCAACCCCGCGAAGATGCGCACGACCCGTCCCGCCCGCCGGTCGCCCGGCGCTCAGCCGTCCAGTCCCTCGATCTCGTCCAGCAGCTCGTCCTGCGCGATGGTGTCGCTGGCGATGGCGCCACCGCCCCGGTGGCGGTCGCGCCGCAGGCCGCGCACGACGAAGCCCCCCTCGACTTCGATCAGCGTCAGCCCCTGCTGGTCGAAGCCGCGCCGCTCGATCAGGCGCGCCAGCGCCCGGTAGCGGTCTTCGAGCGATTCGGGGTCGCCGCCGCGCTTCTTGCCCCAGCGCATCCGCGTTCTCCGGTGGGCGGGCCGCGCGCACCGCGCGGCGCGTTCCCCACCAGGATAGCCCACGCGCGGCGGCCTGGGTAGCCGCGGCGCTAGGACTTTCCTCCCAACTTGCGAAGGACTCAGGACTCAGGACTCAGGACTCAGTGGGCTCGCCCGGAGGCGCGAGGCTGCTGGTTCGATGGGCGCGCGATGGGTGGTGCGGCTGGCGGGAGGGTGATGGGGACCGGTGAGCGGCGCGCACGGCGCCGGCCGCGGGGATCTGGTCGGCCGGACGCGCTTCACGAACCCGTGCGCGCCGGCCGTTCAAGGAAGGGCGGCGAGGAGTTCGCGTTCGATCCGCGCGCGGATCTCGTCGCGCACGCGCTGGTAGGCCGCGAGGCGTTCGGCATCGCCGCCCGTCGCGGCGGCGGGGTCGTCCAGTGGCCATAGGAGACGCTGACCAGCGCCGGGGAAATAGGGTCAGATGTCTTGGCCCCCGTCACAGAGGGTCACCGCGACGTCGAAGGACTGACCCACGTAATCGCCTGCGGGCGGAGTCCGTTCGGCGGGGAGGGCGACGCCGGCTTCGGCCATGACCCGCGTGGCTAGCGGCGGCGGGGGCGTGGCATCGGGGGCAGCGCTCCAGGCCGTCACCCCCGCGCCGCCGAGCTGCCGCAGGAGGCTCGCTGCCATCTGCGCCCGGACGGCGTTCCCGGTGGAGATGAACAAGACTCGTCGCGCGGCCATGTCGTCGCCCCTTGTCTCCTACACGGCTGTTCGCGCGGCGCGGCAGATCCGTAGTCGGTGATGGACAATACTACCACTGAGGACGCCGCTGTGTGGGCATCTCTCGCACGCGACAGAGCTCGGTCCACTGGACTTCGCTCCTGGCATTCTCTCGGCACCACGCCGGGCGCGATGTCCGGGCCCACACGCTCCCGGGCGGGCTCAGTCCTCGGCCGCGAGGAGTTCGCGTTCGATCCGCGCGCGGATCTCGTCGCGCACGCGCCGGTACACGGCCAGTTGCGCCTCCTCGCTCCCGGTCGCGCGGGAGGGGTCGGGCAGCGACCAGTGCAGGCGCCGCCGCGCGCCGGGGAAGATGGGACACGCCTCGTTCGCGTCGT
>DASSSV010000605.1:0-6920 GCA_035708265.1 Thermomicrobiales bacterium | reverse complement strand
GAGGAGCGGGAGGGGCAGGGCCTGGTGGAGTACGCCCTGATCATCGCCCTGATCGCGGTGCTGGTCATCGTGGCCATGCTCTTCCTCAAGGGCCAGATCACCACCCTCTTCTCCAAGGTCGGCAACTCCCTCAGCTAAGCGCGACCCGAGACACCGCAGACGCACAGGGGACGGCCCGCGGGCCGTCCCCTCGCTCGTTGTCCGGCGCGTCGGCGTGCGGTCACTGGAGCGGGCCGCCGACGACGCGCGGGGTCGTCGGTGCGGGGCTGCCGTTCCACGGCTCGGCCGTCACGCCGACCGCGCGGTAGTGGCCGAACGTCTGCGGCGCGTGGACGATCATCTGCCCGTCGCCGTACTCGTCGACCGTGAAGAGGCCGCCGCTGTCGCGCCCGCCGTCGCTGCGGATCAGCCAGAGCTGGTAGCGCTGGCCCTGGGCGAGCGGCGGCATCCGGTAGGCGAGCATCAGCGCGGTGGCGCTCTGCGGGTCGGTGTAGATGTAGCCGACCGGCCGGGGATTGAGGCTGCTCTCCGTCAGGCTATGGGCCGATGTGGGCGACTGGATCAGCCGCGCGATGGTGCCCTCGGCCTGCACCTGCCTGGTCAGCGCGGCGGTGCGGTCGCGCTCGTCGTTGAGTTGCCGCTGCAAGGCGACGTTCCAGCCGAGCAGGAGGGCCAGCACCGCCGCCGCGGCCAGCGGCGGCAGCAGGCGGAGCCAGCGCGGCCGGCCGGCGTCGCGCGGCGCCGTCGCGGGCTCGTCGCGGCCGCCGGCTTCCTGCTCAACGCTCGCCGCCTCGGGGCCGGGGCGCTCCAGGTCGGCGATGCGTGCGAAGAGGGCCCGCTTCGCCGCGGGCGACGGCCGCGCGGGCGGCGCGGCGAAGGCGAGGAGGCCCGCGGTCTCCTCCAGTTCGGCCAGGTCGCGGCGGCAGGCCGGGCAGGCGCGCAGGTGGCGCGCCACCGCGTCCGCCTCGGGGTCTTCCAGGAGGCCGAGCGCGTACTCGGACAGCCGCTCCGCCACGTCGTCGTGCGCCAGGTCGTTCACGTCACCAGTCCCATCCGGCCGCGCGGCCGGGTCAATCCACTTCGAGTTTCAGCCCCTGCGCGATGACGATCTCGCGCAGCTTGCGCAGGCCGAGCCGGATCCGCGTCTTGACCGTGCCCAGGGGCTCGCCGAGACGGGCGGCGATCTCGGCCTGGGAGAGCCCCTCGAAATAGGCCAGCTCAATCGTCACGCGCTGCGGGGCGGGCAACTGGCCGAGGGCCTCCTCGATCTGCGCCCGGCGCAGGTGCGCCCAGGCTTCCTCGGCGACGTCCGGGGCGGGGTCGGGCAACTCGGCCACCTCGCGCTCGGCGTCCTCGCGCTCCCCGACGCTCTGGGGCCGGCGACGGCGGCGGCGCAGCTCGTCGATCGCCAGGTTGTGCGCGATGCCCAGGAGCCAGGCGGCGAAACGGCCGCGCGAGCCCTGGTACGTCCCGGCGCGCTGCCAGGCGCGCAGGAAGGTCTCCTGCAGGAGTTCTTCCGCCACCAGCCGGTCGCCCACGATCCGCACGGTCAGCGCGAAGACGGCGCCGGAGTACCGGTCGTACAGCGTGTCGAGCGCGGTCGCGTCGCCGGCGACGAGCCGGGACACGAGTCGCTCGTCGTCCTCCGTCCAGTCCACGCTACCCTTCAACCGGAGGCGCGCCGGGCGCGACCCCATCAGCATATACGATTCCGCGCCGCCCTCGGATGTGCCGAACCGGCGGCTATTGTAGCAGAGCGACGAGCGACGAGCGACGAGCGGGCGACGAGTGACGAGTGATGAGTGACGAGGGGACGGAGGATGGGGAGCGGACGGGGAACCGCGGCCGGGTTGGGGCGGAACCCGGGCCGCGCTCGCGGGCTTCGTCGTCGCCTGGCGCCCCCAGCCGCGGCCGCGGCCGCCCGACCCTGCGCCAAGTTGACAGTTGCGCGGCGCGCTCGGTACAATCGCGCGGCGCATGCCGCGCGCTGCTCGTCGGGCGAGAGATCAGGCGAAAGGATCGACGTTTGCGACTCGCGGTCGCGTTCACCCCGGCGCTGGCGACGCCCGCGCCCCACGCGCTCTGCGTCGTCATCGACGTGTTGCGCGCCACGACGACCCTGACCACGCTCCTCGAGCGCGGCGTCGCCGATGTTGTCGTCGCCGCCGACCTGGATACCGCCCGCGCCCTGCGCGACACCGCGCCCGACCGCCTGCTCGCCGGGGAGGACGGCGGGCTGAGGCCGGACGGGTTCGACCTCGGCAACTCGCCGGGCGAGGCGCTGGCCCGCCACCTGAACGGCCGGCGGGCGATCTGCCGCACCACCAACGGCACCAACGCGCTCCGCGCCGTCGCGGGGTGCGATTGGGTGCTACTCGGCTGCGTGCGCAACGCCCCGGCCGTCGCGAGCGCCGCCACGGCGCTCGCCCGCCGCCACGACCTCGACATCACCCTCGTCTGTAGCGGCACCGGCGGCGGGCGCGTCTTCGCCCTCGACGATGCCCTGACCGCCGGCCTCCTGGTCCACCTGCTCCTCGACGCCGCCCACGACGACTCCGCGCCCCCGCCCGACCTCGACGACGCCGCGCGCGCGGCGCTGGCGCTCTACGACGCGACCATCGGCACGGTCGGCCCGGCGGCCCCGGCGCGCTGGGGAAGCGCGTTCCGGCAGACCGCCAGCGGGCGCCACCTCGTCGCCATCGGGCTCGGCGCGGACCTCGACTTCTGCGCCGCGTTCGGCGCCTCCGCGACCGTGCCGCGCGCCGCCCGCAGCGGCGACGCGCTGCTGGTAACGCCGCTGGACACGTCGGCGGAGTTTGTGGTTGGTAGTTGATAGTTGACAGTTGGTAGTAGATGGCCGCGAGCTAGCCGCCAGATCTCGCGCGCGCCGTGGGCGACCAGGGACTGCCATCAACTCTCAACGCGCAACTCGCAACTACCAACTCGCACCCGGCTAGGAGAGCAGGAGCCCGACCATGCAACTGACCCGCCTCGACAGTGTCGTGGACCGCGGCGGCCGGCGCCGCCGCGGGCCGGTCGTGCTGCCGTTCCTGCTCTCGGTCGCCGCGCTCGCCGCGGGCATCTTCCTCTTCAACCTGCTCCGCCCCACCGTCCAGGGCACCGTCGTCGACGCCTATACCGGCCAGCCGCTCGCCGGCGCCGCGCTGACGCTCGGCGAACGCCAGGCGGTCACCGGCCGGGATGGCAGGTTCGCGCTCGACGCCACGCACGGCCCGGCCGACCTCGCGGTCGCCGCGCCGGACGGCTACGCCGACGGCGGGCGGGCGCTGCCGGGCGGCAGACAGCGCGGGCTGACGATCGCGCTGCGGCCCGACACCCTCGGCGGCACGATCACGCGCAAGGGTACCGGGCAGCCGCTCGCCGGGGTGCAGATCCAGGCGGTCAACGCCGACCGGCAGGCGAGCACCTACATGGAGACCGGCGCCGACGGCCGCTATCTCCTCAAGGACATCCCCGAGGGCGCGCGGCTGATCGTCGTCGCGGCCGGCTACGCCCGGCAGGAACTCGACGTGGGCCAGCATACGACGCTCGACGTGCAACTCCGCGCCGACGTGATCTCCGGCGTCGTCCGCGGGCCGGACGGCCAGCCGATCGCGGGCGCGACGGTCAGCATGACCGGGCTGGCGACGACGACGCAGGCGGACGGCTCCTACACCCTGACCGGCATCCCCGACGACCCGCACCTCATCGTCAAGAAGTCGGGCTACGCGCCGCAGCGGATCGACATCGGCGCGAAGTTGCGGGAGGACGTGACGCTCGCGCCGCTGATCGTCCGCGCCGTCTATCTCACCCCCGACGCCGCGGCCGACGACGCGAAGTTCAACGCGCTGGTCGCCCTGGCCGACCGCACCGAGATCAACGCGATGGTCATCGACGTCAAGGACAGCACCGGCAACGTCTTCTTCGACTCCCAGACGCCACTGGCCAGGCAGATCGGCGCGATCCACCCGGCCTACGACGTGCATCAGCGCCTCCAGGTGCTCAAAGAGCACCACATCTACGCCATCGCCCGGCAGGTCATCATGCAGGACCCGCACCTGGCGGCCGCGCGGCCGGACCTGGCGATCCACGACACCCGGACCGGCGGGGTCTGGAAGGACGCGATCGGCGTCGCCTGGCTCAACGCGATGCAGCCGGGCGTCTGGCAGTACAACACCGACCTGGCGGTCGAGGAGGCCCGGCTCGGCTTCGACGAGGTCCAGTTCGACTACATGCGCTTCCCGTCCGACGGCGACCTCGACGCGATCGACCTCGGCGCGCCCAACACGCTGGCGAACCGGACCAAGGCGATCCACGACTTCCTGGCGACCGCGCACGCCGCGCTCTCGCCGCTCGGCGTCGCGCTCGGCGCCGACATCTTCGGCATCTCGCTCTGGGACCACAACGACAATGGGATCGGGCAGCAACTCGAAGACATCGCCCCGGTGGTGGACTACATCTGCCCGATGGTCTACCCCTCGCACTTCGCGCCCGGCTCGATGGGCTACGACATCCCCAACGACCACCCCTACGACGTGATCCTCAAGAGCCTCCAGGCCGGGCAGGACCGCGTGACCGACCCCAAACTCAAGTTCCGCCCCTGGTTGCAGGACTTCTCGCTCGGCCCCGGCATCAAGTACGGCCCCGACCAGGTCCGCGCGCAGATCCAGGCGACCTACGACTTCGGCGCGACCGGCTGGATGCTCTGGAACGCCGACAGCACCTTCACCGAGGCCGCGTTGCAGCCGGGGCAGCCGTAGGGGGAGTTGACAGGTGCCGGCAGGCGCTGCCTGCCCCTCCGGCACCTGTCAACCGCTAACTTCCGCCTCGACTCGCCGCCACGAAGCTACCCCCTGGGCTTCGATCCTACGTAGCACTCAGCCCGCCGGGTGCCCTCTGGGCGTGGGCTTCGTGGCGCCGCAGCGCCATCCAGGCGCGGTTTCCACCGCCAGCCCCTTCCCCCGCGCGCCATCACGACGTCCGCCGCTCGCCTTGCCGGGCTCGGATGGGCGCGGGATAATCGAGGGCGCGGCACGAATCGTGCTCGCGAGCGAGGTCCGGGGTAGGCAGGAGGGGCCGATGACCAGGGACGACCGGCAGCGCTACATCACCTACGACGCGCGCCCAGTCCTGCGCAACCCGATCCTGATCGCGGCGTTCGAGGGCTGGAACGACGCGGCGGAGGCGGCCAGCTCCGCCCTCGAATACCTGCAGGAGACCTGGGACGCGCCGCGCCTGGCCGCGATCGACCCGGAGGAGTTCTACGACTTCACCGAGACGCGCCCGGCCGTCCGGCTGGCCGAAGGCGGGCGGCGGGAACTCGACTGGCCCGACACCGAGTTCTTCTACCACGTCGACCCGGCGCGCTCGCGCGACCTGATCCTGCTCGCCGGGGTCGAGCCGCAACTGCACTGGCGCACCTACAGCCGGGTCGTCCTCGACGTGGCGATCGATTTCGGCGTCTCCTCCTTCGTCACGCTCGGCGCGCTGCTGGCCGAGGTGCCGCACGCCCGCCCCAGTCGCGTGACCGTCAGCGCGACCGACGAGGCCCTGCGGCGGCGGCTCGGCCCGGCCGGCGCGCGGGGCTCGCGCTACGAGGGCCCGACCGGCATCCTCAGCGTCCTGCAAGACGTCTGCAGCCGCGCTGGCATCGCCGGGGCCAGCCTCTGGGGGCACGCGCCGCATTACCTCTCGGCGTCGCCGAACCCCCAGGTCACGCTCGCCATTCTGCGCCGCCTCGACGGCCTGCTCGACCTGCACCTCGACCTGCACGAACTGGCCGACGAGGCGGAGGCGTTCGTCGCGCAGGTCAACGAGGCGGTCTCGCACGACCCCGAGGCGACCTCCTACATCCACATGCTGGAGGCGCAGGACGAGGAGGACGACGAGGCGGAGACCGACACCTTCCACCCGCCCTCCTCGCGCGGGCCCTCCACCGGCGGGCTGATCCAGGACGTCGAGGAGTTCCTGCGCCGCCGGCGCGGGGACGAGGGGTGACAGGCGGCAGACGGCAGACGGCGGTGGGAGTTCATGGTTGATGGATGATATGTTGATAGTGGCGCGGGACGACCTGGCCCTCTATCAACTGTCAACTATCAACGATCGACTCACCGCCGTCTGCCGTCTGCCGTCTGCCGCCTCCCAGCAGCGCCCGCACCTGGTCCAGCAACTGGTCGAGCGCGAAAGGCTTGAAGAGGATCGTCGCGCCGCGACGGGCCATCTCGTCCTGCCAGACCGGGCGGTCGCCGCTGAACGCGGCGGTACACATCAGGACCGGGATGGCGTGCGTGCGCGGGTCGGCGCGCAGGTGGTCGAGGATATCCAAGCCGCCGACCTGCGGCATCCGCACGTCGAGGATCACCAGGTCCGGCGGCTCGGTCGCGATGAGCGGCAGCGCCTGCTCGCTCTGCGCGCAGACCGTCACCCGGTAGCCCGCGCCCTCGAGCGCCTCCTGCATCATGTCCGCCAGGGCCTGATCGTCGTCCACCACGAGGATACGCTGGGTCTGCGGCGCCGTAGCCATACCGGCCGTCCCTCCACGCCACGCGCCATCGCCGCCGGGAACCGTCGCGGTCAGCGGCCATGCGGCACGATGCGTGCCAGCGTTCCGCCCGGCGCTACCGCACCTTGCCGCGGCCGAGGATCGGCCAGACGACCTCGACCCGCTCGCCGCGGTAGCCGACCAGCTCGTCGTGCAGGTTGACCGTCATCCCCTGGTGCAGCGGGATGAAGGTCAGCCGCTCGCCCACCCGGAAGCGGTGCGCCGACCGGCTGACGTCGAGGTGCCCGTGCTCCACCGACATCCCCTGGAACGTCACCTCCGGGTGCTCGACGCAATAGCCGTAGGGCAGCGGCGGGTAACTGGTGAAGGTCTTCATGCCGCCGTCCACGATGGCGCGCCCCGGCGCCGGCACGCTGAC
>DASSSV010000604.1:0-2333 GCA_035708265.1 Thermomicrobiales bacterium | reverse complement strand
CGGCGGGGTCGATGCCCTTCGCGACCAGCGCGACGCCGGCCGCCAGCCCGCCCCCGCCGACCGGCACGACCAGCAAGCCCGCCTCCGGCAGTTCGAGCAGGATCTCCAGCGCCACCGTCCCGGCCCCGGCGATGACGGCGGGGTCGTTGTAGGGCGAGACGAAGGTCAGCCCGCGCCGCGCCGCCACCTCGTGCGCGTAGGCTTCGGCCACGTCGTAGTCCGCCCCATGCTCGATCAACTCCACGCCCATCCGGCGCAGGCCCGCGACCTTGGCCGGCGAGGCGTGCTCCGAGACGACGACCGTCGCCGCGACGCCGGTCAGTCGCGCCGCCTCCGCCATCCCGAGGCCGTGGTTGCCGGCCGAGCAGGTGACGATGCCGCGCTCGCGCGCCTCTTCCGGCAGCGTCAGCAGCCGGTTGAGCGCGCCGCGCAGCTTGAACGAGCCGGTTCGCTGCCAGCACTCCAGTTTCAGGTAGACCTCGCGCCCGCACTCCGCCGACAGCGCCGCCGAGCGCTCCAGCGGCGTGCGCCGGACGTGCGGCCGGATCCGCGCCGCGGCGAGGAACACGTCCCGAAGAGCGATGAGTGGCGACGGGGATGGAGAACCGGCGAGGCCGTCCTTCAACCGCTCTCCTCCGCCGTCCGTCTTCCGTCCTCCGCCTCCCAGCTCACTCATCGCTCATCGCTCAGCACTCAGCACTCAATCGAAGAGGACGTACTGCTTCAAGAAGCGCTCGACCGCGGTGTAGAAGGCGGCGACCGTCTCGCTCTTGCGCCAGCCGTGGCCCTCGCCCTCGTAAACGTGGTACTCGTGCGGCACGCCGCGCCGCCGCAGCGCCTCGACGATCGCGTCCGACTGCTCGCGCGGCACGACGCGGTCGATCGCGCCCTGGAAGACGGCGACCGGGTCGCGGATGCGGTCGGCGACGAAGAGCGGCGAGCGCTCGCGGTAGCGCGCGCTCGCCTCCGGCAGCGGGCCGATCATCGAGTCGAGGTAGCGCTCCTCGAACTTGTGCGTGTCGGCCGCGAGGGTGAAGAGGTTGGAGACGCCGAACATACAGATCGCCGCCTTGAAGACACCCGGATGCGTCACCAGCGTCTGCAAGACCGTGTAGCCGCCCGTGCTGCCGCCCATCACGACCAGGCGACCGCCGTCGGCCAGCCCGCTGTCGGCCAGGTGGCGCGCGCCGCTGACGGTGTCCTCGACATCGTAGACGCCCCAGTTCTCGCGCAGCGCCTGCATGTAGGCGCGGCCGTAGCCGGTACTCCCGCGATAGTTCACCTGGAGGACCGCGTAGCCGCGCGTCGCGAAGAACTGCGCGGTCGCGTCGTAGGCCATCGTCGCCTGGCCGGTCGGCCCGCCGTGGACGAGGACGATCGCCGGCGGGAGGCCGGTCCCGGCGTAGCGGCCGCTGGCGGGCGGGTAATAGAGGCCGTGGGCGGTCGCGTCGCCGGCCGTGGCCCACTCGATCGCGCGCGGCGTCGAGAGGTCGGCCGCGGGCACCGACTCGCCCGCGCTCCTCGCGCGCACGCGGGCGCCGCCCAGGTGCGCGTCGGTGGAGACGACGCGCGTCGGGATCGTCGGGGCCGAGGCGAGCGCGGCGAAGCGGCCGCTCCTCGGGGCGACCGCGGGCTGCGCGAGCCAGGTGTACTCGGGGAACGCCGGCAGGGGCTGTGCCTTGTTCTCACGCAGATCGTAGGCCCAGAGCGCGCGCGAGCCGCCCTCGCCGCGCAGGAAGAGGAGCGCCCGGCCGTCCGGGGTGAAGGCGTAGGCGCGCATCCCCTGCGCCCAGGCCGGCTGGCCGAGGTCGGCGCGCTCGTCGGTCAGCGCCCGCGTGGCACCCGTTTCGAGGTCGTAGAGGTAGAGGTTGTCCCAGCCGCTCTCGTTCGAGAGATAAGCCAGGGAGCGGCCGTCCGGCGAGAACTCCGGCTGGAAGATCGCCACATCGTCGCCGCCCGCGACGACGCGCGTGTCGGCCAGCGCCGGCAGCCCGCCGTCGGCGGCCGGGCGCACCGTCGCGAGGTAGAGCCGGGTGCCGTCCCAGGGCATCCGCGGGTGGTCCCAGGCGATCCAGGCGAGCCGCGTGCCGTCCGGGTGCCAGGCCGGTTGCATGTAGAAATCGGCGCCGCTGGCGATGTGCTGCGGCCAGCGCGTCCCCTCGGCGTCCACGATCGCCAGCCGGTCCACCCGCTCGTAGGAGTGGACGTAGACGACCCAGCGGCCATCGGGCGAGACCGCGGGCGCGGCGGCGTGGCCGAACGCGGGGGTGATCGGCGCGGCGGTCCCGGCCGCCAGGCGCTGCCGGTAGAGCCGGCCGGAGGACTGCTCGGCG
>DASSSV010000603.1:0-3404 GCA_035708265.1 Thermomicrobiales bacterium | reverse complement strand
TCCCGCGCGTGGAGGTGCGCGCCGAGGGTGGCCTGGGCCGGCGGCGCACGCCGCACGCGCGGTCTGCGCCGCAGCAGCCAGAGGAGCCCCAGCCCGCCGAGGAAGATCGCGCCCGAGACGAGCGCCAGTTGCCAGACCTGACCGCCCTTGCCGCCGAGGTAGAGGTCGAGCGCGATCGTCAGCAGCCAGAGCTGGACGGCCATCATCAGCAGGCCGATCACCAGGCCCGTCATCACGAGCGCCGTCTGGCCGGGCGGGGGCGGCAGGTCGGCGGGGTCGACGGGGCGCCCGCCGACCGGGGCGCGGACGGCGTAGCCGGCGTAGCCGGCGCGGGCGTCGGGACGATTCCTCATGCCTCCCTCCCGACCGCGTAGATGGTGTCCCCCTCCTGGCGCAGCAGGATCTGCGGCAGCCGGCGCTGCGGCGGCCCGGCCACGACGTCGCCGGTCTCGGGGTTGAAGACGCCCTCGTGGCAGGGGCAGTAGAGCCGGCCGCGCTCGGGCTGGTAATAGACCGCGCAGGAGAGGTGCGTACACTTCTGGCTGTAGGCCACGAAGAGCCCGGTCGGCAGGCGCACGAGCATCGCCTGGTCGTCGTGCGCCGGGTAGTTGAAGTAGACCGCGCTGCCCGCCGGCACGTCGGCCGCGCGCGCGATCGGCTGCACCGCGGTCGAGCGCTGCGGGTGGCGCAGCCAGCCGAGGATCGCCAGCAGCGCGGTGAGCGAGAAGAGGCTGCCGGAGGCGTAGACGGCGAACTGGAGCAACTCGCGGCGCGAGACGAGGTCGTCGGCGTCCCAGTGGTAGGGGAACTCCGCCCGCCAGCGCCGGCCCATCATCGTCACGATGCGCCCGTCGCGCCCGTCGCCGGTCCCGCCGCTCATAGCACCCACGCCTCCTCGCGCACGGCGCCGCCCCGCCCCAGCCCCGCCTGCGCCTCGTCCAGCAGCGCCACGATGTCGAGCGCCGGCATCTCCTCCGGCAGCACATGGTACACGCGCGTCCGCACCGTCTGCGCGCCGAAGCCGGTGAGGTTGATCGGGCGGCCGACGCGCTGGTTGGCGAACTCCTCGTAGTCGCCGTACCAGATCGCCGCGGTGGGGCACGCCTGCGCGCACCAGGGCATCAGCCCCTGGGCGGTGCGGTCGTAGCAGAGGTTGCACTTCTTCATCAGCCGCGCCTCGACGTCGATCTTCGGCACGCCGAAGGGGCAGGCGTAGACGCAGTTGCGGCAGGCGATGCAGCGCGACGGGTCGGCCTGCTGCACCACGCCGTCCGGCGTGATCAGGATCGCCAGCACCGGGCAGACCTGCGCGCAGGGGGCGACCGGGTCCTCGCAATGCATGCAGAGCGTCGGCTGCGTGGCGACGCTGTAGGCGCGGTCGACGAAGTCGACCATGATCATGCTCTCGCCCTTGTGCGAGTCGCACTCGCGGCAGGCCGCCTCGCAGGCGCGACAGCCGATGCAGCGCGAGGGGTCCATGAACATCGTCTTGACCGCCGACATGGCACCTCTACGGAAGTGAGAAATGAGAAGTGAGAAGTGAGAAATTGGCCGTGGATGGGGTGAGGGGGCCGGCGGTTGAAACCGCGGCTGAATGGCGCTCTGCGCCGCGAAACCCGCCTGCGCGGGTTAGGACGGTTCCTAGTCCGCGCAGGCGGACTTCGTGGCCCGCGGGCCATTCAGGCGCGACTTCAGTCGCCGGCCCTCTCTCCCCCGGCGCAGCCCACTTCTCCCTTCTCACTTCTGACTTCTCACTTCGCCAACGGCGTAGGGGAACATCTTCGGCGCGTTCTCCGGCGTGTAGTTCTCCACGGCACCGTCCGCACCCCGTTCCGCCACGGGCGTCTCCAGCCGCTCGACCGTCGCCGCGCAGACCTTGTACTCCGGGATCTTCACGGTCGGGTCGACGGCGGGGTTGGTGAGCTGGTTGACCGCGTGGGCGTGGCCGTAGTGGAAGGGGATGAAGAGCGTGTCGGGGCGGATCGTCGGCACGACCAGCGCCTTCAGTTCCATCGCGCCGCGCGGCGTGCGCACCCGCACGCGGTCCTCGTGGGCGATGCCGAGCCGCTCCGCCGCGCGGGGGTGGATCTCTACCCACGGCTCCGGCGCCTGGCTGTTGAGGAAGCCGATGCGCCGCGTCTGGTTGCCGCTGAGGTACTGGTAGACCACCCGGCCGGTCGTCAGGCGGAAGGCGTACTCGCCGCCCGGCTCCTCGGCCGGCGGTGTCTGCTCGATCGGGAAGAAGCGCGCCCGGCCGTCCGGGTGCCAGAAGCGCTCGGTGAAGAGGCGCGGCGTGCCGGGGTCGTCCTCGCTGACGCAGGGCCAGAAGACGCCGTCCTGCGCGTCGATCTTCTCCCAGGTGATGCCGTAGTAGTCGGCCACGCCGCCCTTGGAGGCGACGCGGAGCTCGTCCCAGATCTCGCGCGCCGAGCGGTAGGGGAAGAACTGCCCGCGCCCGAGCCGCGCCGCCAGGTCGCCGACGATCTCCCAGTCGCGCCGGGCCTCGCCGGGCGGGTCGGCCGCGCGGTTGATCTTGATGACGCGCCCCTCCAGGTTCGTCGTCGTCCCCTCGTCCTCGCACCAGACCGAGCCGGGCAGGACCACGTCGGCCAGCTCGGCCGTCTCGGAGAGGAAGAAGTCGATCACGACGAGCGGGTCGAGGTTGGCGAGCGCGCGCTGCACGACCGCGTTGTCGGGCAGCGAGACCATCAGGTTGGAGCAGATGACCAGGCAGCTCTTGATCGCGCCCTCGGCCATCAGGTGGACCATCTCGGTCGCCGCCGCGCCCTCCCAGGGCATCTCCTCGACCGGGATGCCCCAGATGTCGGCGACGTACTGCCGCTCCTCCGGCACGTCGATGTGGCGGTAGCCGGGCAACTGGCTGGCCTTCTGGCCGACCTCGCGGCCGCCCTGCCCGTTGCCCTGCCCGGTCAGCATCATCGCGCCGCCGCCCGGCTTGCCGAGCTGGCCGCGGGCCAGCGCCAGGTTGATGCAGGCCAGGCAGTTGTTCACGCCATGCGTGCTGTGCTCGATGCCGCGCGCGTGCATGATCAGCGAGGTGGCCGCCCGGCCGTAGAGCCGCGCCGCCGCGACGATCCGCTCGGCCGGCACGCCCGCGATCCGCTCGGCCACCTCCGGCGTGTACGCCTCGACGGTCTGGCGGACCTCCTCCCAGCCGTTCGTGCGCGCGGCGACGTACTCCTCGTCCACCAGCCCGTCGTGGATCACCTGGCGCAGCATCGCGTTGAGCACCGCGATGTCGGTCCCCGGCCGCACCGGCAGCCAGAGGTCGGCGGTGCGCGCGACCGGCGTCTCGCGCGGGTCGAGGACGATCAGGCGGGCGCCGCGGTCGCGCGCGCGCCAGAGCCACTTCATCACGATCGGGAAGCACTCGGCGACGTTGG
>DASSSV010000602.1:0-17168 GCA_035708265.1 Thermomicrobiales bacterium | reverse complement strand
GGCGACACCCTGGTGGCGCTGGCGGCGCCGCTGGCCGCGGTCTACGCGCGCGTCGCGGCCGAGGCCGGCCAGGCGCCCGACGACGACCACCTGGCCCGCACCCTGGCCGAGGTCGCCGCCGAGGCCGACGAGCGCAATCGCGCGCTGGCCTTCGAGCCGAGCGAGGAGGCCGACCGCCGCCAGTGGCGCGACTTCAACTCGCGCCTCTTGGAGCGGCTGGAGATCGCCGAGCACCTGCGCGACGCCACCCTCGCCCGGATCGAGGCGGCCTACGCCGACCCGGCCAGTTTCCGGGTCTTCCCGGAGGTCCGCGAGGCGCTGGCGCGGCTGCGCGCGGCCGGCTACCGCCTGGCGATCGTCTCCAACTGGAGCTGGGGGCTGGCCAACCTCTGCGCCGGGCTGGACCTGGCCGCGCCGTTCGAGCAGATCGTCGCCTCGGCGCGCGTCGGCTTCGCCAAGCCGCATCCCGGCATCTTCGCCCACGCCCTGCGCTCCATGGGCCTGCCGCCCGAGGCCGTCGTCCACGTCGGCGACAACCCGATCGCCGACGTCGGCGGCGCGCTGGAGGCCGGCGTCCGCCCGATCCTGCTCGACCGCCGCGGCGAGAACGCCGGCGTCGAGGTGCCGTACCGGGTGCGCGATCTGCTGGAACTGGTCGCGTTGCTGGAGAGTTGGCGGGCGAGAGTTGATAGTTGATGGTTGATAGTGAGTGGTGGGAGGGATGGCGGAGAGGGCAACGGGTAGTTCGAGTTACCGCGATCTGCCCGCCTGGCAGAAAGCGGTTGACCTCGTCGAGGAGGTCTATCTCGCGACGCGCGGCTGGCCTCGCGAGGAATTGTATGGCTTGACCAATCAGGTGCGCCGCGCGGCGGTATCCATCCCAGCCAACATCGCCGAGGGCCAGGGGCGCAATAGCCGCGCCGAGTTCATCCAATTCCTCGCAGTTGCACGCGGGTCGTTGCATGAAGTAGAAACCCATTTAGTGATCGCGCACCGGTTGCAGTATCTGCCCGTGCCGGCCTACGACGCACTCATCCGGCGCACGACCGAGGTCGCGCGGCTGATCTCCGGCCTGTCGAAGCACCTGCGCGGCCGGGCACCAGCGTCCTCTAACAACTAACAACCATCAACTATCGACTGGAAATGGACCGCGCGTGAGCAGCACCGCCTACATCGCGCTCGACGTCGAAGCGACGGAGATGCACCCCGAGCGCGGCGAGATCATCGAAGTCGGCGCGATCAGGTTCACCGACGAGCGGATCATCGACCGCTGGACGGCGACGGTGCGTCCGCGCGGGCCGGTGCCCTTCGGCATCACCGCGCTGACCGGCATCACCGAGGCGGAGGTGCGCCGCGCGCGCCCCTTCGCGGTGATCGCGCCCGAACTGGCCGCGTTCGCCCGCCGCGACCCCATCGTCGGGCAATCGGTCTGGCTGGACCTGGAGATGCTGCGCGCGGCCGGGCTGAAACTGCCCAACCCGGTCTACGACACCTTCGAGCTGGCGACGCTGGTCCTCCCCGGCCTGCCGGCCTACAGCCTGCGCCACATCGCCGGGCGCCTCGGCGTGGACCTGCCCGTCGAGCACCGCGCGCTGGGCGACGCCGCCGTCACCGTCGAGGTCTTCCGCCGGCTGCTCGACCAGGTGCGCGACTTCGACGCCCAGACGCTCGGCGAGGTCGCCCAGCTGCTGGCCGGGGCGCAGTCGCCGCTGGCACCGCTCTTCCGCGAGCTGGCGCGGGAGAAGACGCGCGTCGGCTTCGAGGCGACCGGCGCGCTCGGCGCGTCGCTGCGGCAGCAACTGGCGGCGCGGGCGCGGGCCGAGGGCGCGCCGCTCGACTCTCTCTTCCTGCTGCCCCGCCAGCGCCCCGAGCGGCTGGAGCCGACCGGCAGCGCCGCGCGGATCGACACGCGCGGCCTGCGCCGGCTCTTCGCGCCCGGCGGCGCCTTCGCGCGGGCCTTCCCCGGCTACGAATACCGCGAACCACAGATTGCCATGATGGAGGCGGTCGCGGGCGTCTTCAACGACGGCGGGCGGTTGATAACAGAAGCGGGGACCGGGACGGGCAAGTCGCTAGCGTACCTCCTCCCCGCGATTATCGCCGCAGCGGCGCGCGGCGAGACGGTCGTCGTCTCGACCGCGACGATCAACCTGCAAGATCAACTCTTCCGCAAGGACCTCCCCGACCTCCAGCGCGTCCTCGCCGCGATTGGCGGCCGGGCGGACGGCGCGCCGGACGGCGAGGGGGCAGGCGAGAATACGGCGCCGGTGCCGCGCGGCTTCGAGGCGGCGCTCCTCAAAGGGCGCGGCAACTACCTCTGCCTGCGCCGCTGGTTCACCGCGCGCCAGAACCCGCGCCCCTCGGCCGACGAGGCGCGCCTGCTCGCCAAGACGACGCTCTGGCTGCGGACGACCGACACCGGCGACCGCGCGGAACTCTTGCTGCTGCCGGAGGAGCAGGCGGCCTGGAACCACCTGGCCGAGCACGAGAGCGCCTGCGTCGCCTCCCAGTGCATCTTCCAGCGGCGCGGCCAGTGCTTCCTCTACCGCGCCCGCCGCCAGGCCGAGAGCGCGCACGTCGTCGTCGTCAACCACGCGCTGCTCCTCTCCGATCTCGGCACCGACGGCGGGGTGCTGCCGCCATATCAGCACCTGATCGTGGACGAGGCGCACCACCTGGAGGCCGAGGCGACGCGCCAGTTCGGCTTCGAGGTCGACGCCGCGCGCGTCGCGCAGCATCTCGACAGCTTCGGCAAGGGCGTCAACACCGGGCGCGCCGAGGGGCTGCTGCCCGAGCTGCGCGCGCGGCTGAACGCGGCGCGCGGTCGGGCGGCGCGCGAGGCGCTGGAGCGCGCCGACGCGCTCGCCGAGACCTTCCCGCGTGCCATCGCGGAGGCCCGCGCGGCGAGCGCAACCTTCTTCGCGCGCGTCGCGGCCTTCGTGGAGCAGCGCGGCGGCGAGGCGACCGGGTACGACCAGCGCCTCCGCCTGACCGAGCCGCTGCGCGACAGCGACGGCTGGCGCGAGGTCGGCGCGGCCTGGGAGGGGCTGCACGGCCCGCTCCTGACGATCGCCGAGGGGCTGACGACGCTCCTGCTGGCGCTGGAGCCGGTCGGCGACGAATTGGAGGGGCGCGAGGACCTGGTGATGGAACTGACGCTGGCCCTGCGCGCCAACGCCGACCTCCGCCTCCAGGCCGGCACGACGGTCGGGCAGCCCGACCCCGGCATGGTCTACTGGGTGGCGGCCGGCGGGCGCGAGCGCATCAGCCTCAACGCGGCGCCGCTGCACGTCGGCGCGAAACTGGAGCAGGCGCTCTTCGACATCAAGCGCAGCGTCGTCCTGACCTCGGCGACGCTGGCGACCGAGGGCTCCTTCGCCTTCGTGCGCGAGCGGCTGGGCTTCGCCGACGCGCGCGAACTCCGCGTCCCCTCGCCGTTCGACTACGAATCGAACGCGCTGCTCTACCTGGCCGACGACATCCCCGAGCCGAACTCGCCCGGCTACCAGAAGCGGCTCAACGACGCGCTCGTCGGCCTCTGCGCGGCGACCGAGGGGCGCGCGCTGGTGCTCTTCACCTCGTACAGCGCGCTCCAGGCGACCTACCGCGCGGTCAAGGCGCCGCTGGAGCGCGCGGGCGTGCTGGTCCTCGGCCAGCGCATCGACGGCAACCCGCGCCAACTGCTCGACCGCTTCCGCGACAACCCCAAGGCGGTGCTGCTCGGCACGAGCTCCTTCTGGGAGGGGGTGGACGTCGTCGGCGACGCGCTCAGCGTCCTGGTCATCACCAAATTGCCCTTCGCCGTGCCGACCGACCCGGTCTTCGCCGCGCGCAGCGAGCAGTTCGACGACCCCTTCCACGGGTACGCCGTGCCGGGCGCGATCCTGCGCTTCAAGCAGGGTTTCGGCCGGCTGATCCGCAGCGCCGAGGACCGCGGCGTCTGCGCCATCCTCGACCGCCGCGTGCTGTCGAAGCGTTACGGCCGCGCCTTCCTCGACTCCCTGCCACCCTGCGCCGAAGTCCGCGGCCCGGTCGATGAGTTGGGGCCGCAGGCCGCCGAGTGGCTGGCGCGGCGACCCACGGCCGAGCGATGACTCCCGCCGTTCAGGACACGCGCCGGACCTCGCCGACCATCGCCGGCAGGGCGGGGGCGGTCGGCCAGACCTCGCCCGCGGTGAGCTGGCGGATCAGCGCGTCGAGGAGCGCGAACGCCTCGTCGTAGCCGGGGAGATCCTCGGCCGCGTACCACTCGACGTGGGCAGTCTGCCGCTCGCCGTCAGCTTCGACGGCGAGCGCGCGGATCGTCGCGCCGGCCGTGACGGGGTGCGACGGGACGGCCGGGAAGCCGGCGCGCCCCAGCGCCGCCCAGAGGCGGTCGAGCGCGTCCGGCGCGACGCGGCCGGTCCAGGCCCGCGGCTCCGTGAAGCGCGCGAAGTGGTCCAGCCGCGCCGCGCCGTCGGGCTCGATCGCCAGCAGGCTGCGCCCGAACGGGTCGCTCGGGTTGTGCTCGTTGCCGGCGCTGTAGGTCAGCCGCGCGCGGGCCATCGACGCCTCCTCCACATGCACTCGCGCGTCCGCTCATCGACGACGATCGCCCCGGCGCCCGGCCTCACGGCTCCGGCACGGCGCTCGCCTCCTCGACGGCGGGCTGCGCCGCGCGGTCCTGGCGGATGGCGCGCGCGTAGAGGAGCAGCGCGGGCGAGAGGACCGCGCCGGCCGCGGCGATGGCGGCGCGCAGCGACACCGCCGTGCCGAGCGCGCCGATCACCGGGCCGCCGCCGATCTGCCCGAGCGCGTCGACCTGCCCGCTCAGCGAGAGGACCGTCGCGCGCACCTTCGAGTCGATGGCCCGGTTGAGCCAGGCGTAGTAGAGCGGGACGTTGGCCTGCCGCAGCGCCGCGGCGACCAGGTAGGCCGCCAGCGCCAGCGCGAAGTTGCCGGCCAGCGCGAAGACGAGCATCCCGGCAATGCGCAGCACATTCAGGACGAAGAGCGTCCGCGCCATCCCCTGATGGCTGTCGGTGCGGACCCAGCGGCGCGCGCCCTCGACCGCGCCGATGCCGAGCACCGTCCCGATGGCGCTGATGATGCCGAACCAGACGACGGGCTGCAGGGCGCCGAGCGAGGGGAAGACGAAGTCGTCGAGGAAGTGGTCCCGCCAGAGCCGGTCGAAGCCCTCGCTCGACATGCCGTAGAAGGCCGCCAGCGCCAGGATCGTGACGAGCAGCGGGCTGTGGCGGACGGCGCGCCCGCCCGCCCGCGCGGTGTCCGCCATCGCCCGCCACGACCCCCGCTCCCCACGCGGCGCGGGCCGGAAGCCGCGCTCGGGCATCGCGACCGCCAGGAAGGCCGCCAGCGCGAAGTAGCACAACCCGCCGACGACGACCGGCAGATTCAGCCGGAGGCTGGCCAGCGCCACGCTGACCGGGATGCCGGCCAGCGTGGCGGCCTGCGCCACCTGCGAGCCGCGCAGGAAGACCGGCGTAATGTCGGCGTCGCCCAGTTCGTCGGCGATCCAGGCTTGCTCCGCCCCGCTGAGGAAGGTCGCGCCGGCGCCCCAGATAACCTGCGCCAGCAGAATCGCCCCGAAGCGCGGCACCAGCCCTTCGAGTGTGAAGCCCGCGCCGTAGAGCGCCGTCCCGATGATGATCGAGAGCCGGCGGCTGTAGACGTCGGCGACGACGCCGGTCGGGATCTCGCAGAGGAAGGCGGTGCTCTCCAGCACCGTGCCGACCAGCACGAGCTGGAGCGGGTTGAGGTGCGCGACCTCGGCCTGGTAGATCAGGTCGATCGTCGTGATGATCGCGAAGAAGAAGGCGGCCAGGCCGTTGTTGAGCAGGTAGATCGTGTAGGCGTCCCGGTTCCTCATCGTCCCCTCGGGTCGCCGGCGATGCCGGCGTCAGGCGCGCGGACGCGCGCCAGCCCGGCGCACGCGGTACCACGCCGCGGCGCGAATCCGAGCGGCCTGACGCATGGGACGAGCGGGGACATACACCGGGGGACCGCCGCGCCGGCCTGGTGTGGCCGGGACGGCGAAGCGATGGTCCGCCGTGGAACGGTCGGGGCTTACCGGACGAGGCTCCCGCGATCCGCCGCGCCGGGCACGAGGAGCATTGACATGGGGGCCATCCTTTCGCAAGAGGGCTCGCGACGACGACGGGATCGCGTGTCTGCGCCGGAGTATACGGGGCCTGGGGGGCGAAGTCAATGGCCGCGGGCTATGGAGTGGGCGGATGCGCCCGCGGCCGAGCCCGCGGTTGCAACCGCGGCTAAGGGCGGCTCTGCCGCCGCGAAACCCGCCTCCGCGGGTGGGACGCGGCCCCGTACCCAGTCCGCGCAGGCGGACTTCGTGGCGAGCCGCGGCGAGCCCTTTGCCGCGGTTGCAACCGCGGGCGCGCGGCGATGGCGCCCGCCGGCCTCTTTGCCCCCCGCCTCGTGCTACACTCCGCGCATCGGCACGGCGAGAGGTACACGGCGAAGGGGAGGAACCATGGCACGCATCAACCGCGCGGTCGAACTCCTGGCGGACGGCCAGCCGATCTACTACGCCGGCTGCGCCGAGCGGGGCTACGAGGCCGGGCGCGAGGCGGCCCGGACCTGGGCCGATTACCTCTGCTACGACATGGAGCACAACCCCTACGACATCTCCACGCTGCGCGCCTTCATGCGCGGGCTGATCGACGGCGGCCCGACGCCGAGCGGCCACCGCGCGCCCGCGGTGATCGTCACGCTGCCGATCGACGGCGAGAGCGAGGCCGTCGTGCGCGCGAACTCCTGGGTCATCAAGCAGGTGCTCGCCTGCGGCGTCCACGGCCTCCTGCTCTGCCACGCCGAGACGCCCGAGGCCGTCCGCGCCTTCGTCGAGTGCGCGCGCTACCCCTTCAACACGCGCGGCGTCGGGCAGGGGCTCGGCGAGGGACGGCGCGGCAGCGGCGGGCAGGCGCACGCGGCCGAGGTCTGGGGCCTGCCGGTCCCCGAATACCTCCAGCGCGCCGACGTCTGGCCGCTCAACCCAGAAGGGGAATTGCTGCTCGGACTGAAGATCGAGAACAAGCGCGCGCTCGCCAGGGTCGAGGAGACGCTGCGCGTGCCGGGCATCGCCTTCGCGGAGTGGGGCCCCGGCGACATGGGCATGTCCCTGGGTTACCCCGACAACCACGACGCGCCCTACCCCGAGCCGATGCAGGCGGCGCGGGCGCGCGTCCTGGCGGCGTGCAAGGCCAACGGCATCGCCTTCCTGAACACCGTCACGCCCGAGGACATCCACGAGCGCATCGCCGAGGGCGTCCTGGTCGGCGCGGGACCGCACGGGCGGGAGGCGGCCGAGGTCGGCCGGCGCCACACCGGGCGGACGATGCCCTGGTAGGCGCTCAGGTCAGCGCGGCGCCGCCGTCGACCGTGAGCATCGAGCCGGTGATCATCGCGGCGTCGTCGGAGACGGCGAAGAGGCAGACGCGGGCGACGTCCTCCGGCGTCTGGAGCCGGCCCAGCGGGGTGGCCCGCAGCCGACGCTCGTAGTTGGCCGGGTTGGCGATGCTGGTGCGCGCGTCGTTGGGGCTGTAGGGGTTGTCCGCCCGGATGAAGGGCGTGTCGACGTGGCCGGGGGAGACGAGGACGCAGCGGATGCCCTCGGGCGCGTAGGTCGCCGCCGCCGAGCGGGTCAGCCCGACTAACCCCATCTTCGCGGCGGCGTAGGCCGGGCTGCCGGCGCCGGGGCGGATCGAGGCGAGCGAGCCGAGGTTGACGATCGCGCCGCCGCCGGTGCGGCGCATCGAGGGCACCGCCGCGCGGATGCCGAGGAAGGAGCCGGTGAGAATCGTGCCGACGATTTGCTCCCACTGGGCCTCGGTCTGCTCGTCGAAGCCGACGCGGACGTTGGCGCCGGCCGTGTTGGAGAGGATCGCGAGGGGGCCGAAGGCGCGCTCGGCCGCCGCGACGGCCGCCGCCCATTGCGCGCCGTCGCGCACGTCGAGCCCGACGCCGACGGCGCGCCCGCCCGCCTCCGTGATCTCCCGCGCGACCGCCCCCGCCTTGTCCGCGTAGAGGTCCGCGACGCAGACCGCCGCGCCCTCCCGAGCGAAGAGCCGTGCCTGCGCGCCGCCGATCGCCCCGCCGCCCCCGGTGATGAGCGCGACCTTGCCCGCCAGCCTCATCCCTCGCCTCCCTCTTCCTCCGCCCCGACCAACCGCGCGCGCAGCGTGGCGAGCGTCGCCGCCGACACGCCGGACACGCGCAGATAGGCGACCGCGCCGCCCCACTCGCGCTCGAGGCGGTCGAGCGTCGCCGCCATGACCGCCGCGGACGCACCAGGGCTGGCCGCGTAGTCGGCGACGATCGCGGGCGCCGGCACGCCGACCGCGGCGAGCACCAGCGCCGCGACGAGCCCAGCGCGATCCCGCCCGGCGAGGCAATGGACGGCCGCGGGCGCCGCGCCGGGCGCCGCCAGCGCGGCGACGATGCGGACGACCGCCCCCGCGGCCGGCGCGAGGAGCGGGGCGTAACCGTCGCGCAGCGCGTCGGGGCGGGACAGCAGGCGCGCGAGGTCGGCGTCGCCCAGGAGCGGCAGCGCGTGGTAGGCCACCGACGGATGCTCCCGCCAGACCGACGGCGTGCGGGCCACCTCGCCGGGCGAGCGCAGGTCGACGATGGTGCGGATGCCGGCCGCCAGCAGCCGGGTCTGTGCGGCGGGGACCAGGTGTGCCAGGGAGTCGGCGCGCCAGTAGACGCCGGGGCGCGTGCGGCCGCCGCCCGCCACCGGCAGCCCGCCGAGGTGGCGCACGTTGCCGCAGCCAGCCAGGAAGAGCGCGCGGCCACGCCCAGCTCCCGACCCGATGCAGCAGGCGAGGCCCTCCGGCGAACTCGACACCATGCATCTCTCCGCTACGCCACTGTGCTGCGCCGCATAGTACCGTGCGGGGCGGGCTAGACGCAACGCCGGACGGCTGGCGAGGGAGCAGGGACCAGGCCGCGCCGGCGGCCTTCGTGCGCGGGATGCCCGCTTGCGGGCCTCGCCCCCAGCCGCGGCTTCTGCCGCCCGGCCCCCGCCGCACGGTGGTCAGTACCGCCGCCAAAAGCAAAGCGCGGGCTACCCTCTGCAGTTGGCCCGCGCTTTGCCGCAACAGTATTGGTGACGAACCTAGTCGCCGGCCGCGAGCGACCGCGCGCCCAGACCCCGATCGGCGAGGTCGAAGCGATCGAGATTCATCACCTTGTTCCACGCGGCCACAAAATCGCGCACGAACTTCTCCTGCGCGTCGTCACTGGCGTAGACCTCCGAGATGGCCCGGAGCTGGGCGTGCGCACCGAAGATGAGGTCGACGGCGGTGCCGGTCCACTTCAGCTCGCCCGTGGCGCGATCGCGACCCTCGTACACGTTCTCGGCCGAGGCGCACGGCCGCCACTCCGTGCGCATGTCGAGCAGGTTCACGAAGAAGTCGTTGGTCAACGTCTCGGGGCGGTCGGTGAAGACGCCGTGCGGGGATTGCCGGAAATTGGCGTTCAGGGCCCGCATGCCGCCGACGAGCACCGTCATCTCGGGAGCGGTCAGCGTCAACAGGTTCGCCCGGTCCAGCAGCAGGGTTTCCGGCGACAATATCTCCCCGGCCTGGAGGTAGTTGCGGAACCCGTCGGCGGTCGGTTCGAGCACGGCGAACGACTCCACGTCGGTCTGCTCCTGAGAGGCGTCCGTGCGCCCCGGCGCGAACGGGACCGTGACCTGGTACCCGGCGTTCTCCGCCGCTTGCTCGACGGCCGCGCACCCGCCGAGCACGATCAGGTCGGCGAGCGAGACCTTCTTTCCACCGGACTGCGAGTTGTTGAAGTCCTGCTGGATCGACTCGAGGGTCGGCAGCACCTTCGCCAGTTCGGCCGGGTTGTTGACTTCCCAATCCTTCTGCGGCGCGAGGCGGATCCGCGCCCCGTTCGCCCCGCCCCGCTTGTCGGTGCCGCGGAAGCTGGCCGCCGCCGCCCAGGCGGTGGAGACCAATTGGGAGATCGACAGCCCCGAGGCGAGGATCGCGCCCTTGAGGGCCGCGATCTCCTCCTCCCCGATCAGGTCGTGATCGACCGCGGGGACGGGGTCCTGCCACAGTTGCGGCTCCGGCACCCACGGGCCGAGGTAGCGCGAGATGGGCCCCATGTCGCGGTGCAACAGCTTGTACCACGCCTTGGCGAACGCTTCCGCGAGCTGGTCCGGATGCTCGTGGAAGCGCTTCGCGATCGGCCCGTAGATCGGATCCTCTCTCAGCCCCAGGTCCGTCGTCAGCATCATCGGCGCGTGCCGCTTCGACGGATCGTGCGCATCCGGCACCGTGCCCTGGGCTTCGGGATTCTTGGGGGTCCACTGCTTCCCGCCGGCCGGGCTCGTTGTCAGTTCCCAGTCGTATGTGAACAGGTTGTCCAGGAACCCGTTGTCCCACTTCGTCGGCTCGTTGGTCCACGCGCCCTCCAGCCCGCTGGTGAGCGTGTGGGCGCCGTTGCCGCTGCCGAAGCTGTTCTTCCAGCCGAGGCCCTGCTGCTCGATGGGGGCGGCTTCGGGTTCCGGACCGATGTACTTGGGATCCACAGCGCCATGGACCTTGCCGAACGTATGGCCGCCGACGATGAGCGCGAGCGTCTCCTCGTCGTTCATCGCCATGCGGCGGAAG
Organism: Thermomicrobiales bacterium; assembly: GCA_035708265.1. GTDB lineage: Bacteria > Chloroflexota > Chloroflexia > Thermomicrobiales > CADCWN01 > DASSSV01. The sequence continues at coordinate 6,522 of DASSSV010000602.1, read as the reverse complement.
GTTTCGCGAACGTCCCTGGCCGCGGCGAGCGGATCCGGGTTGCCGTTGGGCCCCTCCGGGTTCACGTAGATCAGGCCCATCTGCACGGCACCGAACGGGCTGGCGAGCTCGCGGTCCCCGCTGTAGCGCTCATCGCCGAGCCAGGTGTCCTCTGGCCCCCAAAAGATCTCGTCGGGCTCCCAGATGTCCTCTCGCCCGAAGCCGAAGCCGAACGTCTTGAACCCCATCGATTCCATGGCGACGTTGCCGGCGTAGACCAGCAGGTCGGCCCAGGAGATCTTCCGGCCGTACTTCTGCTTGATCGGCCAGAGCAGCCGGCGCGCCTTGTCGAGGCTCGCATTGTCGGGCCAACTATTGAGGGGAGCGAAGCGCTGAGCGCCGGCGCCGCCACCGCCCCGGCCGTCGGCGATGCGATACGTGCCCGCGGAATGCCACGACATGCGGATGAAGAGCGGCCCGTAGTGGCCGTAGTCGGCCGGCCACCAGTCCTGCGACGTCGTCATCAGCTCGATGAGGTCCCGCGTCAGCGCGTCGAGGTCGAGGGTCTTGAACTCTTCCGCGTAGTTGAAGTCCTCGCCCATCGGATTGGACAGGGGCGAGTGCCGGTGGAGCACCGAGAGGTCCAACTGATTCGGCCACCAGTCCTTGTTCGTCCTGGGCCGAGTCCGCTTGGGGGTCGGCGAGGGGATGGCGGGGTTCTCGCTTTCGCTGATGCTCGTGGTCGCGGCCTTCTTATCAGCCATGTCGGTCCTGCTCCTCTCTCGGTGTTTCCTGCTGGTGGCTTATCGCTCGTGACCCTGGTTGCTCTGGATTCAGGGCGGTGTCCCCGGCTGGTGTCGCGCGTTGCGCGTCCACTGTACCTCACCACCGGGCGAGACACACGCCGCCGCGACACACCATCCGCGAGGTGATCGGCGAGGCCGAGCGGGGCGGCGACGGAGAGCGACCGGGCCGGGGCGCGTGCCGAGCGCATCGTGACCACGCGCGCGGCAGCGCGGCAGGATCGAGGGCCGCTCGCTTACGGTCGCCATCCTCGGACAAGGGCCACGGACTGTCAAGCCTCACGCGCGCCGAGCGAGGCCCGCGCCCGTGGGGCGTGGGGCGTGAGGACGCGGGTCGGTAGGCGCCGGCCGCCGCGCATTCGCAGGAGGCCGACACCTATGAGGCCACGGCAATCCCTCGAACCCGTGTCGGATTACACGGCCTACGGCCCACGCCCCACGCCCCACGGCCCCGTCACTGGCGCCTGATCCAATTGGCGAGATTCCAGACGAGCGCGGACCACGGCGAGGGCTGGAAGCCTTCGAGGGTGCTGTTGTAGCCGAACGGCCCCTTCCTGGCGACGAGCGGGATGACGACCGCGTCGTCGTAGAGCACCTTCAACTGCTGCATGAAGAGCTGCTGCCGCTTGGCCGGGTCGAGTTCGTGCGCCGACGCGGCGACGAGCTGGTCGTAGGTCGGGTTGGAGTAGCGCGCGTAGTTGTTGAGGCCCCAGCCGTTGGCCTTGCTCGGGATCTGCGCGGTCGTCCAGTTCGCCGTGTAGGACTGCGGGTCGGGGCTGGTCGGGCCGTTGGTGAACATCTCCATATCGGCGTAGAAGTGCGCCGCCGTGTCCGGGTTGCCGGGGTCGGAGGAGAAGAAGACGCCGGAGTCGACGGTCTTCAGGTTGGCGTGAACGCCGACCGACGCGAGGGCGTCCTTCAGGATCAGTTGCTCCTGCTGGCGCACCGGGTTGGCCGTCGTCTGGAGGACGACGTTCATCTGGACGTTCCCCTTGGCCCGGACCTGGCCGGCCATCTTCCAGCCGGCCGCGTCGAGCATCTCCCTGACTTTGCCGAGATTGTACTCCCAGGTCAGGCTCGGCGGGATGATCGAGGTCGGCGCGTTGAGGATCGTCGTCGCCGGGTCGCCGCTCTGGCCGTAGCCCGCCTGCGCGATCGCCTTGCGGTCGGCCACGTACTGCAGCGCCTGGCGGACCGCCTTGTCCACCAGGAAGGGGTGGGGCGTGCCGAAGTGCGAGCGCTCGCCGTCCACCTCCTTGTTCGGGTCGGACTCGTTGAGGTAGACCTGCTCCACGCCGAAGCCGGGCTGGAAGCCGAGTTGGGCCTGCCGGCTGTTGCGCTGCACGATCGGGTTGAGCACCGACGGCTCGACCTGGAGGTTCCAGGCGACGTCGTACTCGCCGCTGCTGAAGACGGCGCGCGCGGCCGAGGCCGGGTCGCCGCCGCCCTTCCACTCGACCTTGTCCCAGAAGGGGCCGTTGGGGTCGCGCCAGTTGGGGTTGATCGAGAACATGATCGTGTCGCCCGGCGTGAAGGAGTCGACCTTGTAGGGGCCGGTGCCGACCGGCTTGAGGTTGGCCGGGAAGTTCCGCGCCTGCGCGCCGACCCCGTCCTTGAAGACATGCTCCGGCAGGATGGCATCGGTCAGCGGACGGAACCAGCCCGGCGTCGGCTCCTTGAACGTCACCTTCACGGTCGTGTCGTCGGGCGCCTCGACCTTCGCCACCGCGGCGTAGTTGTCGGCCGTGGCGGCGCCGGTCTCCTTGTTGGTGACGTACTGCCAGGTGAAGACGCAGTCCCTGGCGGTGAAGGGCTGGCTGTCGCTCCACTTCACGCCCGGCTTGAGTTTCCAGGTCACGCTCATCCCGTCGGCCGCGACGCCGCCGTTCTCGCGCGTGGGGATCTCCGCCGCCAGCCAGGGGACGAGTTGGTTGTTGTCGTCGAACTCGGCCAGCGGCTCGTAGACCGGGCGGGAGGCGTCGGTGTCCTTGGTGCCCTGGGCGAGGTGGGGGTTGAGGATCGTCGGCGCCTGCCAGTAGAGGATCTTCAGCGTCCCGCCGCCGCCCCGCCGCTGCGGGCCGGGCCCGAGGCCGCCAGCGGCGCCGAACGGCCCCTTGCTCGGCGAGCCGATCGTGCTGCCCGCACCGGCCGACGGGCTGGCGACGGGGCTGGCGGCCGAGGTCGGGCTCGCGGCCGCCACCGGGGGTGTCGTGGCCGTCGCCGCGGCGGTCGGCGACGCCGCAACCGGCGAGGCGGCGGCCGCGGACGTCGGGGAAGCGACCGGGGAGACGCCGCCGCTCCGTGGCGAGGCGGCCGCGGGCGGCGTCACCGGGGCGTTGGTCGGGATCGGCGTCGACTTGGCGCCGCCGCACGCCGCCAGGACGGCGGCGATGGCCGGCGCGGAGCAGCCGAGCGCCACCGCGCGCTTGATGAATTCGCGCCGGCCGAGGCGCCCGCTGAGGGCCTGCTGGATCAGATCGCGTGAGTCGGGCCGCGTCGCCACGAAAGAACCTCCTTGCCCGCAACTGCCCCGCGAGCAGGGAGGCTCTCGTCTCGCCACACCACGACCGCCCGCCAGGGCCATCCACCGCCCTTGCAGAACGCATGCCGTCGGCGTGGCCGTGGGCCGTAGGGCGTAAGCCGTAGGCCGCGGCGACCCGCGTGCTGCTGATGGTTGCCATCCTTTCGACGGGGCCGGCCCCGACGAGGTATGGCAGTCGCCCGACCACGAGCGCGGTCCCACGGCCCACGGCCCACGGCCCACGGCCCACGACCCCCGTCAAAGCCCGTGCCGCCGCAGGAAGCCGTGGACGGCCGCGTTCCAGGCGACCGGTTCCTCGCGGGCGGCGGCGTGGTAGGCGGTGGGCAGGATCGCGAACTCGCCGCCCGCCAGCTGCTGATGCCACTCGTAGGCGAGCTCGATCGTCTTCTGCGGCTCGCGCCCGCCGACGATCACCAGCGCGGGCAGGCCGAGCCGGCGCAACTCGGGGTAGCGGGGGCGCAGGTCCCAGTCGCGCAGCGCGCGCATCATCCTGCTCGCGGCGGAGGCGTCGCCGACGCCCCCGGCCGTGAGGGTCTGGGCGTACTCCCGGAGGAGCGTGCCGGCGAGCGCCGGGTTGGACGTCGGCGGCCCCTCCGGCTCCCAGTCGAAGGAGCGGGGCTGCCGGACGATCGCCGGCTCGCCCCGCTCGACCGCGGAGACCTGCTCGTCGATCCAGGCGCGGCCGAGCGGCCAGAGGTGGGGGACGGTGTGGCCGATGACGAGGGCCAGCGCGCGCTCGGGGTAGTCGAGGCCGAACTGGCAGGCGATCGCGCCGCCGAGCGAGGCGCCCCCGACGATCGCCCGCTCGACACCGAGCGCGTCGAGCAGGGCCCGCAGGTCGCGCGCGAAGTCGGCGATCGTCCAGGCGCCGTCTGGGCTGGCCGAGCGCCCGGTGCCTCGCCGGTCGAAGGTGATCACGCGGTAGAACTGCGAGAAATAGGGCGCCTGGTAGACCATCCAGGGCAGGTGGTGGTGCGCCTGCAGGACCAGCGGCGGCCCCTCCCCGACCGACTCGTAGAAGATCTCGATCCCCCCAGCATCGATGCGCGGCATCGCGTCCTCCTCCCGTGCGCCCGACCGATCGCGCGCATCGTAGCACGCGCGGCCTCCCTGTCCCCCCAATCCTGGGGGAACCCGGCCCACACGCCGCGGCGAGGGGATGGCGCTTCTTCGGGTCTGGCCCGACTGGTCGCGTCCCCTCGCTATGGCGTTGACGGCTGGTTCCCCCCAGGATTGGGGGGGCAGGGGGGCCGCCGGGTGTATCATGCCGCGGGCCGCGAATGCGGGTGGCGCGGCGGCGTGTGGGAGGGACGATGAGCGCGACGGGCCTCCGGCTGGTGTTCCGGTCCGACCGGCGGGTCGAACTGGAGGAGTACGAGGTGCCCGAGCCGGGGCCGGGGCAGATCCTCGTCCGCGTGGCGCGCAGCCAGGTGAGCGCGGGCACGGAATTGAACTTCTTCCGCGAGCACCCGCCCGCGGGGCCGCGCGCGCGCAGCTCGGCTACATGACCGTCGGGCGGGTGGCGGCGGTGGGCGCGGGCGTGACCGATTTCGCGCCCGGCGACCGCGTGCTCGCCTGCGGCCGCCACGGCAATTACTGGCTGGTGGACCCGGCGTGCGCCGACTCCGACCGCCCGGACGACGCCTACATCGAGCGGCTGGGCGACGGGGTCGCGGACGACGAGGCCGGCTTCGCGATCCTCGGCGACGTGGCGCTGCACGGCGTCCGCCGCGCCGGCCTCCAGATCGACCAGTCGGTCGCAGTCTTCGGCTGCGGCATCGTCGGGCAGCTCACGCTCCAGTTCGCCCGCCTCGCCGGCGCCCACCCGGTCGTCGCGGTGGATCTCTTCGACTCGCGGCTCGACAAGGCCCGGTTGAGCGGCGCCACGCACACGATCAACGCGGCGCGGGAGGATCCCGTCGTTGCGCTCCGGGAACTCACCGGCGGGCGTGGCGCCGAGGCGGTCTTCCATTGCGCGCCCGCGCCGGGCGTCCTCGCGACGGCGCTGGCGGCGGCGGCCCACCGCGGCACGGTCGTCCTGACGGCGAGCGCGCCGGGGACGGCGGAGATCGGCCTGCAGGCCGAGTTGCTGCGCCACGAGTTGACGATCGTCGGCGTCTACGAGACCGGGCTGGACCGCCCGCACGCCTACTGGCCCTGGTCGCGGGCGCGCAACCGTCGCGCCTGCCTGCGCCTGCTCGCGTCCGGCGAACTGCGGCTGGGCCACCTCATCACCCACGTCGCGCCCTACGCCGAGGCGCAGGCGGTCTTCGACCTGCTGCTGCGCGGCGGGGACGGCTGGCTCGGCGTCGTCTTCGCCTGGGACTGAGGCGCGCGGGCCGGGCTGGCACGGAACCTGCTCACGGACGGCGCGCGGGTGGCGCGTCGCCGAGTGAGAGGCGTACGACATGGCAGATACCCCGCGGGTCGCCGAGCCCGAGACGATCGCGAAACTCACTCTGACCGTCACGCGGGGCGTGACCGCGGGGCTGCTCGCCGGCGTCCCGCAGGTGCTGCTGGCGCAGGTCGTGGCGCGGGCCCTCGGCGCCCGGGAGCGGGCGGACATCGGGCCGCGCTTCGTGCGACGCGCGGCGCAGCACGCCGGCTCGTCCCTCTCCGGGCCGCTCCAGTGGCTCCTCGCCGGTGTCTTCCACTTCGAGTACGCGGCCGGCTGGGGCACGCTCTACGCGCTGGTGGTCGAAGAGCTCGGGCCGCGGCGCGTCCCGCCGCCCGCGGGCGGCGCCGCGCTCGCCGCGCTGATCTACGCCGCCGCCTTCTCGCCGCTAGGCGCCGCCACGCAGACCGGCGCGGAGCGCCCGCCGGAGCGGCGCCGGGGCGGCGAGCGGCTGGTCCACTGGTCGGCGGCTTTGAGTTTCGCGCTGCCCGCCGCCTTCGCCTATCGCTGGCTGCGCGAGCGCTGGTGATGGCCGGGACGGGTGGTGCGCGGCGGGAGTACGACGCGGTCGTCGTCGGGTCGGGGCCCAACGGGCTCGCGACGGCGGTCGCGCTGGCGCGGGCCGGCCGCAAGGTGCTGGTGCTGGAGGCCAACGAGACGCCGGGTGGCGGGGCGAGTTCGGCGGAACTGACGCTACCCGGATTCGTCCACGACGTCTGCTCCTCGGTCCACCCGCTCGGCGCGGCCTCGCCCTTCTTCCGACGCCTGCCGCTGACGGCGCACGGGCTGACCTGGGTCGAGCC
>DASSSV010000601.1:0-14804 GCA_035708265.1 Thermomicrobiales bacterium | reverse complement strand
TACGCCGGGCGCCTATCCGGGGATCGAGGCGGAGGACCAGGGGCTCGCGGCGGCGATCGCCCAGAACCTCTCGCTCATGTCCGACCTGCCGACACCGGTCATCGCCGCGATCATCGGCGAAGGTGGCAGTGGCGGCGCGCTCGCCCTGGCCGTCGCCGACCGCGTGCTGATGCAGGAGCACGCCATCTATTCCGTCATCGCGCCCGAGGGCGCCGCGGCGATCCTCTACCGGGACGCGACCCGTGCGCCGGAGCTGGCCGGCCGGCTGCGGATCACCGCCAGCGAGCTGCACGAGCTCGGCTTCGTCGATGAGGTCGTGCGCGAGCCGTCGCCCTCAGCGGCGGCCTCGCCGGAGGAAGCGGCCGGCCTCCTGCGGGAAGCCTTGATCGCCCAGCTCCAGGAACTGCGCCGGCTCGACCCGCGCCTGCTCGTGCGGCAGCGGCAGGACCGCTTCCTCGGCGTCGGCAGCCACCACATTCGGACGGGGTTCCGCTACCGGTTGCCGCGCTTCTCGCTGTTCCGGAAGCGCGCCGTGCCGCCGCTGGCACCGGAAGCCGCGCCGCTCGCCATCCCCGCGACGCTGAATGGCCATCATGACGGCGCGAAGTGATCGAATGCGCCGGATTCGATCGTGCGCCGGAGGCCGTCCAGGTCGAGCACCTCGATCACCCCGGGCGCGCCGTCCGGCTGAAGGATGGTCCCGATCGGGGTGATCGTCGCGCCGATCCGCTCCGCGGCCCGCGTGGTCGCGCCGAGTGAAGCCGGCGGCAAGGTGAAGAGCAGCTCGTAGTCCTCGCCGCCGCGCGTCGCCAGGTCGAGCCACTCGTCCGGGAAGAGGGCACGCACCGCCGCCGCGACGGGCAGTCGCCGCTCGTCGACCCGCGCGCCGACTCCGCTGGCCACAAGGACCTTCGGCAGATCGCCGAAGAGGCCGTCGCTCAGGTCCATCGCCGCGCTCGCGCCCGCCGCCACCAGCAGGCGCCCGAGCGCGACGCGCGGCTCCGGCCGCAGGTGCGCGGCCAGCAGCGCCCGTTCCTGGGGGGCGGCCGCGGCGAGGTCCACCGGCCCCGCCCCGGCGGCGTGGCCAGCCAACAGCACCAGCCCGGCCGCGCTAAGCCCGAGCGGGCCGCCGACGGCGAGCGCCTCGCCGGGGCGCGCGCCCGCACGTGTGAGGATGCGCCCGCCGAGATCGGGCCAGCTCTCCCCGACGACCGTGACGTGCAGGCCGAGCCGGTCGGGCGAGCGGACGACGTCGCCGCCGGCGACGGCGAGGCCGCGGCGCGCGGCCAGTTCGCCCAGGCCGCGGTAGAGGTCGAGCAGGCCGGCGACCGGCTCCCGCCCGGTCAGCCCCAGCGACACCACCGCCAGCCGCGGCCGCCCGCCCATCGCCGCGATGTCGCTGACGTTGACCGCCAGCGCCTTGTGCCCGAGGTCGCGCCAGCCGGTCCAGTCGAGCCGGAAGTGGACCCCGGCGATTAGGCTGTCGGTCGTGATCAGCGCGCGCGCGCCGGGCGCGGGCCACCAGGCCGCGGCGTCGTCGCCGATGCCGAGCAGGTCGCCCGCGCTGGCCGCGCCGACCTCCGCCAGCGCGCCGGCCAGCCGATCGATCAGGGCGAACTCGCCGACCTCGGCCGCCGTCTCCCGTTCAGCGTCCATCGGGCCCCTCCACCCTCAGCGGCATCCAGACCGGCGACCAGTTGTTCCCGTTGCCGCCCGCCACGCCCGCGCTCGCCGTGAGGTTGATCTGCCGGCGGTAGAGCGGGTTGACGGCGAGCAACCAGATGTCGGAGGTCAAGGGATCGACGCCGGCCGACAGGTAGGCGATCCAGCGTCCATCCGGCGACCAGACCGGCGCGGCGTCGCTGCTGCCGGTGGTCAGCCGGTCGCGCCCCTGGCCGGCGCGATCGACGAGCCAGATCCCGACCGAGGGGTCGGTCGTGGGCGGGGGGCTGTCGGTCACCTTCAGGCGGCCGATCCCGTCCGTCACACCGCCGACGCCGTGGACGTAGGCGAGGAGCTGGCTGTTGGGCGACCAGGCGAAGTCGTGCTCGTAGCGCCGCCCGGGCACGTCCTGGTTGAGCGGCAACTGGTAGCCGGTGTCGAGGTCGAGCACCCAGGTCGTCTGGTTGTCGCTGAGCGGCGGCGCCTGGTAGGTGACGTAGCGCCCGTCCGGCGAGAGCGCGACGCCGAAGCCGACCGGCAGCGCGGTGTCGGGGTTGAGGTGCGCGCCGGGCACGGCGTCCGCCATCGCCAGCCGGGGCTCGCCGAGCGGCGGGCCGACCGCGGCGACGAGCGTCATCCCGTCGGTCGTCCAGTCGAAGATCACGCTGCCGCCTGGCGGCGTCAGCGGCGCCAGCGTCGCGCCGTCGAGCGTCACGACGCGCAGCTCCGGCCGGCGGTCGAAGGGCTCGCCGGTGTCGTAGATCAGCGCGCGGCCGCCGGCGAGCCAGGCCGCGCGGCGCACGTCGAAGGGGTCCGACTCGTGGGTGAGCTGGCGGCGCTCGCCGGTGCGCAGGTCCAGCACCCAGAGGTTGCGCTCCTGGTGCTCGTCCTCCACGACGTAGGCGAGCATCGTCCCGTCCGGCGACCAGACCGGGAAGGACTCGACCGCCTTGTCGTTCGTCAGCCGCCAGACCTGGCCGGTCATGATGTCCTGCAGCCAGAGGTCGATCTGCCCGCCGCGATCGGAGACGAAGGCGAGGGTCTGCTGCGGGACCAGGTGGGCGATCGGCGCGATCGGCGTCGGCTCGGGCGGGCCGCCGATGGTCGGCACCGGCGTCGCGCGCGGCCGGCCGGAGCGCGTGGCGGTCGGCTCCGGCCCGACCAGCGGGCTGGACGGGCGCCCGAAGGGGCCGCAGGCGGCGAGGACGGCGGCCAGCAGCACCAGCGCGAAGACGGCGTGCGCGACGGCCGGGGGGCGGTGCCGATGGCGGCGGGACACGGGAACCCCCATCCGCGCGGGTCAGCGCCGGCCGCGCCGCGCCAGCACCTCGTCGTAGACCGCCAGCGTCTCCGCCGCCGCGCGCGCCCAGGAGAAGGTCGCGGCGCGCGCCGGCCCGCGCTCGCGCAGGTGGCGGCGCAGCCCCGCGTCGCCGAGCGCGCGCGCCAGCGCGGTGGCAAGGTCGGCGGGGTCGCGCGGGTCGGCCAGCAGGCCGGCGTCGCCGACGACTTCCGGGAGCACGGAGGTGGCGCTGGTGACGACCGGGGTGCCGCAGGCCATCGCTTCCAGCGGGGGCAAGCCGAAGCCCTCATAGAGCGAGGGGTAGGCGAAGACGTCGGCCGCATTGTACCACAGCGGCAACTCCTCGCCCGGCACGTGCCCGACGAACCGGACGCGCCCGCCCAGCCCCAGCTGCTCGACCGCGGCGAAGACGTCGTCGTAGAGCCAGCCCTTCGCCCCGGCGACGACGAGGCCGACGTCATTGCCCGCGTCGAGGCGGGCGAAGGCGTCGAGCAGGCCGCGGAGGTTCTTGCGCGGCTCGAGCGTGCCGAGGTAGAGGACCGTCCGCGCCGGCAGCCCCCGCGCGGCGCGGAAGCGCGCGACCTCGGCGGCAGGCAGCGGCCGGAACGCGGGGTCCACCCCGTTGTAGACGACGCGCACCTTGCCGGCCGGGACGCCGAGCCGCCGCACCAGTTCGTCCCTGGTGTGGCCCGACACCGCGATCACCCGCGCCGCGCGCCGCGCCGAGAGCCCGGTCATCAGCGTCAGGTAGCGGCGCTTGGCCGGGCGGAACGCCTCGGGGTGCGCCAGGAAGGCGACGTCGTGGACGGTCACGACGCCGGGGCAGGGCAGCGCCGGCGGCAGGACGTTGACCGGCGCGTGGTAGAGCGCCAGCCGTTCGCGCCGCGCAGCCGCCGGCGCCAGCGCCTGCTCCCAGGCGATCCGCGCCGGCGGCCGGGCGGTCGGCAGGCGGCTGTGGCGCCAGGCCAGGACGCCGGGCGGGACGAAGCCGGCCGGCGGGCGCGCCGGGCCGGTGAAGGCGACGAAGGCGTGGCGGCGGTCGCCCGCGGCGGCATCCCGCGCGAACGCGCGCAGCAACTCGGCGATGTAGCGGCTCACGCCGGCCTGGCGATAGGTGCCGGCGAAGGAGAGGAGGTGCGCGCCGATCCCGACGCGCGCGGGGGCGCAGGGGGGCGTCAACGGGGCTCGTCCTCACCGCGCTGCCGCGCGCCGGCGATGATCCTGGCCGCGGTGTCGACGGCGGCCTCCTCTTCGATGCTCCGCGCCGCTTCCCGCGCCGCCGCGACCGCCCCCTCGCGCTCCTCGTCCTCGGCCCAGTAGATCAGATAGTAGCGCGGGCGGCCGCGGCGCTGCCAGAGCCGGGGCGGGACGATCGCGATCTTGAAGCGGTCGTGCGTCAGCCGGCGCTCGTTGACGAACTCCAGCAGCATCGGGAGCGATGAGAAGAGTTTCGACTGCCACATAGCCGCCCTCAACGCGCCGCACCACCCCGCCGTCGCGACCGTGGCACTGTACCGCAGCGGCGAGGGTTTCGCTAGTGCGGGCGGCGGCCCTCACCCCCCGGCCCCCTCTCCCAATGCTGGGAGAGGGGGAGATCTTCAGGTGCGTGCTTCCTCCGTCCTCATGGCCGGAGATCTGGAAGAGCAGCACTTTGTAAACATGGCGGGCTCCCCTCTCTCAGCATTGAGAGAGGAGGAAGGGGGAGGACCAAAGCCCCCCTTGACGCTCGCCCCACCGCCAGGGTATATTCCCGGTGGAAAACGAACGGTCGTCCGTTATTGTTGCGACCGGGGCGCCGATGCCGAAGCGATCCCCCGCCTTCCGCGAAGACCGGCGCCGCGAGATCCTCGCCGCCGCCGAGCGCTGCTTCGCCGCCGTCGGCTACAACGCCGCGACGATTCGCGAGGTCGCCGCCGAGGCCGGCCTCTCCACCGGCGCGGTCTACACCTACTTCCGCACCAAGGACGGGCTGCTCGCCGCCCTCTGCGCCGAGCGCGCCGCCAGCCAGATCGCGGCGCTCCGCACCGCGCTGGCGGCGCCCAGCGCCGCGCCCGCGCGCCTGGAGGCCGGGCTGGCGGCGGCGTTCGAGCCCTTCGTCGCCGCCAGCCCGGCCGAGGTCCGGCAACTCGAACGCGCCAACCTGCTGGCCTGGTACGAGATGGTCCGCTCCGCCGAGGGCGGCGCCTTCGCCACCGGCCTGGTGACGACCTGGCGGGAGACGGTGCTCGACCTGCTGCGCGAGGAGCGCGACGCCGGCCGGCTCCGCGCCGACGTCGACCTGGCCGCGCTGGCCGCCATCCTGATCGCGCTCGGCCCCGGCCTGCAGATCGTCGACCTGCTGCAAGGCGGCGGCCTCGACTGGCCCGCCGTCATCCGCGCGCTCACCGCCGTGCTGCTCGGCGGCGCCGTTCGCGAGGAGTCGAGAGTCGGGAGTCGGGAGTCGGAAGGGAGTAGATAGTTGATGGCTGGTAGTTGATAGAAGGCGTGCCCGAGCGCAACTATCAACTATCAACTTTCAACTGCTACTTCCGACTCCCGACTCCCGACTCCCGACTCCCGACCCGCACTGGAGGATTCATGTTCGCCGCCTGGGGACGCTTCGTCTATCGCTTCCGCTGGCCGGTCCTGGTCGCGGCGCTGGCCCTGGTGGTCGCGTCGGTGGTCGGGATCGGCGCGCTGACTACCCACCTCTCCAGCGACTCCACCGGCGGCAACGACCGTGCCGAGTCCTGGCGCGCCGCCCACCTCGTCAGCCAGGAACTCCCGGCGCAGGGCACCGGCTTCACCGTCATCTTCACCGCGAAGGATCCGCAACTCGAGGCGACCGCACCGGCGTTCCGGCAGGCGATGGAGGCCGCGCTGGCGCCCTTGCGCGCCGACCCGCGCGTCGCCGCGATCGCCGAGAGCCCGGCCTTCGTCTCGCGCGACGGCCGCAGCGTCTTCGTCCAGGTGACGATGCGCGACCCCTTCGACCAGGCGCTCAAGGAGTACGACGCCGTCCGCGCCGAGCTCCACTCGGACACGCTCGACGTCGTCGCCACCGGCAATCTGCCGCTCAGCGAGGACTTCAACAAGGCCAGCGAGACCGACCTGCGCCGCGCCGAGGTCGTCGCGCTGCCGCTGGCGGTGCTGCTGCTGACCGCCGTCTTCGGGATGGTCCTCTGGCGGCTGCTGCGGCGCTCGTCGTGGGGCACGGCGCGGCTCGCGCTCGTGCTGACCGGCGGCACGTTCGCCATCGCGCTGGTGCCGATCGTCATCGGCGGCTTCGCCTTCCTCGGCGGTCTCGCCGGCATCTACGCGCTCGCCCACGCGCGCGACATGTCGCTCTACTCGCTCAACATCGCCTCGATGATCGGCCTCGGCCTGGCGATCGACTACTCCCTCTTCCTGATCAGCCGCTTCATCGAGGAAGTCGCCGCGCGCCCGGTCCCGGAGGCGGTCGAGCGCACCGTGGCGACGACCGGCAAGGCGATCGCCTTCTCCGGCCTGACCGTGGCGATCGGCGTGACCGGCCTCCTCTTCTACCACTCGTCGATGCTCACCTCGATCGGCCTGGCGGCGATCCTGGTCGTCGCCTGCGCGGTCTGCTATGGCCTGACCTTCCTGCCCGCGCTGATGTCCATCGCCGGCAACGCCATCCAGGCGCGCGCCCGCCGTCACGCGGCCGCCGGCCCGGCGCTGACCGCCGCGCCCGAGGCGCCCCGCCAGGGCATCTGGCACGCCCTCGCCTTCGGCGTGATGCGCCGGCCCTGGGCGATCCTCCTGCCGCTGCTGGCGCTCCTCCTCGCGGCCGGGACCCCCTTCCTCCACCTGCGCCTCGGCCTGACCAGCCCGACCGCGCTGCCGACGACGCTGGAGTCGCGCCAGGGCTACGACCTCCTGACGCACGACTTCCCCGGCGGCGAGACGACCAGCGTCCTCGTCGTGGTGGACTACCCCGACGGCCAGCCGCTGACGCCGGCGCGGGCGGCGGCGCTCTACGACTACAGCCGCTGGCTCGGCGGGCTGCCGGGCGTCGCCCAGGTGCAGAACCCGGTCAATCTCCCCGGCCCCGACGGCCGGCCGCTGCCGAAGAAGGAGCAGGTCGTCGCGCTGCTGAGCGGGCCGCGCGCGGCGCTGCCGACGCAACTGCAGCGGGCGCTCCACCAGAGCGTCCGCGACCACATCGTCGCGCTGACCGTCCTGACCCCGCTGCCGGCCGACAGCGACGGCGCGCGCCAGCTCGTGCGGACGATCCGCGCCGGCGGCGGGCCGAACCCGGGCGGCGCGGTGCTGGTCGGCGGCAACACCGCCTTCACGCTCGACCTCTCCGCCTCGATCGAGCAGGACACGAAGGTCGCGGCGGCGTTCATCATGGGCGCCACCTACGTCGTCCTCTTCCTCCTGCTCGGCTCGGTGCTGCTGCCGCTGAAGGCGGTGGCGATGAACCTGCTCTCGATCAGCGCCTCCTACGGCGCGCTGGTCTGGATCTTCCAGGACGGGCACCTGAGCGGCTGGCTCAACTTCACGCCGAGTTCGATCGAGCCGACCGTGCCAGTGCTGATGTTCTGCCTCCTCTTCGGCCTCTCGATGGACTACGAGGTGCTGCTGCTGAGCCGGATGAAGGAGGAGTTCGACCACACCGGCGACAACCGGCACGCGGTCGCCGAGGGGCTGGAGCAGACCGGCCGCCTCATCACCGGCGCGGCGGCGATCATGGTCAGCGTCTTCGCCGCCTTCGCCCTGGCCGACGTGGTCATCATCAAGGCGCTCGGCCTCGGCATGGCGCTGGCAATCGCCGTCGACGCGCTGCTCGTGCGCACGCTGATCGTCCCGGCGACGATGCGCCTGCTCGGCAACCTCAACTGGTGGGCGCCCGCCCCGCTGGCGCGCCTTTACCGCCGCCTCGGTCTGGGCCACGAGAGCGGCGCCCCCGCCCGCGCACCCGCCCTGCCGCCCATCGCCAGCCTCATCCTCGCCGGCGACCTCACCGGCGAGCCCGAGGACGAGCCCGTGGGCAGCGGCCGGGGCCGATGAGGCGAAGTACGAAGTACGAAGTACGAATGACAGATGACGAATGGTGAGGAGGCGGTTGGCTGGCAGTTGAAACCGCGCCTGCATGGTCTCACGACCACGAAGTCCGCCCGCGCGGACCGGGCACGACGTTCCGCCCCAACCCGCGCGGGCGGGCTTGGTGGCGAGTCGCGACGAGGCCATAGCGGCGATTTCAATCGCCGGCGCGTGCACCGACCGTCACCCCCTCGTCCTCTCGTCACTCGTCACTCATCACTCGCTCGTCATTCGTACTTCGTACCTCGTACTTCGCCCTTCGCCCCGCCCTTGCGCGATGCCGCCGCGTGTCCTACCCTGATAAGTGGCCCAATCGGGCGGCGCCGCGGCGTGGCCGCCGGCGCGAGCGAGGGAGAAGGATGGGGACGCCGGATGAGCGAGACGCAACTCTGGGCTGAAGCGCTGGACTACCGGCGGCGCTATACCGGCGTCATCGGCATCGCCAGCAAGGTGCCGATCAAGGACCGCTCGGTCCTCAGCATCGTCTACACACCGGGCGTCGCCGAGCCCTGCCTGGCGATCGCGCGCGACCCCAACGCCAGTTTCGACCTGACCTCGCGCGGCAACACCGTCGCCATCGTCACCGACGGCTCCGCGCTCTTCGGCCACGGCGACAGCCCGCCGGAGGCGTCGCTGCCGGTGATGGAGGGGCGCTCGGTCCTCTTCAAGACCTTCGCCGGGATCGACGCTTTCCCGATCTGCCTCGGCACGCACGACATCCAGCAGATCGTCCACACCCTCTACGCCCTGACGCCCACCTTCGGCGCCATCGGCATCGAGGCGATGACCCGGCCCTACTCCTTCACCGTCGCCGACCACCTGGAGAAAGCGGCCGGCGTGCCGGTCTTCTCCAACCAGCACCACGCCGCCGCGGTCGTCGTCCTGGCCGGGCTCTACAACGCCCTCAAGGTCGTCGGCAAGCGACTGGAGGAGGCGACCATCGTCGTCAACGGCGCGGGCGTCGGCGGCATCGGCGTGGCCCGCGTCCTGGTGCGCGCCGGGGCCAAAGAGGTCATCGTCTGCGACCGGGTCGGCGCGATCTACCCCTACCGGACCGAGCGGATGGACTGGGCCAAAGCCTACGTCGCCAAGGAGACCAACCTGCGGCGGCGCGCCGGCACGCTGGCCGAAATGCTGGTCGGCGCCGACGCCTTCGTCGGCCTCTCGGCCGGCAACGTCCTGACGGCCGAGATGGTCCGCAGCATGGCCGACGACCCGATCGTCTTCGCGCTCGCCACGCCGACGCCGGAGATCGACCCCGAAGAGGCGCGGCGCGGCGGCGCGCGCGTGGTCGCCACCAGCCGCTCCGACTACCCCAACCAGCTCGACGTCGCGCTCGTCTTCCCCGGCGTCTTCCGCGGCCTGCTCGACTCGCGCGCGCGCAACATCAACATGGAGATCCTCACCGGCGCGGCGCGCGCGCTGGCCGGCGTCGTCCCGGCCGACCGCCTGCACGCGGAGAACATCATCCCGCCGATCTTCGACTTCCGCGTCGCGCCGGCCATCGCCGCCGCGGTCGTCGAGGCGGCCAGCGCCAGCGGCGAGGCGCGCAAGGACGTCGACCCTGCCGCCGAGGCCGAGCGGACGCGCCGGATCGTCTACGAGGGCGTGACGCCGAACACCAGCACCAACGGCCGCCGCGAGCGCGGCGGCACGCTCCAAGAGCGCGCGATGAACCTGCGGCGGCGCTACGGCGGGATGCTGGAGATCAAGAGCAAGATCCCGGTCAAGGACCGCTACATCCTCAACATGCTCTACGTCCCGCCCGCGGCGGTCGCCCCGGCCGACGAGATCCGCCGCGACCCGATGCAGGTCTACGAGCTGACGGCGAAGGGCAACCTGATCGCGATCGTCACCGACGGCAGCGCGGTCCTCGGCCTCGGCGACATCGGCCCGCAGGCGGCGCTGCCGGTGATGGAGGGGAAGGCGGTCCTCTTCTCCAGCCTCAGCGGCGTCGAAGCCTTCCCGATCTGCCTGGCCGCGCGCCACCCCGACGAGATCGTCGAGATCGTCAAGGCGATCGCGCCGACGTTCGGCGGGGTCAACCTGGAGGACATCGCGGCGCCGCGCTGCTTCGAGATCGAGGCGCGGCTGCAGGAGGCGCTCGACATCCCGGTCTTCCACGACGACCAGCACGGCACCGCCGTGGTCGTGCTGGCGGCGCTGCTGAACGCGCTCAAACTCGCCGGCAAGGAGATCGCCGCCACGCGCATCGTCATCAACGGCACCGGCGCGGCCGGCATCGCCGTGGCGAAACTGCTGCTGGCGGTCGGCGCGGGCGACATCATCCTCTGCGACCGGGCCGGCGCGGTCTACCGGGGCCGCCGCAAGGGGATGAACCCCTTCAAGGAGGAGATCGCCGCGCTGACCAACCGCGAACGCCGCTCCGGCACCCTGGCCGAGGTGCTGCCCGGCGCCGACATCTTCATCGGCGTCTCCGCCCCCGGCGCGCTGACGCCGGCGATGATCCAGACGATGGCGCCCGACCCGATCGTCTTCGCGCTGGCGAACCCGATCCCCGAGATCGAGCCGGGCGACGCCAAGGCGGCCGGCGCGCTGGTCGTGGCGACCGGCCGCTCGGACCACCCCAACCAGGTCAACAACTCGCTAGCCTTCCCGGGCATCTTCCGCGGCGCGCTCGACGTGAAGGCGCGGCGGATCAACGATGCGATGAAGATCGCCGCTGCCCACGCCATCGCCGACCTCGTCGTGCCGGGCGAGCTGGAGCCGGACTTCATCATCCCCGACAGCCTCAGCTACCAGGTGCCGCCGAAGGTCGCCGCCGCGGTGGCCCGCGCGGCGATCGAGACCGGCGAGGCCAAAGTGCCGAGCAACCCCGAGGAGATCGAGGAGCACGCCTTCGACCTCGTCTACGAGGGCTCGCTCAGCGTCGCCAGCCGGGCGTAGGGGCTAGGCGTTAGGCGTTAGGCGTTAGGGGGCGAGGCAACGGCAGCGGTAGCCGGAGTGCGAACGCGAACCTCGAACCCCTATCGTCTGTCGTCTATCGTCTGCCTCCTGCCTCCTAACGCCTAACGCCTAACGCCTCGCAAGGAGGGGAGCATGATCGCCGTCGCCGACATCCGGGCCGCGCGGGAGCGGATCGCCGGGCGGGTCCACCACACGCCGCTGCTGACGTCGCAGACGCTCGGCCAGCAGATCGGGGCACGCGCCTGGCTGAAGGCGGAGAACCTGCAGAAGACCGGCGCCTTCAAGGTGCGCGGCGCGCTCAACGCCATCCTGCAACTCTCGGAGGAGGAGCGCGCGCGCGGCATCATCACCGTCTCGGCCGGCAACCACGCGCAGGGCGTCGCCTGGGCCGCCGCGGCGGTCGGCGTCCCGGCGACGGTCGTCATGGCGGAGAACGCGACGCCGAGCAAGGTCGCGGCGACGCGCGGCTACGGCGCCGAGGTCGTCCAGCACGGCACCTCCTCGCTCGACCTCTTCGGCAAGATGGAGGAATTGCGCGCCGCGCGCGGCCTCACCCTCGTCCACCCCTTCGACGCCGACGCGATCATCGCCGGGCAGGGCACGCTCGGGCTCGAAGTCCTCGACGACCTGCCCGAGTTCGGGGAGGAGGGCGACACGATCGTCGTGCCGGTCGGCGGCGGCGGGCTGATCGGCGGCGTCGCGGTGGCGATCAAGGAGTCGCGGCCGGCCGCGCGGGTGATCGGCGTCGAGCCGGTCGGCGCACCAGGCATGTACAACAGCCTCCAGGCCGGGTACGCGGTCCACCTCGACCGCATCGAGACGATCGCCGACGGCCTCACGGCCCCCTTCGCCGGCGAGCGCAACTTCGACATCGTCCGCCGCTACGTCGAGGACATCGTGCTCCTGGACGACGAGACGATCCTCGAAGGGATGCGCTTCCTCCTGGCGCGCGCCAAACTCCTGGCGGAACCGGCCGGGGCGGCGGCGACCGCCGCGCTCCTCGCCGGCAAGGTCACGGTGGCGCCGGGGGCGCGGGTCGTCGCGGTCGTCAGCGGCGGCAACATCGACCTGCCGCGGCTGAAGGCGTTGCTGTAGCGAGCCGTCAGCCGTCAGCCATCAGCAGTCGGCCAGGCGGGTGGCCACGATCAGGAGGGGCGGGGGATGGGCGCGGAGCCGGGGGGCGACGTCCGCGAGCGGCTGAAGTGGGAGAGCACGCCGGAGGAATACCGGCGGATCCGCCGCCTCTGGATCAAGCACTCCATCGCCGAGGACGGGCGCGACCTCCAGGGCCTGATCGACACGCTGGCGGAGGACTGCGTCTACGAGATCGTGCCGACCGGCCAGCGCTGGGAGGGGCACGACGGCGCGCGGGCCTTCTACACCGGCTTCCTCGGCGCCTTCCCCGACGTGAAGTTCGACCTCACCGACATCGTCATCGGCCCGCAGGGCGTCTTCGAGGTCGCCACGATGACCGGCACGCACCGCGGCGCCTGGGCCGGCCTCGCGCCGACCGGCCGCCCCGTGCGCCTCACCATCCTGATCCACTTCCCCTGGGACCCCGCCGCGGGCAAGTTCGCCGGCGAGAAGATCTACTTCGACCGCACCGCGCTGGCGGGCCGGGACGAGGGGATGCCCGCCGACGCCGGCGGCGACGGGCGCGCATGACGGACCCGAGCGACGAGGAACTGGCCGCGCGCTACGGCCTGTACGCCAGTTTCGACTCGCCGGCGTCGCCTGCCCTGGTCAAGTACTACGGCGAGAACCCCGCCGACGAGATGGCCCGCCTACTGCGGCTGCACGGCGGGCCTGAGAGCAACGTGCTCGACATCGGCTGCGGAGCTGGGCAGACGCTCTGCTGGCTGGCGCCGCTCATCGGGGAGGTCTGGGGCTTCGAGCAGGACACCGCCCTGCTCGCCAGCGCGCGGCGACGGGTCGCCGCGCACGGCCTCGACAACGTCACCCTCATCGAGGGGACCGTCGCCGTGCCGGCCGACGTCGCCCGCCTGCCCGAGGGGCACTTCGACCTCGCGTTCAGCCAGCGCGGCCCGAACCTCAACGCGGCCCTGCTCCGCGCGCTGCGGCCCGACGCCATCTTCATCCAGGAGTTCGTCGGCCCGCTCAACGGCAACCACCTGGGCGAGATCTTCGGGCGCAGGCCCATCACCGCCGGCGCCGCCGGCGACTACCGCGGCCTCCTCGGCCAGTACGCGGAACTGGATCTCTTCCCGGTCAGCGTCAAAGAATACTTCTTCGAGTCCTTCTTCCGCGATGCGGAGCACCTGGCCCTTTTCCTCGGCCGGGGTCTGACCCTCAGCAACTGGCGCCTGCCGCGCCGCCCCTATGATCCCGACCGCGACCGCGCCGCGCTCGACCTCTACGCGCGATACAACACAACGCCGGCCGGGATTCGCGTGCTCGCGCAGCGCTACATCTTCGCCCTGCGCCGGGCGCGCGTCCACTACTACCCGGCCGACTCGACGCTCTGAGCGGCCGGCCGACGCTCGAAGGGGAGCACATCATGGGAACGACCTGCCGGATACTGACGATCTGCGGCAGCCTGCGCGCGGGGTCGAGCAATGCGGCCGTTTTGCGGACGGCGCAAGAGGTCGCGCCCGACGGCGTCGCCGTCAGCGGCTACGACGGGCTCGCCGCTTTGCCGCACTTCAACCCCGACGACGACGCCGAACCCCTCCACCCCGCCGTCGCCGACCTGCGCGCCCGCATCCGGGCGGCCGACGCACTCCTCTTCTCCACGCCGGAGTACGCCGGGGCGCTGCCGGGCTCGTTCAAGAACCTGCTCGACTGGACCGTCGGCGGCGGCGAGACGTATGGCAAGCCAGCAGCCTGGATCAACGCCTCCGCCTCGCAGACCGGCGCCGCCGACGCGCACGAATCGCTGCGCAAAGTCCTTGAGCGCACCGGCACAGACATCGTCGAGGCCGCCTGCGCCCACATCCCCGTGCCCCGGCAGGCGGTCGGCCCCGACGGGCTCATCGGCGACCCGGTTATCCGTCAGGAGATCGCGGGCGTGCTGCAAGCGCTGGCAGAGCACTGTCGGCGCACCGCTCACGAGGCAGCCGCCCCATAACTGAGGGCGGAGACACGGCAGGGACGTGGGCGCCGCCTGTTGCCCCGCGTGTGTCTTCTCGGCGCTGCTGTCGTCGCCGAGACTGACGCTGGCAGGACAAGCAGCGCGACAGGCGCACGCCTACTCCGCGCTCTGCGCCTCCCGCCGCGCGGTACACTCGGGGCAGGGGCAGATCTGGCGCAGGTAGCCGTAGGTGTATATGCCGGTGCCGTGGCCATCGGCCCAGACGGGGCAAATGGCGTAGCGGCCGACCTGGGCGATGTCCGTGAGTTCGGTCTGCTCCGGCGTCAGGCTCTCGGCGAAGTCGAGCGCGCCGGGCTGGCCCATCTCGCCGCGGCAGGTCGCACAGGGGCAGGCCCAGCGCAGGTACTCGAAGTCGTAGACGCTCTGGTGGCCGTCGGCCCACTCGATGCGCAGGAACCGCTCGTCCACGTCGGCGGTGATCGTCAGCGGCTCCACGATGACATTGCTCATCTTCTCGGTCCTCGCTCCCCGGCGCACGCCGGTCCCGCGGCAATTGTAGCCCGCGCGGGGCCCGCGGCGCGAGGGGGCGACGACGAGGGGCCGTCGGCGCCGGCGCGGGCTGCCCGATCCTGCCGGCCTCGGGGTCGCGCCCCCGACCACGCCCGACTCCACCGGACGCGCAAGTCGTCGCTACCATTTCACAGTGGGACACGCTATAATCCCCGCGAACAAACGCGGCTTGCCGCCCCTCGGCCGCTGGGGGTTTGACCTGGCTGACCCGCGCGCTGGTATCGGCATGGAGACACGATGAGC
>DASSSV010000600.1:0-3546 GCA_035708265.1 Thermomicrobiales bacterium | reverse complement strand
CCCGGCCTGACCGCGCCGTACCGCCACCTCGTCCTCGCCCCGTTCCCGCCGAGCCTGCTGGCGCCCGGGCAACCCGCGCGGCCGACCCGCGTGGCGGTGCGGCCAGCCCCGACCGCCGCGCCGAGTGCCACCGACGTGCCGGGCTGGCTCGGTGGTCTGCCCCCGCGCGAGGCCGCGCCGCGCGTCTACGCGACGTTCGGCACGCTGCTGCGCCCGGAGGACGGGGTGCCGCTGCTGCGCGCCGTCCTGGACAGCCTGGCGGGCGAGCCGGTGCGGGTCATCGTCACCGTCGGGCCGCAGACCGACCCCGCCGCGCTCGGGGCGCCGCCGCCGAACGCGCACGTCGAGCAGTATGTGCCGCAGGAGGCGCTGCTGCCGCACTGCGACCTCGTCCTCTGCCACGGCGGCTCGGGCACGCTGCTGGGCGCGCTCGACCACGGGCTGCCGCTGGTGGTGGTGTCGCTGCGGGCGGACCAACCGGAGAACGCGCGGGCGGCAGCGGAGGCGGGGGCCGCCGTGGTGGTCGCGCCCGAGGCGGTGACACCGGCGCGCGTGCGCGGGGCGGTGCGGGCAGCGCTGGGGGAGCCGGGGTATCGAGCGAGCGCCCGGCGGGTGCAGGCGGAGTTGCACGCCCTGCCCCCGATGGCGCACGCGGTCCAGCTGCTGGAGGGGCTGGCGGCGGGATGAAGCGCGCGCCCGTCGACCCGGTCCTGCGAGACAACGTTCGCCTAGGGCGACGGGGAGGGCGTGCGTCGCGGGGCGCGCCGAGGCCCGCCACCGGGCAAGCGGGGATGAGCCAGCGGAGCAGCGCGGCGACGACCACCGCGGCGCGGTGGCTCACCGCGCGCTGCTCGTGGCGGGCGCCACACCGCGCCACTGCTTGGGCGCGTTGATGCCCCGCTCGGCCACCCCCGGCGCCCCGCCCGCCGGCGACGCCGGTCCCGCCGCTCGGGGATGGCGTGCGGGAGACCCCGGCGGTGCAGCAACTGGCGACAGGCCGGGTAGCTCTAGCCCTTGTCGGCGATGAGGTGGTCGGGCCGCTTCCGCGGCCGCCCGCGCCCGCCTCGCCGTGGCACCCGGATGGCGTCGAGCACGGCCGCCAGCTGCGTGCTCTCGTGCCGCCGGCCGGGCGTCAGGACCACGCTCAGGAGGCGCCCTCGCCCGTCGCAGGCCAGGTGGCGCTTCGTCGTCAACCCGCCGCGGCTCCGCCCGAGCGCCTCAGCCGGCGGATGCTCGACCTGCGCGGCGCGGTCCGCCTTGCTCGGGCGATGCCGCGCCCGGGCGGCGTGCTGATCGGCGCGCACGACGGTGCCGTCGACGCAGATCGTCCAGTCAAGCTCCCCGGCGGCATCAGCCGCGGACTGCGCCAAGGCCAGCAGGCGGTCCCAGGTGCCGTCGCGCCGCCAGCGCGCGAACCGGTCGTAGCAGGTTTGCCAGGGGCCGTAGCGCCCCGGCACGTCCCGCCAGGGCGCGCCGACCCGCAGCCGCCAGAGGATGCCGTCGATGACCTGCCGATGGCCCCGCCACTGCCCGCCCCGCCGCCCGTTCAGGGGCAGCAGCGGCCTGGGCGCGGCTCAGGCCGCATCCGTCAGTTCGCCTCGCATCGCCATTCCTGCCCGTAGCTACGCGCCAATTCCTGCTGCGGACAAGGCTAAGCGAGGCGCGCCCTTCCGTCAGACAGGCCCTAGGCCTGAAGCCGCTGCGGTACCGTCACGTGGCCGGACGTCCGGCCGATCCGCCGCTCGCCGCCTGCCACCCGGTGCGGCGACCGGCGGAGCCGAGGCCCTTGCCCGCCACCTCGCCTCCTGCCGGACGAGCACGCCTGCATCAGCCGGCCCGCTCCCCCAAGCCGCCCGATCTTGCCGGCGTGGCGGCAGAGTGGCCGACACCCTGCGCGGCCGCGGGCGGTGTGCGCGGCTACAGCTCCGCCTTGATGCGCCGCGAGGGGAGCGCGGCGCGCCCCTCCGGGTCGTCGGGCGTGCGGTGGCGGGGGCGGTTCGCCAGCGCGTCGAAGGCCGCCTCCCGCGTCATGTTCGTCCGCCGGCCGGACCACGGCGCCGGCACGGCGACGACGAAGTCCGCGAGCACGTAGGCGGCCGCTTCGTAGTTCACCCGCCAGCCGCGGAAGTCGCGCCACGCCGCCTCCGCCGTCCGCTCCGCGGGGAACCCCGCCTCCCGCAGCAGCTCCACGCCGCCGGCGAACTGGGCGAAGCTCAGCGCGAGCGGGTCGTCCGGGAGGGGGTCCTCGTTCACCGGCGTGCCGGTCGCCCGCGCCAGCGCCCGCAGCCCGACGAACCCGGCGCGCAGGAACTGGCGCGCCTCCGGCGGCGCGCTCGCGGGGGCGACCGCCAGGTAGAGCGCCGCGGCGTCGAGCATCGCGAGCAGGCTGACGACCCAGGACTGGAGCGGGTCGGGCGAGCGGAAGACCATCAGCCACGGGTAGCTGGCGTGCGACTCGGTGATGTCGGCCGCCCAGGTCTCCCAGGCGGCGAAGAGCGCGGGGAGGGTCGCGACCGCGTGGTCGAGCTGGTGGCGGGCGAGGATCTCCGGGCCCCAGGCGGGCGCGCCGGCCCGCGCGCCGAGCGCGGTGAGCAGGGTCTCGCGCCGGTTGTACGCGCCGTAGAGCGTCGGCAGGTAGCCGATCTGCAGGGCGACGACGACCATGCCCGACGCGGCGGCGACGAACTCCAGCGGGCTGGCGGCGGGCGCGGCGGAGACGACGAAGCCGAGCGTGAACAGGGAGGAGCCGGCGATGCGCAGCGCGCCCCCGAGGCCCCCGCCCACGAACGGCCAGAGCAGCAGCCCGTAGCCGAGCAGCAGGAGGGCCAGCCAGCTGAGCAGGGTGGCGAGCACGGCGACCGGGCCGAGGAGCGCGAGGAGGCGGTCCTTGCTCGCGTAGCGCGGCCGCCGGTCGGCGACGACGCGGAAGGCGGCGTGGACGGCGCGCCAGGTCGCCGCGGTGATCGGGGAGGCGACGAGGCGGGGGAGGACGACCGTCGTGACGATGCTGCCCCAGGTCGTCGCGACGAGCGCCAGCCCCAGGAAGAAGCCCACCCAGCGCAGCTCGGCGCGCATGGTCCGACCTCCTCCGGTGAAGCACCCGCGCCGCCCTTCCCGCTCGACCGGCGGGCGGCGGCGCGGGCCGCGCCCGAGTGCCCGCAGGAGCGCGCCCGCCTGGTCAGGCAGGAAGCGGTGGAGTCCGAGCGAGCAAGCGACGACGTCGACGCCGCGGCCGGCACCGGCATACCGCGGCCGGCCGCGAAGTTGTGCGGGCGCGGGCCGCGACGCGCTCATGCCGCCGGCATACCGAGGAGCGCGACGCGAGCCGGCCGATGGGGCGCGACGGGGCAGGCGCGCCGCGCGGCGAGGCGGCTAGCCGCGCCGGGTCGGCGCGGCTTCCAGCGCGGCCTTGAGCTCGTCCATGTCCGTCGCCATCTGGCGGCGGGCGGCCTGCCGCAGCAGGCCCGCCGCGGCCTGGAAGCGCCCGCGAGGGTCGACCGCGGCGAAGAAGGTGAGCCGCGTGCCCTCCGGCGTCTCTTCGAGAGT
>DASSSV010000599.1:0-6229 GCA_035708265.1 Thermomicrobiales bacterium | reverse complement strand
ACCATCCCCGTCGTCATGGCCGCCTCCTCCAGTCGCCGAACGGCATCGTAACCGGGCTCCTCTCCAGGTTGACTACCTCGACTATACCGCACGGCGCGACGGAGCGCAACGCTTTCTGGCCCTTGGTACAGGCGGGGACTGGACCGAGGGGCAGCGCGGGGCTAGTGGATCGCGTTGCCAGGCGGCAAGCGATATCATGCGCGGGACCAGGGAAGGGGTGAAATGCCGCTCGGCGAGATCGCTGTCGCGACGAGAAAATGCAGGCCGCTACGGAACCAGTGGGAGGCAAAGGACGATGAAGGCTCAAGAGGCTGAGCAGGTTGTAACGGTGCGCTTCAGGAATAAGCGCGCGACCTCGACGGCGTTCTGCCTGGAACCGTGGGGCGACGTATACGATATGCCTCCCGGCACGGAGTTTGAGGCGGTAGCGCGCGGTCCACAAGGCGGCGCTCTTACTGTAGATCTTACCGACGACCACCTGGTTCTATGGAATTGGGAAGGGTCAGTCGTCGTCGTGTACGATCATGGAGCGCCTCTGGGGCCAACCGAGGAGACGCGCTGGCGTGTGTAAGGATATTTGACAGAAGGTCCTTCTCCCAAGCCAGCCAAATGCTTCTTTCGCGCCCACCTGACGCGGGACGCCAGAGATTAGGCATCAGAAAACGAACGTGCGGACTCCTAACGCCTAACGCCCAACGCCTAACGCCTCGAAGGAGCGCCATGCCCACCGATCTCTACCTCATCCGCCACGGCGAGTCGGTCGCCAACGTCGTGCCGATCATGGGCGGGATGCGCGGCGACGCCGGGCTGACCGCGCGCGGGCAGCGGCAGGCGGCGCTGCTCGAAGCGCGCCTCGCCGGCGGGGAGATTCGCGCCGACGCCCTCTACAGCAGCACGCTCCCGCGCGCCTTCGAGACGGCCGCCTACGTCGCGCGGGCGCTCGGACTGGACCCGGTCTTCGCCGACGAGTGGCAGGAGTTGCGCCCCGGCGAGGCGGACGGCCTGACCGTCGCGGAGTGGCGGGAGCGCTACCGCGGGGGCGAGGTCGAGGCCGGCGACCGCTTCCGGCCGCTCGCGCCGGGCGGCGAGAGTTGGGCCACCTTCCAGGCGCGCGTCAGCACGGCGCTGGACCGGCTCGTCACGCGCCACCCGGACCAGACGGTCGTGGTCGTCTGCCACGGCGGCGTCCTCGAGGCGAGTTTCAACCACGCCTTCGGCGTCGGCCCGAGCGGCAACCGCGTCTACCTGGAGCCGCACAACACCAGCATCACCCACTGGCGTCACCGGCCGGGCGACGCGGCGAGGTCACCGGCCTGGACGCTCCTGGTCTTCAACGACGCCACGCACCTGCGCGTCACCGGCACCGGCGACGCCGAGCGCGAGGCCGTGCCGGCGCCGGGCGAGGCCGCGCCGGGGGAGGGCGAATGAGCGCGCTGCCGGAGGATCTGCCCGGCTACCGCTGGCGGGCCGCGACGCCGGCCGACGCCGCGGCCATCCGCGACCTGTACCTCGCCTGCGCCGGCGATGCGGGCGAGCCGGCCGCGTCGGGCATCGCCGACTTCGCCGGGGCGCGGGCGGCGCTCGCGGGGGCGGACGCGCTCGGCGCGGCCTGCGCGATGGACGAGGCCGGGCGGCTGGCGGCCTTCGGCGGCGTCTCGTGCCCGAGCGGCATCCGGCACGAGTACCGCCTGCTGCTGCACGGCGCGGTCCTCCCCGCCGACCGGCGGCGCGGCCTCGGCGGCGCGATCCTCGCCTGGGCCGAGGCGCGCGCCCGCGCGGCGCTGGCCGCGCTGCCCCGCGACCGGCCGGCCGTGCTGCGCGTCGATACCTCCGTGGTGGGCCAGGACGCGACGGCGCTCCTCGCGCGGCACGGCTTCCGGCTCCACCATGTCGAGGAGGACATGACGCGCGACCTGCGCGGGCCGCTGCCCGACCAGCCCCCGCCACCGGGTGTGACGCTCGTCCACTGGGAACAGGGACTCGCCGCGCGCTTCTACGCCGTCTACCGCGACGCCTTCAGCACGCGCCCCGGCGCCCCCGGCTGGACCGAGGAGGGGTGGGTCGTCGCGCTCACCGGCAGCCCGGCGTTCCGCCCCGCGCGCTCCTATCTTCTGCGCGAGGGCGACGAGGACGTCGGGTTCCTCATCGCCCACGTCGATCCCGAGGAGAACGCGCGGCTGGGAGAGAACGCGGGTTGGCTCGCCCAGCTCGGCGTGCGGCCCGGCTGGCGCGGGCGCGGCCTGGCCGCCGTGATGATCGCCGTGGCGCTGTGCGGCCTGCGCGACGACGGCCTGGACACGGCGATGCTCGACGTGAACGTCGACAACCCCGGCGCCCGGCGCGTCTACGAACGCCTCGGCTTCGCCGTCGTCGCCCGCCGCGCCAGTTACACGAAGACGGCAGACGGCAGACGGCAGGCGGCAGTAAGTTGAGAGTTGGTAGTTCGTGGTTGATAGAGGACGGAACCTGCTCCGCTGTCAACTATCAACTGTCAACTCCAACTGCCGTCTGCCGTCTGCCGGCTCACCCAGGAGGGCCGGCACCAGGTCGTCGAGGGGGCGCGTGGGCGTGGTGGCCGGGGCGGGGCGCGGGCAAGGCAGGTAGGCCAGCAGCCGCTCGGCCTGATCGCGCGAGGCGCGGGTGCTCGCGGGGTGGCGCAGCACGACGGTCAGGAGGTCGCGCACCCGTTCGCGCTCGCCGGTCTGCGCTAGCATCGCCGCCAGTTCCGTCAGCGCCGCCAGCGCCATCGGCGGCATCCTGCTGTCGTGCGCGGCGCGCAGGGCCGCCAGGAGGTGCCCCCTGGCCGCCTCTGCGTCGCCCGCCGTCCGCGCGACGGCGCCGAGCCGGGTGAGGGAATCGGCGGCGCCCCACTGGTCGCCGATGGCCCGGCGCAGGGCGAGGCTTTCGCCGTGCAGGCGCGCGGCCTCCGCGAGATCGCCGCGCGCCGCGGCGACCGCGCCCAGCGTCGTGAGGGCGAAGGCCGCGCCGCGCCGGTCGCCGAGCTCCTCGAAGGTCGCCAGGCTCTCCGTCGCCAGCCGCCGCGCCTCGGCGTCGTCGCCGAGCAGGTGGGTCGCCATGCCCAGGTCGTTGCGCGAGTACGCGGCGGTATAGCGGTCGCCGGCCGCCAGCGAGAGGGCGATGCCCGCGCGCAGGCAGCGCGCTTCCTCGGCGTACGCGCCGAGCGGGTGGAGCGCGGCGGCCAGGTGATTCAGGGCGAAGCCGAGCTCACGCGACAGCCCGAGCCGGTGGCAGAGGGCGACGCCCCGGCTGAGCAGTTCCCTGGCCCGGTCGTAGGCGCCGACCCGGTAATAGTACGAGCCCTGCCCCGTCAGCGCCCTGGCGAGCGCGACCTCGCGCGCCGGGTCGGGCGCGTTCGCCGCGCCGGCGGCCTGCTCCAGCGCCGCCACCGCGCTGCCGAAGGCGGCTTCGCCGAGCCAGGCGCTGCCGCGGGTCGCGTGGAACAGCCAGAGGGCATCCGCGGCCAGCGCGATCAGGTCGGCCCGGCCATGCTCCGCGGCCCACTGCCACGCCGCCCACACGTTGTCGGCTTCCCGATCGATCTCCGCCAGAGCCGCCCGCTGGTCGCGCCCGCGCAGCCGTTCCTCCCGCTCCGCCAGGAATCACAGGTAGTAGTCGCAATGGCGGTCGTGCGCCAGCCGCCAGCCCGCCGCGCTCGCCCCGAGCTGGGTCGCCCCGTACTGTCGGAGCAACTCGTGGACCTCGTAGCGGCCGGCCGGGGTGAGGCACAGGAAGGACTTGCCGACCAGCGCCGCGAGCGTGAAGAGCGACGCGCCGGCCGCCGCCTCGGCCGCCGGCCGCTCGAAGCCGCCGCGGAAGGCCGACAGCGCGGCGAAGACGTCGCGCTGGTGCTCCGTCAGCAGGGCCCAGGAATGGTCGAACACCGCGCGGACCGTCCGGTGGCGCTCCGGCACGTCGCGCCGCGGCGTGGCGAGGACGTCCAGCCCCGCCTCGATCTCGCGCGCGATCTCCGCGCAGGGCAGCGCCGCCGCCCAGGCGGCGGCCAGCTCGATCGCCAGCGGCATCCCGCCGACCAGCCGGCAGATGCGGGCCACGGCGGGGCGCTCCGCCGCGCCGAGCGCGAACCCGGCCTGCACCTTGCGCGCGCGCTCCACGAAGAGGCGCACCGCGTCGTAGTCGTCGGGCGCGCCGGCCTCGTCCTCGCCCGGAACGGCCAGGCCCTCGACCGGGAAGACCCACTCCTCACCCAGCGCCAGCCGCTCGCGCGAGGTCACCAGCACTTTGACGTCCGGCGCGCGCGCGAGGATCGCGGCGACCAGCGACGCGCCGTCGAGCAGGTGCTCGAAGTTGTCCAGCACCAGCAGCGCTTCCCGCTCGCCGAGCGCGTCGAGGAGGTGTTCCTGCGGGTCCTGCTGGCCCTGCGCGGACAGCCCGAGGGCGCCGGCGATCGCCGGGGCGAGGAAGCGGGGCGGGTGGACGGGGGCGAGCGCGACGAAGCAGGCCCCGTCGGCGAACGTCGCCTCCTGGCCCACCGCGACCTGGATCGCGAGCCGCGTCTTGCCGATCCCGCCCGGGCCGATCAGCGTGACCAGCCGGCAGGCGGGGTCCGCCAGCCGCGCCGCCAGCGCGGCCAGTTCGCGCTCGCGGCCGATCAGCGGGCCGGGCTGCGGCGGCAGGGCCGGGCGCGCGGCGGCGCGCGGGGCCGCGGCGGGGCGCGGCGTCAGGTGCCCGTCGCGGATTTGCCGGTAGAGCGACGCCGTCGCCGCCTCCGGCGCGCAGCCCAACTCGTCGGCCAGGAGACGGCGGCAGCGCTCGTAGTAGGCCAGGGCCGCGGCGCGCTCGCCGCCGAGGGCCAGCGCGCGGATGAGTTGGCGGTGCGCCTCCTCGCCCCAGGGGTCCAGCGCGAGTTGGCGCCTGGCGCACTCGCCGGCCCGGTCGTGGGCCCCCTGCGCCTCGTGGTGGGCGGCCAGCCGCGCGAGCGCCCAGAGCGCGCGCCCGCGCAGCCACTCGCGCCGGGCCTGCGCCCAGTCCTCGAACGGCGCGCTGTCGGGGAGGGAGAACTCCGCCAGGAAATCGCCGCGGTAGAGCGCCACGGCCCGCTCGAGCCGGCGCGCGCAGCGTGCGCAGGTCTCCGGCGCCCGGTGGGGGTGCCGCTCGCAGTCCGTCAGCAGCGCGGTGAACGCGGCGACGTCCAGCCGGTCGTCGCCGGCAGGATTGAACTGGACGGTGTCGCGGGCGAGGAGGAGCAGAGGCGGCGCGGACTCGTCGCCGTCCGCGCCCGCCGGCCGGTCGCCGAGCGCCCGGCGCAGGGTGGAGAGCGCCTGGCTGAGACTGTGCCGCGCGGCGCGCTCCTCCTGCTCGGGCCAGAGGAGCCCGGCGAGGGCTTCCCGGCGGTGCGGCCGGCCGGCCTCGACCGCGAGGTAGGCCAGCGGCGCCTCGACTTTCTCGTAGCCGAAGGTCGTGATCGGCGTGCCGGCCAGTTCGGCCTGGAACGACCCGAGCAGTACCAGGGAGAGGTGCGACATCTCGACGCCCGATCCGCGATGCCGAGGTCTGCCCCATGAGGGTGCGTCCATCCGTCGCCCATTTCAGTCTACGGCGCCGGCCGTTGATCGTTTCTTGATGGTCGTTTGACGCCGCGCCCCTATCTTCCAGAGCGAAGGCGGCGCTGCCGGAGGCCGGCACCAGGGCGCCGCGCATCCCGGAAGGAGGACGTCATGGGTTACCAACTGGAAGGGCGGCTCCTGGAAGTCTGCGACTGCAAGGTCTTGTGCCCCTGCTGGATCGGCGAGGACGCCGACAACGGTACCTGCGACGCCCTGGTCGCCTGGCACATCGACCGGGGTACGATCGACGGGGTCGACGTCTCCGGCCACACGCTCGCGCTCCTGCCGCATATCCCCGGCAACATCATGCAGGGGAACTGGAAGGTCGCCGTCTATGTGGACGACGGGGCCACGCCCGAGCAGCAGGAGGCGATGCTCAAGGTGTGGACCGGCAAGCTCGGCGGGCCGGTGGCCGACCTGGTGCAACTGGTCGGCGAGGTCGTCGCGGTGGAGCGCGCGCCGATCACCTTCACCGTCGAGGAAGGCAAGGGCCGGGTCACGATCGGCGACGGCCCCGCGCCGGTGGTCGACGCCGAGATGGGCTCCTACATCGGCGCCACGGGCAAGCCGACGACGCTGGTGGACAGCGTCTTCTCGACGATCCCCGGCGCGCCCGCCTACGTGAGCAAGGCGGAGTATTTCCG